>JBOHZR010000290.1:0-13589 GCA_050738595.1 Steroidobacteraceae bacterium | reverse complement strand
CATCGGCCTCATCGTCCACCACCAGGATCGACAGCCCCGCGAGCGCTCGCTCGAGCGAGCGACGGCGTCTCGCGAGGCGCTCGTCGCTCGCGCCCGTGCGCGCGCACAGGACGGGCAGCCGCACGGTGAAAGTCGCCCCGCGGCCGCGTCCTTCGCTCGAGGCGCTCACGGTACCTCCGTGCAGAGCGACGATCTCGCGCACGAGCGCAAGCCCCAGGCCGAGGCCGGTGTTGCGTGTCGTCGAGCTGTCACCCTGGCGGAATCGATCGAACACGTGCGGGAGCAGCTCGGGCGGGATGCCTTGGCCGGAATCCGCCACGCTCAATGTCGTGACGCCACCTGACGTCCGCAGCGTCACTTCGACGCGCCCGCGCGCATCGGTAAATTTGAGTGCGTTCGAGAGCAGATTCCACACGACCTGCTGCAGCCGATCGGGGTCTCCGTAGACCTCGCTCCCGTCGCGCTCGATCGCGCTTGCGAGCTCGATTCCCTTGGCCGCCGCCACCGGGCGCGAGGCGTCGAGCGCTGCGCCCACGACGCGCGCGAGCCCCGCAGGGCGAGCGTCGATCTTGAGCTTGCCGGTGCCGATGCGCCCGAGGTCGAGCAGGTCGTTCACCATTTTCAGCTGCGCTTTGGCGCTGCGCTCGATGCGCGCCGTCATGGCCGCGACCTCCGCATCGCCCGCGCGCTTGACAGCGAGGATGCGATTCCAGCCGAGGATCGCATTGAGAGGCGAGCGCAGCTCGTGCGAGAACATGGAGAGAAATTCGTCTTTGGATCGGTTCGCCTGCTCGGCGGCCGCGCGGAGCGCGCGCTCGCGGCGCACGAGCGCTGCGTACTCCGACTCGGACTGCTTCTCGCGAGTCACATCCTCCACCAGGCCGATGACGCGCTCTCCCGCGGGCCCGCGGAAAATTCCCGTGCGCACGCGCAGCCAGCGCGTCCCCGCCGAATCGTCGCGCACGCGCACCTCTACGCGCGCGGCGCGGCGGGCGGCTGCGGCCGCGCGCATCTCGCGAGCGAAGGCGGCGCGATCCTCCTCCTGCGCTCTCGCGAGCAATGCGGCGAGCGTGCGCGGCATGGCCTGCGGCTCGCAGCCGAGCAGCGCCGCGAGCATCCCGGAGCCGGCCAATGCATCGGTGGAAGGGTCCCATTCGAAGGCACCGAGCTCCGCCGCCGCGAGAGCGCGCGCCTCGGGGGCACGATTCCCCGCATTTTGAGAACGCGCGCCGGGCGCGCCCTCTTCGCCTGCGGCGCGGCGCGCGGAACCCGCGCCATCGTCAGGTATTGATTCCATGTCCTGCATACCGATTCGGCTATTTCTAGAGGCGCCTGGCATAGCTGTTGCTTGAACTCGATCGGCCCGCTGAAAAGGGACTCTAGGCAACGATGACCAACGCCGTTCTGGGGCTGCGCTTCCGGCAGCAGCTCACCCTGACGCCCCGGCTGCAGCAGTCGGTGAAATTACTGCAGCTCTCAGCGCTCGAATGTGTGCAAGAACTGCACCAGGCGATTGCGCAGAATCCGTTCCTGGAGGAGGCCGCCGAGGGTGCGGATGGGCAGAACGAGGCCGAGGAAGGCGACACGACAACGGGAGAGGATCTCGACTTCTCCGGCGTTGCCGGCGGCTCGGCAAGCGACGACGCGCCGGACTGGACCGAGTGGACCGCCTCGCCGTCGACGCTGCGCGATCAGCTGCATGAGCAGCTGCTGCTGCTCGGCCTCACAGAGCGCGATTTCGCGCTCGCAAACCTCATCGTCGATGCACTCGATGAGGATGGATTCCTGCGCCAGCCGCTGGCCGAGCTCGCGCCGATGGCGGCGGACGAGGGTAGCGGGATCGGCGAGCTTGCCCCGGGGGAGCTCGAGACCGCGCTGCGTATCGTGCAGACGCTCGAGCCGACCGGCATCGCCGCGCGAGATCTCGCCGAGTGTCTGGCCTTGCAGCTCAATGCACTCGAGCCCCGCACGCCCGGACGGGCACTCGCGCTCGCCGTGACTGCCGGCAAGCTCGAGCTGGTCGCGGCTCGCGATCTCGAGCAGCTGCAGGAGGCGCTCGGCTGTACGGAGGAGGAACTGCGCGTCGCGCTCGACCTCATCCGCAGTCTCGATCCACGTCCGGGCTCGAAGCTCGGCAGCTTCGAGCCGCGCGCGATCGTACCGGACGTGATCGTGCGCAAAGAGAAGAAGCGCTGGCTGGTCTCGATCAACGCCGCGATCTACCCGCGCATCCGCGTCAACCAGCAGTACGCGGAGCAATTCCGGCAGGTCCGCGAGGGCGAGACGGCGCTCCTCGCGCAGCATCTGCAGGAGGCGCGCTGGCTCGTGCGCAATCTCGAGCAGCGCTTTCTCACCATTCAGCGTGTAGCGGAGGCCGTGGTCGCGCGGCAGCGCAATTTCTTCGATTACGGCGATCTCGCCATGCGGCCCTTGACGCTGCGGGAGATCGCCGATGAGCTCGGGCTGCACGAATCGACCGTCTCGCGCGCGACCAGCCACAAATACATGGCGACTCCGCGCGGCGTCGTCGCGTTCAAGCGCTTCTTCTCGCGGCAGCTCGCGACGACGAGCGGCGGCTCGTGCTCCGCCACCGCGATTCGCGCGCTGCTGCGCGAGTTCATCGCGGCGGAGGATCGGCGCAATCCGCTCTCCGACGTGCAGCTCACCGAGCTTCTCGCGGACCGCGGCGTGAAGGTCGCGCGGCGTACCGTGACGAAATATCGCCGCTCGATGCAGCTGCCGGCGGTCGACTTCCGCCGTGCATGAGGGCGCGCACGCGCCATCCCGTGGTCCTCGCCCGTGTGCCACCGTCAGAGGCGGTGCGTGAGAGCGTGCCGGGCGGAGCCGGCGCCGAGCGTCGGCGTTTGCCAGCCCCCTTCACCACGCGCCAGAGTGAGCGCGAAACGGACGGCGGCGCTCTTCTCGCTGAACGAGGCGATCGTGCTGCCGGCATCGATGGAGACACGCCAGGTGCTCGCCGGCCCCGGGGATACCCGGTACACGGTCCCTTCCTTGTGTCTACGGATTCTCACCAGCCATGCCTCGCGCGTCGCGGCCGCAAGAACCGAACCCGCGGCTCAGGCACGCGGACTGCTGCCGGAGCGGGTAGGAGGCGTCCGACGCCACGATCGGCGCAGCCGCCGCTGCGCGAGTCCCGACAGCCGACTCCAGCGAACCACGATCGCGTGTAGCTTGGCCGTCGTAAAGCAGGAACAGACCCCTGCCCTCGCGAGGGCTGCATGGATATGGATTCAGTCGAGACCGACTACAAGGTGACCGACGAGATGGTGTCGCTCGTACCGCAGCTGCACACCTTCGCGCGTTCTCTGTGCCGCGACGGCGTGCGTGCGGACGATCTGGTCCAGGAAGCGCTGCTCCGCGCCTTCAATAACATCCAGCGGTTCAAGCCCGGGACGAACCTGAAGGCCTGGCTCTTTACGATCGTCCGCAACGAGCACTACTCGCAGCTGCGGCGCCGTAAGTTCGAGGCGCACGACATCCCTGGAGACGCTCTGCCCGAGCCGAGCGTGCCACCGGATCACGACGGCGAGCTCGAGCTGCGCGACCTCAATCGCGCGCTCGCCTCGCTCTCGCCCGGCCAGCGCGCGGCGCTCATTCTGGTGAGCGCGAGCGGTTTCTCGTACGACGAGGCCGCCTCGATCTGCGGGTGCGCGGTCGGCACCATCAAGAGCCGCGTTGCGCGCGCTCGGAGCAGTTTGCTCGCGATGCTCGATGGCCGCCTCCCCGTCGAGAAGCCCGAGCCGCGGGTGCTCGCGCACGGCGCGCGCGACACCGCTCGCGAGGGGCCCGGGCAGCCGCCCGTGCTCGATCATCCGGCCGCGCCGCCGTCCCGGTCGGGTGGATCCGCGAGCCGGCACAATGCATCGCTCGAGAGGCGGTACGTGGTCCACTCCCCATTCGGCGAGGCGCCGAGGCTCACGTAGAACTCGATCGCGCGCTCGTTCCAGTCGAGCACCGCCCACTCCATGCGCCCGCAGCCGCGCTCGAGCGCGATGCCGGCGAGACGCGCGAGCAGCCGGTGTCCCACGCCGCGCCGGCGAGCCGCCGGACGCACGTAAAGGTCCTCGAGGTACAGTCCCGGCCTGCCGAGAAACGTCGAGTAGTTGAAGAAGTACACCGCGAAGCCCACGGGCTGCCCGTCCAGCCGCGCGATGAGCGCGTGCGCATAGGCATCGCAGCCGAAGAGCGTACGGCGCAGATCCTCCTCCGTGGCCGCCACGGCGTGCGCGAGGCGCTCATAGTCGGCGAGCTCGCGGATGAAGGCGAGTATCAGCGCCGCATCGTCGGGAACGGCTGCATCGACCGAGATCATGAATATCACCCCGTGCTCTGCAGACCCTGCGCGATGCCGCTCACGCTCGCGAGCAGCGCTTCGAACAGGTCGCGGTCCTCGCGACCGCCCGCGCGCCAGCGCGCGAGCAGGTCGATCTGCATGAGATTCATGGGGTCGACATAGGGGTTGCGCAGCTCGATCGCGCGTTGCAGCGTGGTGTCCGCGTCGAGCAGCCGCTGCGCGCGCTTCACCTGGAGCACCCGTTCACACGAGAGCTCGTATTCGGCGCGGATATCGGAGAAGAATCGGCGCAGCGGGGCCGGTGCGAGCTCATCGTACGCGGCGGCGATCTCGAGGTCGGCGCGCGCGAGCATCGCCTCGACATCCTCGATGAGGAATCGTAGGGAGATGTCGCGCTCGCAGGCCTCGCGCACTGCTTCGAGCCCGTGCTGGTCGAGCGCCTCCGCGAGCCCGGTACCGGCGCCGTACCAGGCGGGCAGGAGCAGCCGCGACTGGGTCCATGCGAACGCCCACGGTACGGGCCGCAGCGTCTCGAGCTGAGGAGAGTCCGAGCGGTATGCGGGGCGCGAGCCGATCTGCATGCGCTCGATCACGTCGATCGGAGTCGCGTTGCGGAAATACTCATAGAAGCCCTCATCCCCGTAGACCAGCCGGCGGTATGCGCCGCGTGCAGCGCGGGCGACCGTCGCCGCGCACTGCGCGTGGGCGGGCGACTCGGGTTCTGCCGCACGTCGCACTCCGTACGCGAGCGCGTTGAAAGCGCGCTCGAGGGTGCGCAGCGCGATCGGCTGCAGGCCGTAGCTCTGATTGACGCCCTCGCCTTGCTCCGTGAGGCGCAGCACCCCGTTCATGGCCGGGCGCGGAGCCGCGCGCACGATCGCGTCGATCCGGCCTCCTCCGAGCGCTACACTGCCGCCGCGCGCATGGAAGAGCACGTGTCGCTCGCCGACCTCGGAGAGTGCGCTGGCGAGCTGACGCTGCGCGGACTGCGCCGCGAGGCGCGAGGCGGGAAGTCCCGCCTGCTTGTTGCCCTCGGCATAGCCGATCACGGCGCACTGGCGGCGACCGCGCGACTCGAGATGGCGCAGGTACAGCGGATCGGCGAGCAGCCGCTCGAGGATCCCCCCGCTCGCTTCCAGCGACTCGACAGAGTCGAACATGGGCGCGATGTCGAGCGCGACCTCCCCCGTGCGCCGGTCCCATGCCTCGGCCCAGCGCGCAAGGAGCAGCACGGCGAGCACATCATCCGTGTCGGTGGCGCCGCTCACGACGTAATAGCCGATCGCCGCCGGACCGTACCGGTGTCGAGCCTGCATGATGGACTCGAACACCCCGCGCGCCCGTTTGCCGAGCGGATCGAGCTCGACTTGCGGGCCCCTGTCGCGCTCGATGGCTTGCGCGAGCAGCCGATGGCGTTCGGCTCGCGGCCGGCCGCCCCATCCCGGATCATCGAGCCCCTGGGCGATGATCGCATGATGGATCGCGCTCTCCTGCCGCACATCGAGTGTTGCGAGGTGAAACCCGAACGTCTCGATGCGCCTCAAGAGCCGCCGCACGGAGTGGTGCCCCGCGTTCCAGCCCTTGTTCGCCCGGAGGCTCTCGGCGATGAGGCGCACGTCGCTGGCGAATCCCGCGGCGCTCTCATAGCCGCTCGCGCGAGCCTCGAAGGTGTGCCGCAGACGCGTCGCGATCTGTGCCAGGAAAACACGGTACGGCATGCGGTCGTGCCGGCTCGGCGTGAGCGCGCGCGATCCGGGCAGTAGCGTCGCGTACTGGTCGATCCGTTTGGCGAGCGCGGAGGAGGTGCCGACGCGGCTCGCGCTCTGGGAGAGGCGCTGGGCGAGCGCAAGGCATTCCTCGTGATAGGCGCCGAGGATCACCTGCTGCTGCCGCGCGAGCGTCTCGCGGATGGTCTTGCCCTGCACGTCCGGGTGCCCGTCCATGTCCCCGCCCACCCAGGTGCCGAAGCTGAGAAGCACGGGCAGCTCGAGCGCATCCGCCTCGACGTCGTAGAGCTTCGCGAGCGCCTCGGCGATCTCCTCGTAGAACTCCGGGACGACCCGGTAGAGCACCTCGCTCAGATAGTACAGAACGTGCTCACGCTCGTCTGCGACCGTCAGCCGCTCGCGCGGGTGCTCCTCCGTCTGCCAGCCGGCGGTGAACTCCTGGCGGATGCGGCCCCACACATCACGGGTCTCGCGCGGGGTGAGCGTCGGATCGAGCCGTGCGAGCAGCAGCGCCGCGACCCGCTGCTGACTGCGCAGGACCGTGCGGCGCATCGACTCGGTCGGGTGCGCGGCGAACACCGGCTCGATCGCGAGACCGCCGATGAGCCGCAGCGCCTCCTCGAGCGTGACGCCCTCGGCCTTGAGGCTTGCGAGCGCATCCTCGATGCCGCCGGGCTGGGGACGGGCGCTGTCGGCGACGAAGTACTCGCGGCGCCTGCGCACGCGATGGGCTTTCTCTGCGAGGTTCACGGCCTGAAACCAGGTGGAGAAGGCGCGCACCAGATCCCGAGCCTCCGCCGGCGGGCGCCCGCGCACTCGCGCCGCGAGCGCCACGGCGGCGGACTGATCGCCTTCGCGCCGGCGGATCGCGAGCACCCGGTCCTGCTCGACCGTCGCGAGCAGCGCCGGACCGCCCTGCTCGCGCAGCATCTGCCCGATCAGCGCGCCGAGGGCGTGCACGTCCTCGCGCAGCGCCTCGTGCTTCGGTGGGAAACGGATCTCTGTACGTTTCATGAATTAGTCAGCCGATAAAGCCACCGCGCTCACCCCGCAAGCAGGACCCCCTCGGCGTGCTCGAGCGCCTCGGGCAGCCCGTAGACGATCACGATGTCGCCCTCGCGAATACGCGTGTCGCCCGTCGGCTCGCGCCCGAGAATCCCGTGCCGGCGGATGCCGGTGATCGCGACCTCGGCACCGCGTGCTCTGAGATCACTCACCGTACGGCCGACGGCCCACGCACCCGGCGGAATGACGATCGATTTCAGCTCCTCCGGGAACGCCTGCGCATCCTCGGCGGCGGGCCGCGGGTCCTCGCGCCGGTGGATGCCGCGCAGGAGCTGGTAGCGGCTCGCGCGCACCGCTGCGATCGTGTGCACGACCCGGCTCACCGGCACCCGAAGCAGCATGAGAACCTGCGAGACGAGCATGAGGCTCGCCTCGAAGGTCTCCGGGACCACTTCCGTCGCGCCGGCATCCTTGAGCTCCTTGAGGCGAGCATCATCGGCTGTGCGCACGAGCAGCGGCACCTCGGAGCGCACACGGCGGACGCTGCGTACGATGCCGAGCGCGACGGCCGGGTTCGAGAAGCTGACGACCACCGCGCTCGCCCGCTCGATGCCGGCCTTCACCAGCATCTCCTCGTCAGCGGAATCGCCGAAGAGCACCGGTTCGCCGGCCTGCTGCGCGGCGCGAATGCGCGCCGGGTCGAGATCGAGCGCGATGTACTCGAAGCCCTGCGCTTCGAGGACACGAGCGATGTTCTGCCCGACGCGCCCGTAGCCGCACAGGATGACATGCTCCCGCCGCGCAATGAAGTCCGTTGCGCCGTTCTCCGGCTCGAGCGGCGCCGCGCGTGGGCCGCGCTCGCGGAGCACGGCGCGCGCAATCGCGCGGTTCTGATTGAGGAGCAGCGGCGAGAGGACCATGGACAGCACCACGGTGACCAGCAGCGGCTGCAGCAGCGGGGAGCGCGCTCCGCTCTCGATGAGAATGGTGAGCAAGGCGATGCCGAACTCTCCGCCGATCGCGACCACGACCGCGGAGCGCAGCGCCTTGAATGTCGAGCCGACGAA
Organism: Steroidobacteraceae bacterium; assembly: GCA_050738595.1. Lineage (GTDB taxonomy): Bacteria > Pseudomonadota > Gammaproteobacteria > Steroidobacterales > Steroidobacteraceae > JASHUC01. The sequence goes on along the minus strand of JBOHZR010000290.1, from coordinate 5,475 downwards.
GATGCGCGCCGCAAGCGCCGCGATCACGGTCTTCACGATCAGCATGCCCGCGAGCATCGCCGAGACGATGCCGAGCTCCACGCCGAGCACCCGCACGTCGAGCAGCATGCCGACCGAGATGAAGAACAGGCCCAGCAGGATGTCGCGGAAGGGCCGGATGACCGCCTCGATCTGATGGCGGTACTCGGTCTCGGCGAGCATCATGCCGGCGAGAAACGCGCCAAGGGCGAGCGACAGCCCGGCAACGTAGGACACCCACGCCGCCGCGAGCACGACGAACAGCGCAGTGAGCGTGAACAGCTCCCGCAGCCGGCTGTGCGCGATCTCGCGAAACAACGGCCGCAAGAGCCAGCGGCCGGCCGCGAGCACGACGATCACCGCGATCACCCCGGCGGCGGCCGTGAGCAGCGCCGAGCGCAGCGAGATGGCGGCGTACCCCCCGTTGAGCCCCGTCGCGAGCGCGAGCAGCGGCACGAAGGCGAGGTCCTGAAACAGCAGCATGGCGAAGGCGAGGCGCCCGTGCGTCCGATTGAGCTCCCCGCGATCGCTCAACTGATGCAGGATGATCGCCGTGGAGCTCATCGCGACGGCGCCGCCGATGAGCGCCGCGACCAGCCATGGGGCGCCGGCAAGGTGCGCGAAGAACGCGCACACGGCGATCGTCGCACCGACCTGCAACGCCCCGAGCCCGAAGACCTCGCGCCGCATGGCGATCATGCGCGGAAGCGAGAACTCGAGGCCGAGCGTGAAGACGAGGAAGACGACCCCGAGCTCGGGCACCACGTGCATCAGCTCGCTCGAGGGGATGATCGCGAGCGCGTGCGGCCCGAGCGCCAGGCCCACCACGAGATATCCGAGGATCGGTGGCCCGCCGAGGCGCCGGGCGAGCGCCACGACGAATACGGATACCGCGAGCAGGATGAGAACTTGAGTGAGCGGCTGCTCGATCATCGGACAGGCAGACTCGCAGGGGGTTCGATCCGTCCCACTCTACTGATCGGATCGTAGGCCGCGCAACGGGCCGCCGGGCGCGCGCCTCGCGCCCGAACGTTCGTGTCCCGTGATCGTGGCAGCGGCCCTAGGTGCCGCCCATCAGTACGGTGGTATCGAAGCTCTCGAATCCCTGAATCGCGCGGCGATAGGCGTTGAAGACGAGCCGCTCGGTGATCTTGTCCGCCCGGGGCGAGAGCAGCATACGCATCAGGACGTCGTCGGCCGGCCGGGCTGCATCCTCGGCCATCAGCTGCTCGATCACGCGCGTCAGGCGGTGCACGAGCTCGTTGACGAAGCGCAGGTGCGCGCCGTCGTGCACCTGCTCGGTGCCCGGCCCGTACGTGCCCCGAGCCTCCTCGGCGAGCTCGTGGAGGAAGAGATTCAGCAGCCTGGCCTTGTCGATGAGCCTGAGGTCGCTGAAGTAGTCGATCTCCGATTTGAGGTTCATGTCGCCCCCCGTGAAGCCCCGCAAAGCACCTACGCCGGGAAGAAATCGATCGGCTTGGTCGTCGTGACCGGGGCCACGTCCTTCGGCTCGAAACGGAACAGACGCACCCGAGCGATGATCATGCGCTCGAGCACCGGATCGTTCAAATCGCTCGAGACGACGCGGCACATCGTCACCTCGCCGGACGGGGCGATCGTGAATTGCAGAACGAGCTTGCCCTGCAGCTCCGGATGCTGGCGCAGCTCCCGGCTGTAGAGCGCGTAGATGGCGCCCTTGTTGCGGTCGAAGACCAGCTCGATCTCCTCGAGGCTCCTTGCCGGCTTGCCCTTCGAGCCGGTACGCGTCGGACCGCGCGCATCGAGTCCCTCCCGCGCGAGCGCCGAGGTCACGGCCGTCGTCTGGTGGCCGGTGAGCGAGCCCGCACCGCTGCCGAACCCGCGGCTCACGCTCGCCGCGCGGATTCCTCCGCTTCCCGAGCCGATGTTCGACGTGATGAGCGAGCGCTCCGCATGCGAGTCGGCGCCGACGGCGCCAGTGAGGTTGCGCGTCGCGCCCACGTTGACGTTCATATCCTGGCGCAGATCCGCGAGCTCGTCCTGGTACTTCAGGAGCCCGGATTGCCGCGCGCGGCGGCGGGCGTGCTCCGTGCGCTCGGGTGGCCGTACGGGCTGTGGCTTCAGGATCGGTCGGGGCTTCTCCTCGACCTTCGGGGCGGGCGGCGGAGGCTTCGGCTGCTCCGCGATCATGATGCGCGCCAGGCGCTTCGGGACCTGCTCCTCGTTCTCGGTGCGCTGCGGGGCAGGGATCAGGGCGAAGAGCAGCGCGAGCAGCACCAGGCTCGCGAGCACGGTCCGGACGATTCTCCGGAATCGCCCCTCGATCTCCGGGTCGGCCTCCCAGGGCAGCTCGTAGTGGCGATGGAACGGGGCGAGCATGATGGCGGGTTCGAGTGCTCGAGCTCAGGCAGCCGGGCTTTGCGCAGCGGGGACCGGCTCGTCCTTTTGCAGGACCGCAAGGGAGATGCGCCCGAAGTTCGCATCCGTGCAGGTCGACATGACTTTCTTCAGGACCTCGTAGGGGAGTGATTTGTCGGCCATGATCGTGATCTCACGCGCTGCGATGTCGCGCTCGCTCATCTCGCGTCCGACGAGCAGCGGCCGCTCGAGCGCCGCTTTGAGCGGCGCGACGATCTCACCGCCGGCGCGCAGATCGCTCACCGAGGCGACGCGCTCGCCCTGCACGAACAGGTCCGTCTTGGTGATCATCACGACGACCGAGCGCTGCGGTTGGGCCTGAGCGATCGACTGGGGTATATCGATGCCCTTGGTGTTCTGGATGACCTCGACCTCGGTCGAATAGACGAGCAGGAACGAGACCATCACCGTCAGGATGTCGATGAGCGGCACCAGGTTGAGCGAGGCGTCCGCGCGGTGGCGACTGTGGTGCTCGGCCATGCGGCGCGCGCGGTTCGACATCATGTGGGCGCATCTCCGATAGAAATGTCAGGGAACAGCTCGGCCTGCTGCGTGCCGAGCCCGGCGCTCACCACGAACACCCGCACGTGATCCATAACCTGCACCAGAGTGTCGTAGGAGATTCCCGGCTCGAGCAGCAGTGTCGCCGCGGTCTTCTCCGGGAATTTGGCCTTCACGCGCTTCAGGTACCCCGTCAGATCGTCGAAATCGTAGCCCTGCGCGGTGTTCGGAAGCGTCGCGAGCGGCCCGCTGTTGCGGTCCTCGACCACGATCTGATCCTTGCGCACCACCACCTCGAGCTGAAGTCCGGGCGGCGGATCGCGGAACTGCGACACCTTCTGAGGCAGGTCGAGCTGCAGTACCACGGTCCGCGAAAAGACGGCCGTCATCAGCAGGAACGTCACGAGCACCGTGAAGATATCGATCATCGGCACGAGGATCAGCTCCGCGGGGCGTCGCTTGCGGCGGGCGAGCTTTCTTGCCTCGAAGGAGGAGCGGCGCATGGTCGTGAACGGCGCTTGCTTCGCGGGTGCGTTCGCAGCCCGGCGGTGCGTCCGGCTAGGCCGCGACCGCCGACGCCGGCACCGGCGCTTCCGGGCGGCGCTCCGTGACGGCGTTGAGGAACTTCACCGATGCCATCTCGAGGCTGTCGATGAGCTCGGTGGTCTTCGTCTGCAGCCACGCGTGCACGAACAGGATCGGCACGGCGGTCATGATTCCGAACGCCGTGCAGTTCATCGCGACGGAGATGCTCGCCGACAGCAGGTTCGCCTTCTCCGCCGGGTTGACCGTCGCAACGGCGGCGAACGCGTTGATAAGACCGATGACCGTTCCGAGCAGACCGAGCAGCGTCGCGAGATTGGCGAACGTCGCGAGGTAGTGCGTGCGCTTCTCGAGCCGCGGCACCACCTCCATGAGGCTCTCCTCCATCGCCTTCTCGATGTCGTCGCGGCGGCGCGCGGCCTGAATGCGCGCGAGGCCGTAGTTGAGGATCTGACCGATCGCCGAATCCGATTTGGACGTGACCTGCACGACCTGCCGGAAGTTGCCCTGCGCGAGCAGCGGCACGATCTGGTTCCACAACTGCCGATTGCGCACGGCGACCAGCTGCAAATAGATGTAGCGCTCGATGGCGATGGCGACGCCGAGCGCCAGCACGAGAGCGATGGGAAACATGAAGAGTCCGCCGCCCTGAAAGAACCGAACGACCATGTGCCAGAAGTTCATTTTCGGACCTCGACCCGCTCCGGAGAGCGCAAACTGAATGACATAAACCCAAAAAGCTGCGATCTATCTCTCATCCCGCACGGCCGAGCCAGAGCCCGCGTCCGGCGTGCGATGCACGTCCTGCGGCCGAACCGCACTCGAGGCACCGGCGCTCGCTGCGCCGCCGTGCGCCGCGCCGGCTGTCACCGCACCGTAATATTGGTTTGCGCGCTCGAACACGTTGCGATCCACGGGCTCGAGCGTCTGATCGACCAGACTGTTGAGGGGCTTGCCGGTCAGATCGCCGAGGTCCGAGCGCTTCCACGGCACGATGTACATCACTTTCGGCAACTCACGGTTGCCGGTGATGTCGGTCGTGCCGAGCTCGAGATGGTCGATCGGCTTGCCCGGCGCGCGTCCGCGCTGCCCGTGCTTCGCATCACGCTCGGTCCGCGCGCGGGCCGCATCGGCCGACGTGTCGACCGCGGGCTCGAGATCATCGGCCTGCTTTGCGGACGCCGCATTCGGTCCAGCGCTCGAAGCGGCGGCCTGCTGAGCGCTCGGCGCCGGTTGCGGCGGCGTCCTTCCGGGCTGCTGCGCGAGCACTCCACACGGCGTCAGCAGGATGCAAGCGCAGAGCCACTCAAACGATCGGTGCTGCAATCTGCGATGGTGCATATCAGTCTCCTGTCTTGCCTGTCGCACCGGCCGTGCCTGCCGCCGCCGCGCCCGCTCCCGACGTACCCGTTGCCGCCGCGGCGCCGCCGGCCGCACCGTGATCGGCGGGTCTCTTGCCCGCACGGCGGCGCAACTCGGCGATCCAGCCACGCACCGGCTCCTTCTCGCCGGTGAGACTCTGATAGTGCTCGAGGGCTTCGAGCGCACCGGGCGCATCGCCGAGATACAAGTCGAGCAATACTCCGAGATTGCGATACGCGGGCGCGAAGGCCGGGTCTGCGGCAATTGCTCTCTTGTATGCGTCCTCGGCATCGTGGAACTTGCCGCGCATGCGCAGCGTCACTCCCAGCTCGCACCAGGCGACAGCGCTTCCCGCATCGCGCTCGACCGCCTCGCGCAGCGCGCGCTCCGAGCGGTCGAGGTCGCCCGACTTCCGGTACAGCAGGCCGAGATCGATATCCGGAGCGGCGAGCCGCGGATAGCGCGTCGCGATCTGCTCGAATTCGAGCTCCGCCTCCTCGGCATTACCGGACCTCATGACACCCACGGCCCGGCCGAAATCGGCAACGGCGCGCGCAGGGGGTTGAGCGGCAGGCGCGGCAGCGCCTCTCGCACCGGCGCCGGACCGGGCCGCGACCGCGCCTTCAGAGGGCGCGGCGCCGCGCTGCGCAGCTC
>JBOHZR010000289.1:0-3028 GCA_050738595.1 Steroidobacteraceae bacterium | reverse complement strand
CAGCTGTGCTTCGTGACCAGTGCCTGGGGCGCCGAGCCGCGCGCCCGGCTGGCATCGCTGCTGCTCGATGCGGCGGGCTGGCCGGGCGGTCGCGTGTTTTTCACGCTAGGCGGCGCGGATGCCAATGAACATGCGGTCAAGTTAGCGCGCGCGGCGAGTGGCAACCCGCGCGGCTGGGTGATCACGCGCGAGCGCTCCTACCATGGGGCGAGCTACGCCGCGATGGCGCTGTCGGGAGACACCCGCACCGCGGCGCAGGTCGACCCCGGATCGTTTGGCGTCCGGCGCGTGCCGCCTCCCTACTCCTACCGCTGTCCCTTCGGCACGGTGAGCGCACCGGAATGCGCGGCCGCCGCGGTGCGCCACATCGAGAACGTGATCGGAGAGCTCGGTGCCGGCAATGTCGCAGCGGTGATGATGGAGCCGAGCGCGGGCACGAACGGCATCGTCGCGCCCGATGAGTTCTGGCCGGCGCTGCGCGCTGCCACCCGAGCGGCGAAGGTATGGCTGATCGCCGATGAAGTGATGAGTGCTTTCGGCCGCTGCGGCGAGTGGTTTGCCTGGCAGCGCTACGGAGCCGATGCGCGCCCCGACCTGATGACCCTCGCCAAGGGCCTCACCGGTGCACACCTGCCGCTCGGTGCCGTGGTGCTGAGCGCCGAGCTCGCGCGCGCCCTCGAGCCGCAGATGCTCATGACCGGTCTTACCTATTGCGGCCACCCGCTCGCCTGCGCCGCCGGCATCGCGGCCATCGAGAGCTATCGCGAGGAGGGGCTGATCGAGCGCTCGCGCCGGCTCGGCGCCTGGATGTTGGAAGAGCTCAAGCGCATGCAAACTCGACATGCCGTGATCGGCGACGTGCGCGGGGGGCATGGACTCTTTGCCGTGGCCGAGCTGGTGAGCGACCGCCTCACGCGCAAGCCCCTCGCCCCCTGGCCGCAGCAGCACCGCTCTCTCGGGCGGCTGCTCGAGCGCGCCATGGATCGCGGCATCTCGTTCGCCGCACGCGGCAATCTCCTGCTGCTCGCCCCGCCCCTCGTTATCAGCGAGCGCGAGCTCGCCGAGGCGCTCGCGCTGTTGGATCAACTGCTCGGCGAGCTGACCGCGAGTTTAGCTGAGGAGCGCCCATGACCTTCAAGCTCACCTACGCCACCATGTTCGAGCCGCCCGAGGAGCTGCATACGCGCTTCGAGGCGGCGATGAAGCGCGTCCTCGCGCAACTTGGCGGGTCTCATCCGCTCTACATCGCTGGCTCCGATCGCCCGGGCCCTGCCCTGCTGGAGAAGCGCAATCCGGCCGATCAGGAGCAGCTCCTCGGCTGCTTCGCTGCGGCCGGTAGCACCGAAGCCGACGCGGCGCTCACGGCCGCGCACCGCGCATTTCCCACGTGGAAACGCACGCCGGCGCGAACGCGCGTGCACCTGCTGCGCCGAGTCGGCGAGCTGATCGGCGAGCGCGTGTACGACATTGCCGCAGCCCTCACCCTCGAGGTCGGAAAGAACCGCATGGAGGCGCTCGGGGAAGCACAGGAGGCGGCGGACTTCTTTCAGACCTATTGCGATGACTTCGAGCGCGCCGGCGCTTTCGAGCGGCCGTTGCCCGACGATCCGCTCAAGAGCCACGCATCGCACAACCGCAGTGTGCTGAAACCCTACGGCGCCTGGGTAGTGATCACGCCATTCAACTTCCCCATCGCGCTCGCCGCAGGTCCGGTTGCGGCGGCGCTGATCACCGGCAATACCGTTGTGCTCAAGGGCGCCACCGCGACGCCCTGGGCCGGACGGATGCTGGCCGACTGCATCCGGGACGCGGAGATTCCGCCGGGCGTGTTCAATTATCTTTCCGGCTCGAGTGGAGCGATCGGCGCGACGCTCATCGACCATCCGCTCACTGCCGGGGTGACCTTCACAGGCTCCTTCGAAGTCGGCCGACAGATCGCGATGAAACTCCAGGGCGGTGCCTACCCCAGGCCCTGCATCGCCGAGATGGGCGGCAAGAACGCCTGCATCGTGACCTCAGGCGCCGATCTCGACCGTGCGGCGAGTGGCATCCTGCGCTCCGCATTCGGCATGGGTGGCCAAAAATGTTCGGCGCTGTCGCGCCTGTACGTGGACCGTCGGGTGGCAGAGCCGCTCATCGCGAAGCTCCTCCGACAGCTCGGCTCGATCGCCATCGGAGATCCGGCCGCACGCGGCAATTGGCTGGGTCCGGTGGCGACGCAGTCCGGGTACGAGGATTTCACGCGTTATGTGACTGAGCTCCGCGCCGGCGGCGCGCGCGTGCTCGCGGGCGGCGAGCCCCTGAAGGACGATGCGCTCGCACGCGGCTTTTTCGTGCGCCCGACGCTCGCTGAGGCCCCGCTTTCGCATCCGCTCTGGCAGAAGGAGATGTTTCTCCCGATCCTCATGCTCCACCGCGTGACCTCGAGGGACGAGGCCATGGAGCTTGCCAACGCCTCGCCGCTCGGACTGACGGCCGGCTTCTACGGAGCCAGTGATGAGGTACCCTGGTTTCACGAGTACATCGAGGCAGGTGTCACGTACGCCAACCGGCCGCAGGGTGCGACGACCGGGGCGTGGCCGGGCTATCAGCCATTCGGCGGATGGAAGGGCTCAGGCACGACCGGCAAGGCCATCGCTTCCTTCTACTACCTGCCGCAATACCTGCGCGAGCAGTCGCAGACGGTGGTCGAGTAGGAATCCATGCAGCTGCTGTCGCTGAAGGAGGCGATTGCAGCGCACGTGCGCGACGGTGCGCGCGTGGCGCTCGAAGGTTTCACTCACCTCATCCCGTTCGCCGCCGGACACGAGATCGTGCGTCAGGGACGGCGCGATCTGCATTTGATCCGCATGACGCCCGATCTCATTTACGATCAGTTGATCGGCATGGGCTGCGCTTCACGGCTCACATTCTCCTGGGGCGGCAATCCCGGCGTCGGCTCGCTCCATCGACTGCGCGATGCGGTGGAGCACGGCTGGCCGCAGCCGCTCGCGCTCACAGAGTACACGCACGCGGAGCTCGCCCTCGC
>JBOHZR010000288.1:0-18752 GCA_050738595.1 Steroidobacteraceae bacterium | reverse complement strand
AGGGTGCGCCGCGTCGATGTGGAGAGCGCCGCGGACATGCTCGCAGCGGTGCTGAATGCAGTCGGTACCGCCGACATTTTCATCTCGACCGCCGCGGTTGCGGACTACCGTCCGGCGGCTCCGCCGGAGCACAAGATCAAGAAGACGAGCGAGAAGCTCGCGGTCGAGATGGAGCGAACAATCGATGTGATTGCCTCCGTCGCGGCCCGGGCGAGCCGTCCGTTCGTCGTCGGATTTGCCGCGGAGACGGAGAACGTCGAGCAGAACGCGCGGGCGAAGATGCTGAAGAAGGGGCTCGACATGATCGCCGCGAACGAGGTCGGCCACGCGAAGGCGTTCGACTGTGCGGACAACGAGCTCATCGTGCTCTGGCATGGCGGCCGGCGCGAGCTGCCCCGTGCTTCCAAGACCTCGCTCGCGCGCGATCTCGTCGCGCTCATCGGCGAGGTGTTCGAGCAGCAGCCGCGCCGCGAGACGGGCGCGGCGCTCGCGCGCGATTCGGCGCGCGCGTGATGCGGGATGCGAGCGAGGGTCGCGCAGGTGGACCCCGCCGCTTGCAGGTCAAGATTCTCGATCCGCGCGTCGGGAGCGAGCTGCCCCTGCCGCAGTACGCGACGGCAGGCTCCGCGGGGCTCGATCTACGGGCCTGCCTCGATGGGCCGCTCACGCTGGCTCCCGGCCGCGCGGAGCTGATCCCGACCGGCCTCGCCATTCATCTCGAGGACCCAGGACTTGCCGCCGTGATCCTGCCGCGCTCGGGTTTGGGACACCGCCATGGAATCGTGCTCGGGAATCTCGTCGGCCTGATCGATTCCGATTACCAGGGCGAGGTGAAGATCTCCTGCTGGAATCGCGGCAGCGAGCCTTACACGATCCATCCCGGGGAGCGCATCGCGCAGCTCGTCGTGGTACCGGTCGTGCAGGTGCAGATGGAAATCGTTCCTGAGTTCCTCGCGAGCGAGCGCGGCGGTGGGGGCTTCGGGCACTCCGGACGGTGAGCGGCCGGCGTCAGTGCGATCCGGGTGTACCCGAGGTCCGCAGTTCGAGATATCGGTCGATGTCGGCCTGGAACTGCGCGCGCATCGTGGCCTGTTGCTGATCCTTCGTGGCGAGGGCCGTGCGCTGGGAGCGCTCCTCATCGAGCGTGCGGACGATCTGCTCGGCGAGGTCATCGGGCATGCGGTGGGCTCTCGGCTCGGAATTGTACGGCTTGAAGAGCATCGCGCGCGCCTGCAGCGCGAGCAGCCGCTCGTGCAGCGTCGCGATGTACTGCGCGGCCGCGGCTTGCTGCCCCTTCAACTGCTCGAGCCGCTCATCGCGCAGCTGCTCGATGTCCTTCACGGACGTGTACGTGGTCAGCAGGAAGGTGTCGCGCTGCTTCTGTGCGAGCTGCCGCTTCTGAGTGCGCGCGGCCTCCGCGAGCTCGGCGGGCGTCCTCGGCGCAGCGACATGGCCGACCTCGACGCCTTGATCGTTGAGGACCGTGCTGTCCTGCTGGGCATACTGCGGCGGAATCCGATCGCCATAGTGCACGACGCCCTTGTCATCGACCCAGCGATAGACCTTCGGGCCGTCTGCCGCGCGCGCGGGAGCCGGCACGAGCGCGACGCCGGCAAAAGCCACGGCCGCGACCGCTGCAAGGAGCGCCGCTCGGAGCGGGCGCAGAACGGAGAAGCGTTGAGGTGCGCTATGCAACACGAGAAACCTGTTCCGCAATCGCCTATTTTGAACCAGCGCCGGCCCGCGGCAAGTCTCATCGCACGCCGAAGCGGTCGCGATAGGCCTTCAAAGATGTGAGCTGTTCCGCAGATATTCGCGCTGCCGCGCCCGTCCCGCGCGCGAGCGCCGTGATCAGCTCATCGAGTGTGACGATGCTCACACACGGCACGCCGAATCGCAGCTCGATTTCCTCGATGGCGGAGCGCTTTCCTTCTCCGCGCTCCTGCCGGTCGAGCGCGAGGAGGATGCCGGCCGGCTCGGCGCCCGCGGCGCGAATGAGCTCGATCGCTTCGCGTTTCGCTGTCCCCTCGGAGATCACGTCGTCCACGATGACGACCCTCCCGGCGAGGGGCTTTCCGACGATGAGTCCGCCTTCGCCGTGACCCTTTGTCTCCTTGCGGTTGTACGCGTACGGCACGCTGCGTCCGTGATGCTCCGCGAGCGCGATGGCGGTCGCGGTGACGAGCGGAATCCCTTTGTAGGCGGGTCCGAAAAGCATCTCAAAGGCGAGCCCGGAGCGGATCAGGGCGTCCGCGTAACAGCGCCCGAGCGTCGCCGCCGCCGCGCCGTCGCTGAAGATTCCCGCATTGAAGAAATACGGGCTCTCACGGCCGCTCTTGAGCGTGAAACGGCCGAAGGCGAGCGCCCCCCGCGCCAGCGCGAGCTCGATGAACGCTATCTGGTACTCGGTCATGATTTTGGGGGGACCCCACCGGCTATGATGCTCGAGTGCGAACGATTATGACATCGGACCGGAATCGGTGAACGACATCCACCGCAATGCCGGCGCCCCGCGCGGGTGGCTGCAGGCGGTCCTCGTCTATCGACAGCCGCGCATGATCGCGATGCTGTTTCTCGGTTTCTCGTCGGGGTTGCCGTTCTATCTCATTTTCCAGACGCTCGGGTTCTGGCTGCGTCAGGCAGGGGTGGGCCGGGCGACGATCGGCATGCTCGCGTGGGCGTCGCTGTTCTACACCATCGAGTTCGCATGGGCACCGGTGGTCGACCGCATACGGCTGCCGATCCTGCACCGTGCGCTGGGACGCCGGCGCGGCTGGATGCTCCTCGCGCAACTCGGCATCGTCGCCGCGATCTTCTATCAATCGCTGAGCCATCCGGCCGTCGATATCCTGCACGTGGCCATCGGCTCGATCGTGCTCGCCTTCTGTGCCGCGACTCAGGATATCGCGATGAGCGGCTGGCGCATCGAGTCCGCTCCCGAGGAGCTTCAAGGCGCGATGGCAGCCGCCTATCAGCTCGGCTTCCGCAGCGCGCTCATCGTAGCGAGCGCCGGTGCGCTCGAGATCGCTCAGGCGTACGGCTGGCATCTGAGCCTCACGATCATGGCAGGCTGCGGCGGCGTCGGCATCGTGACGACGCTGCTCGCCCGGGAGCCTGAGCCGCGTGTAGCGCGCGAGTCCCTCAAGCAGGAGGAGCGTGTCGAGCGCTGGCTCGATGAGAAAGCCCACTGGCCCGCTGCGGTGCGACACTTAGGCGGCGGATTCATCGACGCGGTGGTGTGCCCGTTCGTCGATTTCTTCAAACGCTACGGCGTTGGCACCGCGCTCATCCTGCTGCTGCTCATCGGCAGCTATCGGCTGACCGAATACGCGATGGGCTCCATGATCTCTCCATTCTATATTGATCATGGCTACACGCTTCGAGACGTCGCGCTCATCGTGAAAGTCATCGGGCTGTCTTTCTCGCTCGTCGGCATCGTGATCGCCGGCGTGGTGGTCGCGCGGCTCGGCGTGCTGCGCGGCCTCGTGCTCGGGAGCGTGCTGATCATGGCGTCGAACCTCGCCTTCGCGGCGCTCGCGCGCACCCACGATCCGACGCTCGTCGGCCTCGGGCTCGCAAACAGCCTCGACAACCTCGCACAAGCGATGCACGGCACGGCGTTGATCGCCTTCATGTCGGGGCTCACGAGCGCGCGCTACACTGCGACGCAATACGCCCTCTTTTCATCGCTCTACGCGCTGCCGGGGAAGGTGCTCGAGGGCACCTCGGGGTTCGTCGTGGATGCGATCGGCTATCCGCACTTCTTCACATATACGGCGAGCCTTGCAATCCCGGGCCTGCTGCTCATCTACTGGTATTCCCGCAGGGTTCCCGACGCCCTCACCGCTGGCGGCCAGAGGGCCTGATCTTCGGCCGGCGGGCCTTCAGTGGGCCGTCGGCCTTCAAGGGCCTTCAGCGGTCAGCGGGCCTCGAAGATATCCAGCCCATCGAGCGGGCTCGCGCGCAGATCGCGCTCATCGCCGTACGGATCGGAGCGCGGGCTCTCCTCCTTGTCCGGCTCGACGTCGACGGAGCCGCTCCAGTCCTCGGGCGGCTCGGTCTGCGTGAGGCCGCGCTCCTCGCACTGCAGTTCCCAGCCCTCCAAATCCATCTCCTCGACCGTGCCGTCGAAGTATTGAACCTCGATCGTGCCTTCGTCGTCGTCGATCGCGACGATCTCGAAGGTCTCGCCGCCTTTGAGACGGTACCAGCTGCCGACGATCGGCTGAGGAGATGCCATGCGAGCCTCCTGATCCTGACAACTGCCTGAAGATCGCGCCTCTGTGCCTCGATGACTCCACTCGATGTTGCGCCTGCCTCAGGGCCGCTGCAAGAGCTGTGCGTGAATGCGTCGTGAATGCATCGTGAATGCATCGCATGGGGGTCGCGCTTCCGAGCATCATGCGTGGGCGCGGCAATGCTGCGCCGCAGCTCAGCGCCGCCGATACGCGAGCTCCCGGATCTCATGCCCCAGCCGCTCGCCGCGCTGCTCGAAGCGAGTGGGAGCACGCTCTCGCGTGCGCTCGAGAAATCCGCCGTCGGGCGCGATGTTCTCGAGCAACGCGCTCGCGTCGAGCACCTGCCGCATGTGCTCGGCGTAGGGCTGCCAGTCCGTCGCGAGCCGCAGCACGCCGTCCGGTTTCAATCGGCGCGCGACACACTCCGCGAAGGGCGCCTGGATGAGCCTGCGCTTGTGATGGCGCTTCTTGTGCCACGGGTCGGGAAAGAGAATCTGCACCTCATCGAGGCAGTCCAGCGGGATCTGAGTCTCGAACACCTCGACGGCGTCGTGGCCGCTCACGCGAACGTTCTTCAGGCCCGCTGCGGCGAGCGCGAGGAGCAGCCGGCCGATTCCCGGCGGATGAACCTCGATGCCGAGGAAGTCCCACTGCGGATGCCGTGCGGCGCGTGCGGCGAGGTGCTCCCCGTTTCCAAATCCGATCTCGACCACGCGCCGCGCGCGGCGGCCGAATATCGCCTCGAGGTTGAACAGCCGCGCCTCGAACTCGAGCCCGAAGTGCGGCCACAGCTCATCGAGCGCGCGCCGCTGCGCATCGGTCAGGCGGCCTGCACGGATGACGAAGGAGCGGATGGAGCGTGAATGCTCGACGGACATGCGCGAGGAATGATTATGCGCCCCCCGGCGGGCGCGGCAAGGGTCGGGCACGGATCGGACGCCCGCGGTCCGCTCAGAGGGCCCGTGGAGTCTGCGGGCGGCTGTGGGCCCCGAGCGTCTCGAACAATCCGATATACCGGCGAGCGACTGTCTGCAGGTCGAAAGTGTTCACGACGTTCGCCCGGCCGAGCGCCCCCATCGCAGGCCAGCGATCGCGCCCTTCGAGGATCCAATCGATCTCGCGCAGCACCGCTGCGGGTGCCGCGCGCGGCGGCACAATCGCGCCGCTCTCGCGATGCCGCACGGCCTGGCGCGCGCAGCCCACGTCGCTCACGATGCACGGCAGTCCCGCGGCGGCCGCCTCGACGATCGACAGCCCGAACGACTCGAAGTAGCTGAGGAAGATGAAGACGTCCGCTGCCTGCAAATATTGAGAGACATTGTCGACGGCGGCACACCAGCCCATCGAGTCGGGGTAGCGCGCGACGGCCTCCCGCACCTCGACCTCGCAGCTCTCGTGGGTGTGAGCGCCCGAGCCCACGAGCAGCAGATAGAGATCCTCGTGCTCCACCATGCGCTCCCAAACGCTCATGAGCTCGAGCAGACCCTTCGCGCGGCAGATCCGTCCGGTATAGATGAAGATCGCGCGGTCCGTCGGAAGGCCGAGCGAGCGGCGAAGCGCCATCTTCTCCTTCGGTGCCGCTGGCGCGAAGCGGTCGGTGTCCACGCCGTTCGGAATCTTCTCGATCTTCTTCGGAGCCGCGCCGAGCTCGACGAGCCGGCGCTCGAGGGGATCGGAGAAAGCGACCAGGCGGTTCGACAGGTCGAATGTCAGCCTGCGGGCCGTGCGGATCACGGCCCTCACCAGGCGCTGCGCCCGCGGCCCGATGCGCGCGTTGCTCTCGGGTGTGAGCTCATCGTTGAGATCCCATGCCGCGTCGACCCGCATGAGGCAGGGCTTGCGCACGATGCGTGCGAGCAGCGCGACCGGCAGTCCGATCTGACGGAACCCGGAGACGATCAGCACGTCGTATTCGCGGCGCGCGCGCATTAGATGCCGGAACGTCGCGAGGATGTAGCGGACGTTCGGACCGAGTGCAGCCCAACCCATGCCCTTCGCTACCGGCGCCGGCGGCACATACCGCGTGCGCAAGTCGTCCGGGGGCTGCGGAGCGCAGAAAGTCGGCTCGTGGGTCTCCCGGCCGACCACCGTCACCTCGGCACCGAAGAGCTCCAGCTCGCGCGCCAGGTCGCTCAGCTGCCGCTCGGTGCCTCCGCTCGTGAAGGGTGGGACGAACGTCGAGGAATCAGTCACGATCCAGGCGCGGTAGGAGCACACCCGAGCGCTCGCCGCCGTGTCGTGCACTGCCGCCACTTCATAGATACGCCTGCGCCGCCGGCGCAGTGCAAGCGGTTCGCCAGTGTTTTCGAGCTCAGTCTCTTCAATAGAGGGCATGGGGCCTTCGGATGACATCGATTGCAAACGCTGAAAACGAAGCCGTGAGCGGCCCTCCACTCTCTGCTTCGGTGACGCCGAATGGCGTCACGAGAACTGAGGCTACTTTCAAGCAGCTTTCGTACCAAGGCCGTGTCGGGGAACGCAGACAGCAAGCCGGGCACGAGGTGCGGGCTCGAGCAGTCGGGACGCTCACCGCCTCAGCGGCGCATCTTCAGCACCGCGCCCTGGAAGAATCCATCGACGCTGTCGAGCTCGATCACGAGCGGCAGTCCCTTGCGGTCCTTGTCGAGATTGCGCTCGGCCTCGGGCGAGCTCTCGTAGACCTTGCGCCGCACCGCTTCGGCGTTTTCGATGCGCCCCCGCCCGCGGAACGTCACGAATGCCTTCGCATCCGGGCGGATCTCCCCGTAGAGCAGCGAGACGTGCGGCCTTCCACCGCGTACCGCCGCGAGAATACCGCCCTCGGGATTGCGCACCCAGATCGCGAGCTGGGTCTCGCTCAATGCTTGGATGCTGCCGCGGAAGGACAGCTCGGGGCGCCCGTCCGCGCCCACGTACGCGACGCTCAGCATGCGGCCGCGCTCGAGTGCGCCATTCACGAGCTCCTGCAGAGCAGGAGTCAGCTTCAGCTCGGTGAGCACCGGGGGTGCCGCCTGAGGTGTGGTCATGGATCGAGGCCTCCGTTGGGGGATTCTTCGGATCGTGGCAGCGATTGCCGCCCGGTGCGCATGGTACGGCAAGGAGGCGAAGGGCCCAAAGGGGGATGCGCGGGCAGAGGCGCAGATGAGGAGCGCCGGGAGGAGGATCACTCGCTCCCGGCGCTTGAAGGCTCGAATCAGTGCCGCTCGGCGCCCTGAGCGGGGCGCCGGCGCCTGGACACTCAGCGGGTGGCGGGGTTCGTCTTCGCGTGGGACGCGCTCGCCTCCCGGTTCGAGCTCTTGAGCTTCTCGGCGGACGCGAGGTGCCCCTTCAGCGTGGACAGCGTGCTGTCGGCGAACTGCTTCAGCTCGGCGTTCTTGCCATGCTTGGCCTCGTGCTCGAATTCGCGGATGTCCGAGCGGTGATCCGAGCGCATGTCGCGCGAATAGGCTCTGTCGAAGGCCGCGCCGTGCAAGCCTTGCAGTTTCGTCAGCTCCTTCTCGTCGTGCCGACTCAGCGTTGTCGGCAGCTGCAACTGCTCGTTCTGTGCGATCGTCTGCAGCTTCTCGTTCGCCGCCTGATGGTCTGTCACCATCCGCTGGCCGAACTCCTTGACCGCGTCGCTTTCGCCCTGCTGCTGCGCCAGCTGGCCGAGCTGCACTTCGGCCAGGCCGCCCTCGGCCGCCTTGCGAACGAACGTCCGGTCCGTCTTGCTGAGCGCCGATCCGGAATGACCTGATGCCGCCGATGCCGTCCTCTCGCCGGAATGGGCTGCGGGGCTCGTGCTCGTGCCCGTCCCCGCGGCGCTCGGCGCCTGTGCCATTGCGAGTCCGCCTCCGGCCGCGAGCGCCAGCATGGCTACCGTCGTGATGCTGCGTACCTGCCACGTCGAACCCATGGTTCGTCTCCTTAAACTGAGATCAATGACTCACCGACTGTCGAGCAGGATGCGTGCCGGCCGTGCGCGGGAACGGAACTTGAGGCGTGGTCGTGGCACGGGAGTTGCAACCGAGCTGCATCGTGACGCTCCCGCTCGACGTTCTGCGATGCGGTCCCTACCGCGCCGCGGGTTCTGCGCGCCGGAGCGCCGGAGTGGACATGCGAATCGGGGTGATGTTGCGCCACTATGATCAACACGGCGGCGGCGTGCGAACCTACACGCGCGAGCTGCTGGCGGCGATGTTTGCACTCGATCCGCAGCACGATTTCGTACTGCTGTATCGCAACCCCGCTCTCATCGGCACTTACGCCGGCACGCAGGGCGTGACCGAGCAGCACGTGCCCGGCCGCACCGTGATCGGCTGGGATCAGCTCGGTGTGCCGGCCGCGGTGCGCAAGCTCGGAATCGACGTTCTCTTCAATCCCAAATATTCAATGTCGCTCGCGGTGAGCTGCCCCACGGCGTGGGTGTGCCACGGGCTCGACTGGTATGTGATGCCGGGAGGCTCGCGCTTCGTCGACCGTCTCAGCCACCGCTGGCTCGTGCCCCGCTATGCGGCCAAGGCTGATGCGATCATTGCCGTATCCGAGATCACCCGCAAGCACGTCGTGCATTTCTTACATGTCGCGCCGGAGCGGGTGCATACCGTGTACTCGGGCGTCAACACCTCGTTCAGGACCCCGCTCGCGCCGATCGATCTCGAGACGGTCCGCAAGCGGTACGGCCTGCCGGAGCGCTTCGTGCTCTACGCCGGGGCAGTGTACCCGCCCAAGAACTTCACCCGCCTCGTGCAGGCCTACGCGCGCAGCGGCCCGAGCAGGGGTGTGCCGCTCGTGATCGCGGGCGGCGAGAATCGCTTTCTGTCCGAAGACGAGCTCAAAGAGCCCGAGCGGCTCGGGCTCGGCGACTGGGTGCGCTGGGCGGGATGGGTGCCGACGGAGCACATGCCGGCCTTCTACCGACTCGCCGATGCCTTGCTGCTCCCCTCGCTGTTCGAATCGTGTGGACTGCCGGTACTCGAGGCGATGGCAGCCGACTGTCCGGTCGTGACGTCAGATTGCTACGGTACGAAGGAGCTCGCGGAGGGCGCGGCCGTCCTCGTCAACCCCGAATCCGTCGAGGACATCGCCGGAGGCATCGGACGGGTGCTCGACGATGCCCAGCTGCGGATCCAGCTCACCCAGGCGGGGAGGGAACGCGTTGCGCGGTTCACGTGGAAGCGGTGCGCCGCGCAGACACTCGAGGTGCTCGAGCGAGTGGCAGGGCGTGCATGAGCGCGTAGGGAGGCACATGTACGGGTCGGTCGCGGAATCCGCAAAGCGCGGTCAACCGGAGGGCGCATCAGCGCACCTCGCTCCAGGGTGGAGAGACGAAGAGCCGACCACCGGGACGGGGACGGTGCGCTACGCCATCCTCACGACGGGAGCGCCCCTCGAGGACTGGCAGAGGGCCGTCGTCGCGAATCTCACCGCCACGCCGGGTGCGCAAGCCGACGGGTGGCTGCTGCCGCAGCAGCGCCCGGCTGCGCTGCACGAGCGAGGTCTCGATTTCATTCTGAGCTTCGCGCCCCCGGCCGCCGGCCGCGCGCTCGTGCGGGCAGCACGCTGGGGCGTGTGGCAGTTTTTCTTCGGAGACTGGGCCGCGTACCGCGGCGAGTCGGAGGGGTTCTGGGAGATCGTCGATGACTCGAATGTGGCGTCCGCGATTCTCGCGCAGCTGCAGGACGATCGGGATGCGGTTCGTATCCTCGTCTGCGGAGTCATTCGCAGCCATGCCTACCGACCTGCGATCACGCTTCGCAAGCTGCGCGCATTCGCCGCGCACTGGCCTCGTCAGCTCTGCCTGAAGCTGCTCGAGGGTTCCGTGGAGTGTTTCGACAGCGCGCCGGTGCGCGCGGTGGCGATTGCCCGGCGGCGCAAGCTTTCAGCCCGGCTCGCCTTCATTGCCCATGCGCCGGTACGGACCTTGCGCGATCAGTTTCAACAGCTCGCCTGCCATGAGCAATGGAACATCGGCGTGCTCGATGCGCCGATTCAGTCACTGCTCGACCCGCACGCCCCGCTCGCTCCGCGGTGGCTGCAGAGGCCGAAGCGCCACGAGTTTTTCGCAGACCCCATCGGCATCGTCTACGACGGGCGCTCGATCGTGTTCTGCGAACGCCTCGATTATCGCGGCTGCCGCGGCCGCATCAGCGCATTCGACGCGAACGCACCAGAGCACGTCGAGACCGTCGAGATCGGTCCGCCCATACATCTGTCCTACCCTTATCTGATCGAGGACGGCGGGACGCTCTACTGCATTCCTGAGACGTGCGCCGCCAATGAGGTGGCGCTCTACCAGGTCGAACGCTTTCCCGGTCGGTGGCGACGCGTCGCAACGCTGGTTTCCGGCCTGCCGCTCATCGATGTCACCCCGTTCCGCTATGGGGAGCGCTGGTGGTTCGCGGCCAGCCTGCCGGCTGGGGCGGGTGCGAATTGCGAGCTCTATCTTTACCACGCCGAGGCGCTCACCGGTCCGTGGCACCCCCACGCCGCGAACCCCGTCAAGGTCGATATCCGCTCCGCCCGGCCGGCGGGTACCCCGTTCTGGAAGGACGGCGTCTTCTACCGTCCGGCACAGGACTGCTCTGGCACCTACGGGCAGCGCGTCGTCATCAACCGCGTCTCGAGGCTCACGACGCGCTGCTTCGAGGAGGAGCCGGCGGCCGTGGTCGACCCTCCGGGCAGCGGCGCGTACCGGGCCGGGCTGCACACGGTCTCCGCTCTCGGAGACAAGACGCTCATCGATGCCAAGCGGCATATTTTCGTGCCGGAAGCGTGCTGGTGGCTGCTCAGGCTCACGCTGCGAAAACACGCCGGGAGAGTGCACGGCCGCCTCGCGCGGCCGAGCCGGCCCTGAGAGGCTCGCCGGCCAAGCCGTCGCGACCGGCTCGCGCCGTCCCGGTATGATGGTGCCTCTCGTCGGGAGGAGGCATCCATGTGGCATCGTGCGGTCGCGGCGGCGCTCCTGATCGCGGGACTCGCCGGCTCGGGTCTCGCTTCCGCGCATCATTCCTTCGCGGTGTTCTTTCAAACGAGCCGCTCGATCTCCGTCACGGGCATCGTGACGGCGGTCGAGTTCAGCAACCCCCACGGGCTCATCCATCTCACGGTGACGCGGCCGGATGGAACGCACGAGTCCTGGACCGCCGAGACGAATTCGCCGTCCATTCTCGTACGCCGCGGGTGGTCCAAGCACACACTGAAGCTCGGCGATAAAATCACCGTCAGGGGCTGGCCGGCGCGAAACGGAGCACGGTATCTTCGCATGCAGAACGCCTACAGAGCGGATGGACGGATGATCGGCAAGCCGATCGATCCGAACGCGGACTGAGTGTGATGGCGCGCGCCCGCTTACCGGTCGTTCTCGCCTGGGCCGCGCTCGGATGCGCGGGACTCGCCGCAGCCCATCTCGCACGCGCTGCGGTTCCCGATTTCTCGGGGTACTGGGATCTCACGATGAAAGTGGCTCCCGATCCGTCGCTCATGCGCCAGCTGCCGTCCAATGCGGTGGTGCTGCACGACACCGGACCGGTCGAGCTGCCTGCAAGAGACTTCGGCGGCCTCAAGGTCAAGCCGAAGGCGCTCGCGGCTGCACTTGCCTGGAAGCCCCTCGACGACATGACGGTGAGCAAGGCTTGTCAGCCGCCCTCGATCATCTATGCGATGCAGGGCCCCTTTCCGATCGAGATCTATCAGGGACCGAAGTTCCTCATCATGAAGCTCGCGTACTACGACATGGTACGCATCGTTTTTCTCGATGGGCGTACCCCGCCCGCGGGTGTGCCGGACACGAAGACAGGCTACTCGGTCGGCCATTGGGAAGGTTCGACGCTCGTCGTTGAGACCACTCACCTCGAGGCGGCGACGATCACCAACAACGGCCTCAATCACAGCAACCAGGTGCGCGTCCTCGAGCGCTTCAAGCTCGGCCCGGACGGAAAGACCCTGCTCTCGACGCAGCAGTTCGAGGATCCGCAAGTGCTCGATGCGCCGGGTGCGCGCTTCATCGCGTGGCGGCGCAAGCCCGGCCACTTCGTGCTCCCTTACGATTGCGACCCGTCCTTCGTGCTGAACTACCAGCAGGCGCAGCAGGGACAAGCGACTCAGAGCCCGACCCAGCCGGGTGACCGCCAGACCCATTAGCAAGCGTCACGGCCGCGCAGGCCGGCGCAGAATGCGTATCGTCTTCCAGGGGGCCACGTGGATCGCCAGGCGCTCCTGGGCGTGGACGGTTGCCGGGGCGCCGGTGCCGGTCGCCGCCGGACAACTCGCGCTTCCTCCCGTGCGATAGGCGAGTGCCGCGGCCAGGCGGCCCTCGTTTGCAGCGCCGAGCGCGTTAGAGAAGTCGTCGGCGACGGAGCACCCGGGGAGCACCGCACCGGGGGCGTACTCGGAGGCCTGGGACGCGTTCTGAGGCACGAACCCGTCGGGGTAGTCGCCGAATCGCGCGAAGTTATCTCCCTGGAACTCGATCGCGAAATAGCTCGTGCCGCAGTTGTCTTGCGGATAGAAGCCGTACGGTTTACCGCAGGTGCCGGATCCGATCTGAATCACCTGCACGTTGACGCCAGTCAGTCCGTTGATGACGGCCTCGCTCGCCGAGCAGGTGCTCGTGCCGGTGAGGACGTAGAGCTTCTGCAGACCGAGATAGGGAAGCGCAGTGCCACCCGATTGCGTCGTAAATCCTGGCTGAGTGGTCGTATAGAAGGGCGTCGGCGGCGTGGTCTGCCCGAATGGGTTCACGTCCGGGTGCTTGTCATTGAACGTGTCCTGCTCGAAGTAGGCTCCGGCCGTCTGCGTCGGCCCGGCGATCATGTACGCGAGCTCGCTCGCGATATCGAGCAAGCCGCCGCCGTTGTAGCGCAGATCGAGCACGAGGTCGCTGACGTTGGCCGCTTTGAGTTGATTGATCGCGTTGATCAGCTCTTGCTCCGAGGTCGCGATCACGTCGTTGTACAGGATGTAGCCCACGGTGCCCGTCGGCGTCGCAATCGTGGTGACGATCGGAACGGGCGTCTCGGTGACCTGCTGGGCCTGCAAGGTCACGGTCTGAGTCGTGCTCGAGCCGGAATTCTGATACGTGAAGGTGTGCGATTCACCGGCGCTGGTGGGGGAGAGGCCTTCATTCAGCGTATCGACGTCGGCGCCATTCGCTACGTCGACGCCGTCGATGGTGAGAATCTGTGCACCGCGCGCGAGGCCGGCCGCCTGCGCAGCACCGCCGGGCCACACGTAGGCCACGTACAGCTGGCGCGGCGGCACGTTCGCGATGAGCGCCCACGTCAAGCCGTATCCGATATCGACTCCGGCCTGCGAGAACTGCTCCCACTGGGAGGTCGCTTCCGTGAAATGAAATTTGTCCTTGGGCTCGCCGAGGGAGTCCGTCGCAGAGGTCATGAGGACCGTGAAGTAGGCTGCGGTCGTCGAGTAGGTGCCGGGATCGAGGTCAGGCACCTCGCTGTACCAGAGGTAGTTATCGTTGGTCCAGGAGCGCAGCCAGAAGTTCTCCTCGAGCGTCGAGCCCTGAATGTCCGGATAGGCTTGACCGGTCGCGGGGTCGATGCCCGTGCGCGGATTCTGGCAGCGCGCGACGTACTGCGATTCCGGCGGATACACCCCCGCCACCCATCCGTCACCGGCGCTGCTCGAGCTGCTGCTCGAGCTGCTGCTCGAGACGCCTCCGCCGAACGCGGCGCTCGTCGCGCCATCGCCTCCTCCGCAGGCGGCGAGGGAAGCGAGTGCGAGAGGCGCCAGCCAGAGCAGTGAGCGCGCGAAGATGGAGGTGATGCGGCACACCGCCACCTCGATGCGAGAGGACCTTTGCGCATTCATTCCATGACTCCAGCAAGCTCGAACCTAGCATGGCCGAACGGAAGCCGCACCATGGCCGCTCGCACGCTATGGCAAAATCGCGCAGCCCGCCTGAGGACTGGTTCGCACACGAGCGAGCGGGCTGCGAGGAGATCGCCCAATATGCCAGTCGCCTGGCTCGGCTTGGCTTTGGCTGTCGTGCTTGCCATCCCCGCGTGGCTGCTCGCCCATCGCGCGCGCACGGCCAAGGCCGATCGCGCCCGCCGCAGCGCCGCAAGACACACCCGAACCGATGCGTCGGCATCGGGTGGGCACGGTGCTGGGGCCGGGGCGGGCGGCGTACCTCTCGCTCAATCCGTCCCGGACGCACTGAGCGCGGTCGAGGTTTTTCGCCGTCTCAACGAGCTCGCGTTCCGTGTCGAGCGCCTCGGGCTGCCGGCGCTCGCGGCGTACGATGCAATCGCCCCCGAGATTCTCGCCACGCTCGACTCTGTCGCGACGGATCCCCGTTTCGCGCCCCGCCGCCCGCTGCTGCTGCCGCAGCTGCTGCGCGCCATGCGCGACGATGAGGTCACGCGGAGCGACCTTGCCCGGCTCATCGGGCGTGATCCCGCACTCACCGGAAGTCTTCTGAAACTCGCGAACGGGGCCTTCTACCGAGTGAGCGACAAACCGGTCGAGAGCATCGACCGCGCCGTAGCGCTGCTCGGCACGGAGGGGATCCGATCGCTCGTCGCGACTGTGCTGGTGCAGCCCGTGTTCCACCTCTCCGAGCGGGAGTTTCCGAGCTTTCCAGAAACGATCTGGGATCACACGATGCGAGCCGCGGCCGCTGCGGAATCCCACGCGGCAATCGTCACGGATAGCGATCCGTTCGCGGCTCAGCTGCTCGGCCTGACGATGGGGCTCGGCGCGATCGTGGTATTCCGCGTGGCGCTCGATCGCTACGCGGCTCGGAGCGCGGCAGCACCTAATGCGGCGGTCATCGCCGCATTGCTCGAGGCGCAGACAGCGGCCGTCGCAAGTCGCATCGCGGCGAGCTGGGAGCTGTCGGATCGTATCCTGACAGCCCTCGACGATCAGGTCCCGGCGGCCGAGGAGGCGCGCAAGCCGATCTCGTTGGGGCGCTCACTGCGCTTCGGACGACTGATGG
Organism: Steroidobacteraceae bacterium; assembly: GCA_050738595.1. GTDB lineage: Bacteria > Pseudomonadota > Gammaproteobacteria > Steroidobacterales > Steroidobacteraceae > JASHUC01. The sequence goes on along the minus strand of JBOHZR010000288.1, from coordinate 3,593 downwards.
GTGCGCTCGCGACTCTGGCATCCGCAGAGCGTCTCACTGATGAGACAGCAAGGGCGACGATGCTGGGGATTGGCGCTACGGAGCTCCAATTTGACCGAATCTGGACCCGGCTTACTGGCCGACGCCAGCCGGAACGCGACACGAGGCCCGGACGGGTGTAATCGCGCTGGGGTCGACGGCCGGCGCGTGCCGGGCGTGGCACGGCTCGCGCTGCGGATCGGTCGTTTCCCCCTCCCTCACGCTTGTCATCCCCTGGCACGGCCATACGTTGGACGTATCAGTGGATGAGCACCATCGGTCGGGCGCGTATCGCCGGCCTGCGGTCTGCCGGAGATGAGAAACATTAGGGATTTTTAACACTTGAACGCAGGCGAGCACAGGAGGTCCAATATCTCAGGCGTGATCGTCCTGCCGGCGATCGAGCCGGGCACCCCGGCCGGAGTAGGGCCCATGAGTGACAAGATGCGTTTCGGCGGATTGATTGCAGCGGTTGCGGCGGCGGCGCTGCTGGCAGCGCCCGGGCTCGCATCGGCTCATCATGGCGGTGGCGGTGGCGGCGGCGGTGGGCATTTCAGCGGTGGGGGCCACTTCGGAGGCGGCGGCCACGTGGGCGGTGGCGCGCACTTCGGCGGCGGCCACGTGGGCGGCGGTGCGCACTTCGGCGGCGGTGCGAACTTCTCGGGCGGGCACCGCGGCGGGTTCGGCGGCGTACACGTTGGTTCGGCTCCGCACTTCACCGCGCGCGGCTTTTCAGCCGCCCCGCGCATTGGCTATTCGCCGCGATACTCGGCGCCGCGTGTTGCGGCCGCGCCCCGCTTCAACGCGTCCCGCGGGCGCGGCGGCTCGCGCGCGTTCGCAGGTGCGCGAGCTGGGCGCGGCGGTGCTGCGTTCCACGGTGTGCCCGGCCGCACGTGGGTGGGCCCGCGCTTCGGGTCTCATCCCTATTGGCGTGGTGGGTGGTGGAACGGCGATTACTGGCCGCGCGCCTTCTACGGCTGGTCCTTTCCGTGGTTCCTGCCGGTGCTGCCGCTCGGGTGCGCGACATTTTCGTGGGGCGGGGTACCGTACTACTACGTCGATAACATTTATTACACCTGGGACGATGGTGACAACGGCTACGTCGTGACGAATCCGCCGCCGGTTGCGGGCGCCGCGGATGATACCTCGGCGGACGATTCCTATGCTTCGGGAGGCGTTGGGTCGGCGCCCGTCGGCTCGGCGCCGGACGACGTCTATATGTACCCCGAGAATGGGCAGTCCCAAGAGCAGCAATCGACCGACCGCTACCAGTGTCACAAATGGGCACAGGATCAAACGGGGTTCGATCCGACCCAGCCCAACGGCGGAACGACATCGGCGAACCCGGATGACTACCGGCGTGCGATGATTGCGTGCCTCGACGCGCGTGGGTACAGCACGCAGTAACATCTCGTTCGTACTTGCCGGTCGAGCGTCTCGCGGAGATTGCGCAGCGCGCCCAATGCCTCGGTGGCCGCGAGGCGACAGCGGCTCCGCTCATCAGCGCGACCGGCCCGCGCGGGCGCAGCCTCGGCCGATGCGGACACTCGATGAATCCGCACCCGGGCACCACCTCGCGAGGCATTGCCGCAGCGGCGCGAACGCCCGTAGAATCGATGTCGCCACGCGGGTGTAGTTCAATGGCAGAACCTCAGCTTCCCAAGCTGATGACGTGGGTTCGATTCCCATCACCCGCTCCACTCTGAGGCTTCGCCAGGCAAGCCGCGGCAACGCTCGCAGCGCTGAATTCCTGATTGCCTGGGTGATGTCATGGGAACGGGCCACGGGGCAGGTCGATGTCGTTGCCGTGGGTTGCCGCGCAGTGTCCCAGAACTCGCACATAGATTCGCACTTGGGGTTGACCAAGAGCTTTTGGGTGCGAATCCGATCGAGGGTGCCCGCCACTTCCGGACAGTCGGGGCGCTATTCAAAACTCCCGTTTCCGGTCGTTCGGTCAGCTCGGCGATTCTCTCCCGTACCGTATACCATAGTTGACGTACCGATTCCTATAGGATACAGTACCGCGGTGTACGAGATCCGTCGCTCGGCAACGTTTGACGCGGCTGGGGAATCTGAACGATTCGAGCGCCCGGGCGCGCATAGCCGCACGGATCGACCGTCTCGCACTGGGCAATCCAGGCGATGTGAAGCCCGTCGGGGGCGGCGTGAGTGAGATGCGGGTCGACTACGGTCCGGGATACCGCGTGTACTACGTGCAAACGGACCGGGTGGTGTACCTGTTGCTCTGCGCCGGGACAAAGGCCACGCAGGACGTGGATATTAAACGTGCGATCGAAATGAATACCGTAAGAGCCCGAGAAGCTTCGGAGGCTCGACGGCGAGGACGGAGGAAAGGGAAGTGACCTATGGTAGCTCGAAATAAACAGACCGAGAGGTTCGCTCGCTACGATTCCGCCGATTACCTCAAGACTCCGGAAGAGGTGGCGGCGTATCTCGTTGCAGCCTTCGAGGAAGGAGGTGACGACGCCGCGTATATGGCTCACGTCATCGGTATCGCCGCGCGCGCACACGGCGGAATGACGAAGCTTGCGAAGGAGACTGGCATGACGCGCGCCGGGCTCTACAAGGCGCTTTCGAAAGACGGGAATCCGAGCTTCGATACCATCGTCAGGGCGATGCGCGTGCTCGGGGTACGACTCGTCCCAGAGCTGGCATCGTCTCGGGAGCTCTCCAAAGCCCGACGTACGTCAGCACACTGGACGGGGGACTTTCGGCCCATGAGCCGCCAGTCGGTCGATCCGGGCGGTCTGCTGCATACCCGTCATTCGCCAGGTTCGTAGCCTCTACAGTGTAGGGATCATGGCTGCTACGGCGATTCGCACGTCGCTTTCGAACCATAAGCGGCTTCCAGGAGTGCAGCTATATCGCTTTGAAGGTGTTCTTTGGGGACATGGCTGGCTAACCGGCCGTATCCTAAGTTGCTCTGTGGAAGACTGCGGGTCGAATAAGTGCTTCCAGACCGAATACCCGAAGTCGAAAGCAGATCGAATGTGTTTAGAGCGGGTCCGTTTCGGGTTCGATCTTAATGAAGTCTCCGCGCGACGATTCTGCTACTAAAATATGCTTTGCCCGAAGGACGTCCACAAAAGCTTGGTAGAAATCTGCGGGAGACATCAGCTTCGATGACATCATCGTCACTGTGGCGTGAACTCGCGGGTCTACTACAAAAGTCTTGTGGACCGCCTTCTGCAGCGCAGCAACGACCTGCCCGATGTCCGTATCTTTGTAGTTGAAGGCGATTAGGCCAGTTGAAGTCACTTGCGACGCGCGAGTCGCCGTGCCGTCGCCTTGAGGCGCGGTCTGCGCAGCCCAAATTGTATAGGAAATCGAGATGGTCAATACAAGAACTAAGCCAATTCCAGCCGATCGGCGTGAAAGTCCAGGGGTACCGCGTTTAATCATGGCGAGTCTCTCCTTCAGTGGGTTACTAGTGTAGTGTCCCTGAAATGACTTTACAGCTCACGTCTTTTGCCCCTCGGGAGGGTCGATCCAGGTTTGAGCTGCTCCATTTTGGCCCGCGCCCTGCCTATTTTCTCGATCATCTCCTCCACCGT
>JBOHZR010000287.1:0-24163 GCA_050738595.1 Steroidobacteraceae bacterium | reverse complement strand
GCCTGCCAGCTCGCGATGCGCAGCGCATGGCACTTCTTGCCGAGGAGCGCATTGCCGCCATAGCCCGAGCCGTAGCTCTCGATCGACAGCTCGTCGGGGAAATGCATGATGAACCGCCGCTCGGGATCGATCTCGCCGATCGAGTGCAGGCCTTTCACGAAGCGCTCAGTGCGCGCGATCCGCTCGAGCGCGGGGCGGCCCATTCGCGTCATGGTCGCCATGTTGAGGACGACGTAAGCGCTGTCGGTGATCTCGACGCCGCAGCGCGAGTACGGCGAATCGAGCGCGCCCATGCAGTAGGGCACGACATAGAGCGTGCGGCCGCGCATGCAGTCCTTGAATAGACCGCGCAGCTTCTCGTGTGCCTCATCCGGGGCCATCCAGTTGTTGTTCGGGCCCGCATCCTCCTTCGAGCGCGTGCAGATGAACGTGAGGTGCTCGACGCGGGCGACGTCGTTCGGCTTCGATCGGGCGAGGTGACAACCGGGGAAGTGCTGCGAATCGAGCCCCTGGAGCTCGCCGCTCGCGACGAGCTCTCCGGTCAGCTTGCGCATCTCCGCCGCAGAGCCCTCGCACCAGTGAACGGCGGCGGGCTGCGTGAGCTGGCGGACGGATTCCACCCACTCCGCGACCCCGCGGCTCAGCTGGGGAAGGGCTGTGAATTCGTGCGGTGCAGTGGCCATGCGCTGATCCTGCCTGTCATGTCGAAACGTGTGCGGCGGCCCGGTTGCTCCGCGCCGCCCGGGCGTCGTTCAGGACGTCGGGCGCCGCTCGCCGGTGCGGCGCCGGCTCGTGCGCTTGCGCGCGCGGGGCCGACTCGCTGCCGCGCGCCTCGCCCGGTGAGGCGGGCTGTCGGCGAGCTCGCTGCGCGTCGAGCGAGCGAGCTTCACGACGTCGCGGCTGGCCGAGGACATGATGTCCCAGGTCGCCTCGATATCGCGGGCGACGCGGCGGCGCGTCCGCGGAAGCGCCGCCCGCTGAGCCGCGTAAAGGGCACCCAATGTGCGCGCCTTCGCGCTCATGCGCAGGCGCTCGGCTCCATCGGTGAGCGTGCCCTGCGCACTCCCGATGCCGTGGCGAACGAGCTGATCCACGCATCGGAAGGTGATCTCGGTGAGCTTCAGTCCGGCCTCCGCGAGCGTCGCGATACGCGGCCCGAGGGCCTCGACGCGCTCGGCGGCCCGCTCAGCGCTCCCCTGCGCGAGGTGCAGCGCCTGCTCGGCGTAAGAGCCGGCCTGGCCCTGCATGAGCCGGGCGGCCGTCAAAGCGATTTGACCGGCAAGGTTCATGTCTACCGTGGGCAGCCTGTCATGATGCGCTGCGTCATCATGTCATGTTCGGAATGCGTCCAATAATGCGACTTTCCACGCGGGGTTGCAGCAAAATGCCGTCCCGGTGACCGCAGCTCGATGCCGCTGCGATACCGACGTCACGCGGATCGATCGTGCGTTATCTGGCCCCGCTCAGCACATGCTCCAGCTTGATGACATATTCGGCGCCGAGGGACCCCTCAAGCGGGCGCTGCCCGATTTCACCCTGCGCGCCCAGCAGGTCCGCATGGCAGAGGAGGTCGGCCGGGCGATCGAGTCGCGCGAGGCGCTCGTCATCGAGGCGGGGACCGGCACCGGCAAGACCTTTGCCTACCTCGTCCCGGCGCTGCTCTGCGGGGCGCGTGTGCTCATCTCGACGGGCACTCGCACCCTCCAGGATCAGCTCTTCTCGAAGGATCTGCCCCTCGTCGCCGGCGCCCTCGGCCGCCCTGCGCGGGTTGCCCTGCTCAAGGGCCGCGCCAATTACCTGTGCCTGCATCGGCTCGGTCTCGCCGGCCGGCAGCGGGAGCTCGAGGGCGTCGCCGGGCAGCACGCCACGCTCGGGCGGATCGAGCGCTGGGCGCGCATCACACGCGCGGGGGATCTCGCCGAGGTGCCCGGGCTTTCGGATCACCATCCGCTCTGGCCGCTCGTCACCTCCACACGGGACAACTGCCTCGGCATCGGTTGCGCGCAGATCGCTCGCTGCCACGTCGTCGCGGCGCGGCGCCAGGCCCAGGAAGCGGACATCGTCATCGTCAATCACCATTTGCTGCTCGCGGACCTCGCCTTGAAGGAGGACGGGTTCGGCGATCTGCTCGGGTCGGCCGACGCGGTGATCCTCGATGAGGCACATCAGCTACCCGACCTCGCGACCGCGCTTTTCGGTGCGAACGTCGGCAGCCGCCGTATCGAGAATCTGCTGCAGGCGGTGGTGCAGGAGAATATCGGGGCCGTCAAAACATCTTTGGCCGCGGCCGAGGGAGCGCTGCGCGAGCTCGCCGCGCGCTTGCCGGCATACGCCCCTCCGAAGCACAGCGGGTCCGCGCGGTACACACCGCGCGCAGCGGCCCGCCCGGACGCCGCAACGCGCTTGGCGTGGGAGGAGTGCGGCCCGGCACTCGGTTCCGCCACGGAATTGCTCGCGGCGGCACTCGAGGCGCTGAGCGGTGAGCTCGAAGCGCACGGCGACTCCCCTGGAGCAGCCGCACTCGGGGCGCGCGTGCGCGGGGTCGCGAGCGAGCTGGCGCGCATCGCGGCCGTCGACGAGCTCGAGGGTGTGCGCAGCGTCGAGCTCAGCGCGCGAGGTTTTGCGCTGCACCTGATTCCGTTCGACATCGCCGAGCGGTTCCGCGCGCTCACTCGGACCCATCGCTCGGCGTGGATCTTCACGTCCGCGACGCTGTCGGTCGGAGAGGACTTCAGCCATTTCACGGCCCGCTTGGGGCTGGCCGACGCCGCGACCTTGCGGATCGGCAGTCCCTTCGATTTCGAGCGCCAGAGCCTGCTCTATCTGCCGCCGGGCCTGCCCGAGCCCGCATCGCCGGACCACGTCGCCGCCGTGCTCGATGCAGCACTGCCCCTGATCGATGCGGCGCAGGGCGGTGCGTTCCTGCTCTTCACCAGCCACCGCGCGCTCGGCGAAGGCGCGGCGCTGCTGCGGCGGCGCTGGGGCGAGGCGCCGCCCTATCGCCTGTACGTGCAGGGCGAATCGCCGCGCGAGCAACTCCTGCAGGATTTCCGTTCGGATGGGGATGGCGTTCTGCTCGGAACGGCGAGCTTTTGGGAAGGCGTCGATGTGAAAGGCGATGCGCTGCGCCTCGTCGTGATCGACAAGCTTCCATTCGCCTCGCCCGAGGAGCCGTTCGTGAAGGCACGCATCGATCACATCCAGGCATCCGGCGGCAATTCGTTTCGCGACTTCCAGCTGCCCGAGGCGGCGCTCGCTCTGAAGCAGGGCGTCGGACGGCTCATTCGCAGCGAGAGCGATTACGGCGCCGTGGTTATCTGCGACCGGCGCCTGATCGAGCGTGGCTACGGCCGCTCGCTGCTTGCCGCGCTGCCTCCGATGCGCTGCACGCGCGAGGCCGCGGAGGTTCTGGGATTTCTGCGAGCGCATGCGTCCGCGCGCGCGGCGCCGCGGCCTGCGGACGCGATGGCTCGATGAGGCGCGCGCCCGATTCGACGGCGGCCGGTGAGCGCGAGCGCACCGAGACCACGGCCGTCGAGGGCGAGCCCACGGTGAGGATCCTCGCGATCGATACGGCGACCGAGGCCTGCTCGGCGGCTGTCCTCGATTCGTTCGATCGCCTGTTTGGCCGCTACGAGGAGCCAGGCCGCGGCCATGCCGAGCGCATTCTCGCGCTCATCGACGCGGTGCTCGCCGAATCGCAGCTCACCCTCGCCGGCCTCGATGCGATCGCCTTCGGTCGGGGCCCCGGCGGCTTCACCGGTGCCCGGCTCGCAGCGAGCATCGCGCAGGGTCTCGCTTTCGCGCAGGGATTGCCCGTCGTGCCCGTATCGGACCTGCGGGCGCTCGCTCAGCGCGCGCTCGATGTCGCACCCGAGGCCCGCAGCATCCTCGCGTGCGCCGATGCCCGCATGCGCGAGGTGTACTGGGGCTGCTTCCGGCGCGGCACGCGGGGTCTCGCAGAGCCGTTCGCCAGCGGCGAACACGTGAGTCCGCCGGATGCCGTCGAGCTCGTCGAAGGCCTCGAGGAGCCGATCCACGGTGTCGGGCGCGGCTTCATGGCATATGCCCAGCTCGAGGCGAAGCTCGGTGGGCGTCTTGGCGCGATCCATGATGAGCTACTGCCCCGCGCCGCGGAGATTGCACGGCTCGCCGCCGCGGATTTCGCCGCCGGACTTGCCGTCGAGGCGGAGCGCGCGCTCCCGGTCTATCTTCGCGATGAGGTTGCGCGGCCGCCCGCAGGGAGCCCGGCGTCACGAGATTGACACGAACCGGCACTGTAATATGCACGCCATGATGGACTTCAGTGCATGTCGGCCAAGCACATCCTGATCGTCGAAGACGAGAGGCCGATCCGCGAGATGATCTCGTTCGGTCTGAAGCGAGCCGGGTTCGAGGTCGTCGAGGCCGAAAATTCCCAATCGGCGCGCGAGATGATCGTGAACCGCCGGCCGGACCTCGCGCTCATCGACTGGATGCTGCCGGACATGAGTGGGCTCGAGCTCACGCGATCGCTCAAGCGGGATCGCGAGACGCGTGACTTGCCGATCATCCTGCTCACCGCGCGCGCCGAGGAGGGCGACAAAGTCGCGGGTCTCGAGGGAGGCGCGGACGACTACGTCACCAAGCCGTTCTCCCCGCGCGAGCTGCTCGCGCGGATCAACGCCGTGCTGCGCCGGGCCGGGCCGAACGGCCACGGCGAGCGCATCGAGATCGGCGGGCTTTCGGTCGATCCGCAGAGCCATCGAGTGCTGGCGGGCCGGCACACGGTCCCGCTCGGTCCGACCGAGTACCGCATGCTCGAGTTCTTCGTGACGCATCCGGAGCGCGTGTATACGCGCGAGCAGCTGCTCGATCGCGTCTGTGGCGGCAACGTCTACGTCGAAGAGCGCACGATCGACGTGCACATCCGCAGGCTTCGCAAGGCGCTCGAGAATTTCGGGTACGATCATCTGATCCAGACCGTGCGCGGCACGGGCTACCGGTTCTCGGCACAGGCGAGCTGACCCCACCGAGGGACATCATTTCGTAATGTACCTGGCGCTCCAGGCCGCATCGTTCATCGCTGTCCGCCTGATCGGGGCGGTCCTTCTCGGCCTGCTTCTCGGCTGGCCCTTCGGCTGGCCCGTCGCGGGCGCGGCGTTCGTACTGGCGGCAACCCTCGCATGGCAGCTCTTGAGCCTGTTTCGGGTGCACTGGTGGGTGCACCACCGCAACCTCAGCGCCCCGCCCGATCTGCGGGGCGCCTGGGGAGAGCTGATCGCCCAGGTCATTCGCCTGCACCGGCGCAAGCGCTTTCACAAGCAGCGCTTCGTGCAGCTCTTTCGGCAAATCCAGCGCTCGACCGCCGCACTGCCCGACGGCGTCGTCGTCCTCAACGCGGAGCGCGAGATCGTCTGGTTCAATCGCATGGCTGGCCATCTCCTGGAGCTGCGCCGGCCCGCCGACCTCGGCCTGCGCATCGACAATCTCGTGCGCCAGCCGGAGCTCGCGCGCTATCTCGGTGCGGGCGACTACTCCAATCCGCTCGTGATCGGCCACCGGCGCGTGGAGGGCGTCTCGCTATCGATGCAGCTCGTGCCGTACGGCGACGGACAGCTGCTGCTGCTCGTGCGCGACGTCTCGCGGCAGATGCGGCTCGAAGCGATGCGCAAGGACTTCGTGGCAAATGCCTCCCACGAGCTGCGCTCCCCGCTCACCGTCATCTCCGGATATCTCGAGACGTTGAGCCAGGATCCCGCGCTCGATGCGGAGCTTGCCGGACCGATCGCCGAGATGAGGCGTCAGGCCGAGCGCATGACGTTCATCGTGCGCGATCTGCTCGAGCTGTCGAGGCTCGAGACCACGGACCAGGAGGTGGGGGGCGGCGAGCCGATCGACGTGGCCGCACTGCTCGCAACGCTGCGCAAGGAGGTGCTCGCCCGTCCGGAGCACCCGCGCGAGGTTCGCGTCGAGGTGGATGAGGCGGCGCTCCTCGGCAGTGCGACGGAGATCCATTCCGCCTTTTTCAACCTCATCGACAATGCCGTGAAGTACACGCCTGCCGACGGCCGCATCTCGATGAGATGGTCGGTCGATGAGGAGGGCGGCCACTTCATGGTGTCGGACTCCGGGATAGGCATCGAGCCCGAGCACATCCCGCGATTGACGGAGCGCTTCTATCGCGTCGATGAGGGCCGCTCGAGGAGCCGCGGCGGTTCGGGACTCGGGCTCGCGATCGTCAAGCACGTCCTGCAGCGCCATGGCGCCGAGCTCGCGATCACGAGCACGCCGGGCCGCGGCAGCGAATTCGTGTGCCACTTCCCGGCCCGGCGGATCGTCCGCCTCACGGCCGGTGCCGCGCTGGTATGATCCACCCAATGCCCACCGCGCCGGCTACCGCGCGACGCTGCGCCTCGCGAGTGCCTGCCCGGGGCGGAGGACTGAGATGGAAACCGCCGATCTGACCCACCACATCTCGCGCCGCTTCAACGAAGACCTCGAGCGCGTTCGCAACAAAGTCCTCTCGATGGGGGGCTTCGTCGAACAGCAGCTGCACAAGGCGGTGAACGCGCTCATCGAGGGTGACAGCGCCCTCGGCGAGGCGGTGGCCATGGACGACTCCCGGGTCAACAACATGGAAGTCTCGATCGACGAGGAATGCAGCCGCATTCTCGCCACGCGCGCACCGGCAGCCGGGGATCTGCGGCTGATCGTCGCGGTCATCAAGACGATCACGGACCTCGAGCGGATCGGGGATGAGGCCGAGAAGATCGGCTACATCGCCTCCCGGCTCGCCACCATGGAGCGGCCGGCCGACAAGTATCGCGAGATCAAGCATCTCGGGCGCGTGGTGGCGGACATGGTGCACAGCGCGCTCGATGCGTTCGCCCGCATGGACGCCGATGCAGCGCTCGACGTCGCGCGCCAGGACCGCGCCGTCGACGAGGAATATGAGTCGATCCAGCGCCAGACGATCACCTTCATGCTGGAGGACCCGCGCTCGATCCGGCGTGCGCTCGATGTCATGTGGGTCGTGCGCTCGCTCGAGCGCATCGGGGATCACGCGAAGAACATCGGCGAGTACATCATCTACATGGTGCACGGCAAGGACGTGCGCCATACCTCGCTCGATGACGTCGAGCGCGAGCTGCGCGGCCATCACACGGCGGCGGGAGCTTGAGACGATGCTTCAGCATCGGCGCCTGCTGAATGCGCTCGGCGCCGCGGCGTGCGCGGCGATGCTCGGCTACGCCTTCTTCGCTGAGTACGTGCAGCACTACGAGCCCTGTCCGCTCTGCTGGTTCCAGCGCGTGACGGTCCTCGCGCTCGGAATCGTGTTCGCCCTGGCGGCGGCGCACGACGCGCGGCGCTGGGGCCGTTACGTCTATGCGGCGCTGATCGCCGTGGCCGCACTCGCGACAGTCGGCATCTCGGCTCGACACCTTTATATTCAAAGCCTGCCGCCGGGCGCGGTTCCCTCCTGCGGCGCGCCGCTCGATGTGCTCGTCCACATGTTTCCGATGACCCAGGTCATCGCCAAGGTACTGCGCGGCGGCGGCGAATGTGCGCAGGTCAACTGGACCTTCCTCGGACTTGCGATGCCGGCGTGGGTGCTCCTCTGCGCGGCCGCCCTCGGCGCTTACGGGGTCATGACGAACGTCCTGAGCGGCGCGGCGGGCAGCGATCGGACGAGATTCCTCGACACCGCGCAGAGCAAGCGCTAGCCCTCTAGCGAGGAGCACGGCGCTCGCGGGCGCTCGCCGCGCTCGCCGCGCTCGCGGGCGCTCGCGGGCGCTCGCGGCGCGACCAGCGCGACCAGCGCTAACCGAGCAGCCGCCGCAGGATGCCGACGTACATTCCCTGCAGCGCGTCGATGTCGGCGACGCGCACGTTCTCGTTCACCTTGTGTATGGTCGCATTCACGACGCCGAGCTCGACGACCTGCGCGCCGAGCGTCGCGATGAATCGCCCGTCGGAAGTCCCGCCCCCGGTCGAGAGCTTAGGAACGCTGCCCGTGATCTCCTCGACTGCGGCGCAGGCCGCAGCCGTCAAGGAGCCGGGCGGCGTGTAGAAAGGCTCCCCCGAGAGGTGCCAGTCGAGCGTGTATCGCACGCCGTGTTTGCGCAGGATGGTCTCGACCGTCTGCTTGAGATCATCGAGAGTCTGCACGGGCGAGTAGCGCAGGTTGAAGCGCGCCTTGAGCTCGCTCGGGATGACGTTCGGCGCACCGGTTCCCGCGTTGAGGTTCGATACCTGGAACATCGTCGACTGGAAATGCTCGTTCCCCTCGTCCCAGGTGCGGCTCACGAGCTCCGCGAGCGCCGGTGCCAGGGTATGCACCGGATTCTCGGCGAGGTGCGGATACGCGATGTGGCCCTGCACGCCGTGCACCGTCAGCCGTCCGCTCAAGGAGCCGCGCCGGCCGATCTTGATCGTATCGCCGAGAACCGATTCGCTCGAGGGCTCGCCGACCACGCACCAGTCGATCCGATCGCCGCGACCGCGGAAGGTCTCGACGACCCGCTTCGTGCCGTCGACCGAGGGCCCTTCCTCGTCGCTCGTGATGAGAAAGGCGATCGTGCCGCGATGTGCCGGGCTTGCGCCGACGAAGTCCTCGGTCGCGGTGATCATGGCCGCAAGGCCGCTCTTCATGTCCGCCGCGCCTCGGCCGTAGAGCAGGCCATCGTGCAACGTCGGCTCGAAAGGCGGCGTGCGCCACTCCTCGAGCGGGCCGGTCGGGACCACGTCGGTGTGGCCCGCGAAGCAGAAGACGGGGGCGGACGCGCCGCGTCGCGCCCAGAAGTTCTCGACGCTGCCATACCGCATCCGCTCGATCTGGAACCCGGCCGTGGCGAGCCGCTCGATCATCACGGGCTGGCAGCCCTCGTCCGCGGGCGTGACGGAGGGGCGGGACATCAGGTTGCGGGTCAGCTCGAGGGTGCGCGACACGGCGGAAATGTTAGCACCGCCGCGAGCGCCGGCGCGACGAGCCGCTACGCTTGTCACACAACTGCAATCGTCGCCGAGGAAACTGACGCAACCCGGCGACCCGAGAAGTAGCGGAGGCATCATGCTGTTGTTCGATCCGAAATGGTGGCGGGCGCGCGTTGTCGTTCTCGCTCTAGCCTCGGCTGTCAGCGTACCCGTCCTCGCAGCCGGGTCCCTCACCGGCACGGGCAGCACCTGGGTTTACCCGCTCGTCGCGCAGTGGTCGGCTGCTTACGCGAGCCAAACCGGGATCCAGGTCAATTACCAGTCCATCGGCTCGGGCGGAGGCATTGCGCAGATCGAGGCCGGCACGGTGGCATTCGGGGCAAGCGACAAGCCGCTCACCCCCGAGGTTCTCAGGCAGCATCAGCTGATCCAGTTCCCGACGGCGATCGCCGGCGAGGACATCGTCTACAACGTCCCCGGTGTCAGTCCCGGTCAGTTGGTCCTGAGCGGCCCGCTCATCGTCGACATCTTCATGGGTAAGGTCAAGAAGTGGAACGATCCCGCCATCGCGCGGCTCAATCCGCACCTGGCTCTGCCGAACATGAGCATCAGCGTCATCCATCGCTCGGACGGCTCGGGCACGACGTTTACGTTCGCGAATTACCTCTCGAAGGTCTCCCCGCAGTGGAAGGCAAAGGTCGGTGCGGATACCGCCATCGCCTGGCCGACGGGCTTCGGCGGCAAGGGCAACGAGGGCGTCGCGGCGTACGTGCAGCGCATCCGCGGCTCGATCGGCTACGTCGAGTACGCTTACATCCTCGAGAACCGCATGTCGTACGCGCGGTTGATCAACGGCGCGGGACGAGTGGTGAGCCCGAGCCTCGAAGGCTTTCAGGCCGCAGCGGCGAACGTCGATTTCACCAAGGCGCAAGACTTCTATGTGATCCTCACCGATCAGCCGGGCGCGGACAGCTGGCCGATTTCCGGGTGCACCTGGCAGATGCTGCGGACGAATGCGCCGAAGGCGGTCAACCAGGCCGTGACCCGGTTCTTTCTGTGGGGATTCGAGCACGGCCAGGAGATGGCCAAGTCGATCGCGTTCGGGCCCCTTCCGCCGAGCACCATCGAGGCGATCCAGACCTACTGGAAGCAACGCCTGGGCATCTAGTCGCGAAGCTCGGGTCGGACTCGTGTGACGGCCGCACACGTCCGTCCCTGGACGCGCTCGCGGGGGCAGCGCAGAGGCAGTGATGGTAACCTCGCGGGTGCAGCGGCCGCCGCCTCGGCGGCCGCCCTCCCATGAGATGCTGCGTCGGCACCCCCGCCTCTAGGCGGAGCGGGAGCTGCAAGCTCGAATGTTCGGGCAAGGAGCACGACAGGGGATGGAGCCAGTAGCGAGTGACCACGTGGTCGAGCTTCCGTCATGAACGACTTGAGGGCGGTCGAGGGCGCAATCTCCGCAGATGCCGAGCGAGCGGCGCGGCACGCCGCGGGTCAGCGCCTGCTCGAGCGAGCCTTTCGCGGAACGACGCTCGCGATGGCGCTCCTGGTGCTGGTGCTGCTCGGCGGCGTCGTGGTCTCGCTGCTGCACGGCGCCTGGCCGGCATTCTCGCGCTTCAAGCTCGCATTCCTCGTTCGCCAAGTTTGGAATCCCGTAACAGACCAGTACGGAGCGCTGGCATCGATATATGGCACGCTCCTCACCTCGCTGATCTCGATGCTGTTCGCGGTTCCGATCAGCTTCGGCATTGCGGTCTTCCTGACGGAGCTCGCGCCGACCTGGCTCAAGCGGCCAGTGGCCGTGGCGATCGAGCTGCTCGCGGCGGTGCCGAGCATCATCTTCGGCGTCTGGGGTCTGTTCGTCTTCGCGCCGATTCTGCAGGATTACGCGCAGCCCTGGATCATCGATACTCTGGGCGCGCTTCCCGGCGTCGGCGCGCTCTTCCAGGGCCCCCCGTTCGGCATCGGAATGCTGACCGCCGGCATCGTACTCGCGATCATGATCATCCCGTTCATCTCGTCGGTGATGCGCGACGTGTTCGAGACCGTGCCGGACGTGCTCAAGGAGTCGGCGTACGGGCTCGGCGCCACCACGTGGGAGGTCATCTGGCAGGTCGTGGTGCCGTATTCGAGGAAGGGCATGATGGGCGGCACCATGCTCGGCCTTGGGCGCGCCCTCGGTGAGACGATGGCGGTGACTTTCGTGATCGGCAGCGCGCACGAGATCTCCGCTTCGCTTCTCGCGCCCGGCACGACGATCTCCGCCACCATCGCGAGCGAATTCACCGAGGCGACATCACCGCTCTACCGATCCTCCCTCATCGCGCTCGGCGTATTGCTCTTCCTCATCACGTTCTCGGTCATCGCCGTGGCGCGGCTGATGCTGCTGCGGCTCGAGCGAAGCGCCCTCTCCTCGGTATGAGCCGGCGCACGGTCCGCAAATTCACGAACTACGCGGCGCTCGCGCTTTCCGCGGTCGCGACGGCGATCGGACTCGTCTTCCTCGGGGCGATTCTCTGGACGCTGTTCAAGGAAGGCTCCTCCGGCTTCTCGGCGGCCCTGTTCACTCAGATGACGCCGCCTCCGGGCTCGAGCGGAGGCGGACTCGCGAACGCGATTTACGGCAGTGTGATCATGACGCTGCTCGGCATTCTGATAGGGGCTCCCGTCGGCATGCTCGCGGGCACCTACCTCGCCGAGTACGGCCGCAATTCGCGCATCTCGGCGGTGGTGCGCTTCATCAACGATGCGCTGCTGAGTGCGCCATCGATCATCATCGGGCTGTTCGTCTACGAGATCGTGGTCGTGCCGATGGGGCATTTCTCCGCGATATCCGGCGCGATCGCCCTTGCGATCATCGCGATGCCCGTGGTGGTGAGGACGACGGAGGACATGCTGAACCTCGTTCCTCTCGGCATGAAGGACGCTTCGACGGCGCTCGGGGCCTATCCCTGGCGCACGATCGTGAGCGTCGCGTATCCCGCGGCCCGCAGCGGCATGGTGACCGGTCTGCTGCTCGCCATCGCCCGCATCAGCGGCGAGAGCGCGCCGCTGCTGTTCACCGCGCTCAACAATCCATTCTGGAGCACGAACCTGCGCGCCCCCATGGCCAGTCTTCCGTACGTGATCTTCCAGTTCGCGGGGAGCCCGTATAAGAACTGGATACAGCTCGCCTGGTCGGCAGCGCTGCTGATCACGCTCTCGATCCTGCTGCTGAGTATCATTGCGCGCATCGCGGTCGCGAGATTCTCCCCGGGCGGGAGCCGGCGATGACCTCCTCCTCGCGAGCGATCTACGGAGAGACCCGCGAAGCGGCGGAGGGGGAGTCGAAGATCGAAGTGCGTCATCTCGACTTCTACTACGGCGCGATCCGCGCGCTCAAGGACATCAATCTCACCCTCGGCGATCGCAGCATCACTGCGTTCATCGGCCCGTCCGGGTGCGGCAAGTCGACCCTGCTCAGAGTGCTCAACCGGATGTACTCCCTGTATCCTGGCCACCGCGCCACGGGTGAGGTCCTGCTCGACGGCGCAGACATCCTCGCTCCCGCGGTCGATGTCGCGAGCCTCCGATTCCGCGTGGGAATGGTCTTTCAAAAGGCGACACCGTTTCCGATGTCGGTGTTCGAGAACGTTGCCTTCGGCATCAAGCTCTCGCAGCGCATCTCCCGCGGCGCGCTCGCCGAGCGGGTCGAGTCGGCGCTGCGGGATGCGGCGCTCTGGGAGGAAGTCAAGGACAAGCTCAATCAGGACGGGCGCAGCCTCTCCGGCGGACAGCAGCAGCGGCTCTGTATTGCACGGACGGTCGCGGTACGCCCGGAAGTCGTGCTGTTCGACGAGCCGACCGCAGCGCTCGACCCGATCTCGACCTTGAGAATCGAGGAGACGCTGCAAAGCCTGCGCGAGCGGTTCTGTATCGCGATCGTCACGCACAACCTGCAGCAGGCCGCGCGCGTCTCGAACGTCACCGCCTTCATGTACCTGGGCGATCTCATCGAGGTCGGGCCGACCGAGCAGATGTTCACGGCCCCGAAGGATCGCAGGACGGACGACTACGTGACGGGGCGGTTCGGGTGAGGTATGAGCGAGCCTCGAGAGATGCTGCAGGGCGGAATCAATCTCAAGCCGAGCGGACGCTCACACACACCCGTCCGCCTCGATACCGAGGGGGTGCGCGAGACCATCGGGCAGGTCACCGTGGACGACCCGGTGTTCTCGTGCCGCGGTATCGAGGTCTTCTACGGCGGCAAACAGGCGATTCGCGAGGTGAGCATCGACATCGCGCGCAAGCAGGTACTCGCCATGATCGGGCCTTCCGGATGCGGCAAGTCGACGTTCCTGCGCTGCCTCAATCGCATGAACGATACGATCCCGGGCGCGCGCGTGAAGGGCACGATACTGCTCGAAGGACGCGACATTCACGACCGCCAGCTCGATGTCGTTCAGCTGCGCGCCCGCGTCGGCATGGTGTTCCAGAAGCCGAACCCGTTTCCAAAGTCGATCTACGACAATGTCGCCTATGGTCCGCGCCTGCACGGACTCGCGCGCGGCCGAGCGGAGCTCGACGAGATCGTCTGCACGAGTCTGCAGCGCGCGGGTCTGTGGGAGGAGGTGAAGGGCCGTCTGACCCAGCCGGGCACCGGTCTGTCGGGCGGCCAGCAGCAGCGGCTGTGCATCGCGCGGACGATCGCGGTCGAGCCCGAGGTCATCCTGATGGACGAGCCGTGCTCCGCGCTCGACCCGATCGCGACCGCGCGGGTGGAGGACCTGATCGACGAGCTCTCCGCATCGTACGCGATCGTCATCGTCACGCACTCGATGCAGCAGGCGGCGCGCGTCTCCGAGCGTACGGCCTATTTTCACATGGGCCGGCTGATCGAAGTGGGCGAGACGGATCGCATCTTCACCAACCCGCGGCACCGCCTGACAGAGGACTACATCACGGGACGCTTCGGGTGATGCCGATCTCGTGCTCGCGCTCCCGACGATCCGTTCTCAGTAGCTGAACTGCACGTTGAACATGATCACGTTCGTGTCCGTCGGCACGGCGTTGGGAATGCCCTGCGGGTTCGCGGCCGCGAGCGACTTGCTGAACGTTTCGATCTGCGCCGCAGACATCGCGAATTGCCCGTGCCGGAAGTTGAGATTCTGGTCGTCGAGCGCGAACGAAAGGTGCCCATTGTACTCATAGCTTAACCCGAGGACGACGCGCTGGAAGTCGAGTGGATTCGTGCCGCTGATCGCGGAGTTCGGGTTGAACCGCTCGTACATGCCAAAGACCGACAAGGGGCCCAGGACCCTCGCATGGCCGAAGAAGTCGTAGCCGTCCTGGTGGGTATCGGTTCCGCCGAGAATGGCCGTTGTCATGGTGGAGAACGTGGCGTACTGCGTCGGAGTCGCCGCGAGGCCGAACGCATCGGCAGGGCCGGCGCCCGAGAACAGGTTGCCGACGCTGAACGCGTTCCTGCCCCAGTCGTATTCACCCGCAATCAGGTAGGCCCCGTCCGCGCTCTGCCAGTGGACGATCGCTGCCAGGCGCTGGACCTTGGTGCTGGCGGAGTCCGGCGTCTTGGTGTTGTAGCCGTGGTCGTAAAAGCCGGTGATGCCGAGGCCGGTTCTGTCCTTCTGCGTGCCGAACGGATACCAGGTGCCGCGCACCATCCACTGCTTCTTGTCGTTCGTCTCGATGGAATGGAAGCTCGCGGTGTTGAATGCACCGGCCTGATAATCAAAGTATTCCCTGCCGTTCACCTTGATCGGGCCACCGGCGATAACGCCCGTATAGGTCGAGCTCAGGCTCAGATAGTTCCACGGGGTCAAGGCCACGTATCGGTAGCCCCACAGTCCCTCTTCCCAGTCGACCAGGGGGTTCATTGTCTGCCCGAATCTCACGTAGTCCTTGCCAAACACGCTGCTTCCCTTGAACAGCGAGTTGAACTGAATGTACCCGTACTTCAAGCGGAAGCCGAGATTGCCGTTCGAGCTCGAGGCGATGGCCGAATTCTTGCCGTTGCCCGTCGCGTTCGAGACATCGACCTGCCGATAGATGTTCGGCGTGATCCGCAGAGTAACCGCGTCGGTCGGCAGGTAAAACAGGTTGATATAGGTGCGCGTAATGTCGAATGAGTTGAACCCTCCGTTGCCCGGCCCATCCTGATTCATCTGCGTGAGGAACTGCGGACCGAACCCTGTGTCCGTGTAGTAGGCGTAGTCGCCATAGAACAGGGCACCGATCTTTATCTTCCCATAGGCGAGGTCGGACAGCTTCAGTCCCGCCACATCATCGCCGGAGGGGTTACTGTTCTGGGCGAGGCTCGGTGCAGAGAGCACGGCGA
Source organism: Steroidobacteraceae bacterium (assembly GCA_050738595.1). Taxonomy (GTDB): domain Bacteria; phylum Pseudomonadota; class Gammaproteobacteria; order Steroidobacterales; family Steroidobacteraceae; genus JASHUC01. The sequence continues at coordinate 8,913 of JBOHZR010000287.1, read as the reverse complement.
GTGCGACCGCACAGGCGGTGGCGAGCGCCGACGCGGGGCTCTCGAGAAATGACGGTCTTTGGCTCGGCTCGTTCGAATCGAAGCGCGTCTGTGTCATCTTCAGCATCCTATTCTTGGGTCAAGGGTGCCCAGGGCGTGCGGGTGCACTTCGAGTGGAGCGACCGAGTACTCGAGCCCGCGCTGATCCCCTGGTCGCGGCACTGTGCTTCAGTCGTATGACAGTCAAGCTTCGAATAGATGACAATTCCGTGACAACGGTAGTGGCAGCCCTCCTCGAACGGTGCGGCCATCGCCCGCCGTGGTGGACATTCTGAATGGATTTTAATGCGGCGTTAGCGGCCCTTTAAGGGCGGCATGTTGTGCTCGCACGCCGGAGTGACCCCATGCGAATCCTGGTCATCGAGGACGAGAAGAAGCTCGCCGAGCTCATCGCCCGTGCGCTGCGCGCCGAGCGATTCGCCGTCGACACGGCGCACGAGGGCCGCACCGCCTGGGAAATGATCGAGACCTACGACTACGACCTCATCATTCTCGATCTCATGCTGCCGGAGCTCGACGGCGCGGAGATCCTGCGCCGTACCCGCCGCCGCAACGATCAAGTGCCGATCCTCATTCTCACCGCGCGCGATGCGATGCAGGAGAAGGTCCGGAACTTCGAGGCGGGGGCGGACGACTATCTCACCAAGCCGTTCGCGTTCGCGGAATTGCTCGTGCGCGTGAAGGCACTCATGCGCCGCGGGCCGGTGAGCCGCTCGAGCGTGCTGCGCGTGGGGGATCTCGAGGTCGATCGGCTCAGCCAGCAGGTGCGCCGCTCGGGGCAGAAGATCGAGCTCACCGCGAAGGAGTACGCGCTCCTCGAGTACCTCGCCTCCAACCCGGGACGCGTCTTCTCGCGCACGATGATCATCGAGCACGTGTGGGACCAGAGCTTCGAGGGTCTGACGAACATCGTGGACGTGTACGTGCGCCACCTGCGGGGCAAGGTCGACGATCCCTTCCCGACGAAGCTCATCCGCACCGTGCGCGGGGCCGGTTACTGCATAGGGCCTGACGAGCCGTGAACGCCCGCTCGCTCAGCTTCCGCCTCATCACGTGGTACGCGAGCCTGCTCGCGATCGTGTTTCTGCTGCTCGGCGCGGTCACGTTCGCCGCGGTCGCCAACTACCTTCAGGTCAACCTGCGCGAGAACCAGACGCGCCGGGCGCTGCAGATCGCCGATACCCTGCTCAGGGACTTGAGCCATGCCGGCGAGCCCTCGCTCGCCGCATCGGTCGAGACGCTCTACGCGCCCGAGGTGAACGATCGGTTCATGCGGGTCACGCGGGCCGATACCGCCGCGACCGCTCCGGGCCGCCGCGCGGGCCAGGTGCTGTTCCAGTCGGGCGAGCCGCGCGACCATGGGTTTGATCCCACAAGGGTTCCGCCGCTCTCGGCGCTGCCGCAGAGCAACTCCTGGCGCAAGGTGCAGCTGCCGGGCGGTGCGGCGCTGATGATCGCGGCGGTACTGCACCGGGCAGCGAGCGGCACCCGCTACATCGTCGAGGTCGGCGCCTCCACGGCGCCGATCGATGCGACGATCACCCGTTTGCTCGTCGTGCTCGGCGCGGGATTCCCCGTCGCGATGCTGCTGGCCGTGGCGGGCGGCTTCTTTCTCGTGCGTCGCGCGCTCGCGCCCGTCGATCGAATCGCGCAGAAGGCCGAGGCGATCACGCAGCACAGCCTGAGCGAGCGGCTGCCCGTCGCCGAGAGCGGCGATGAGATCGAGCGGCTCTCCGTCTCCCTCAATCACATGATCAACCGTCTCGAGGAGGCCGTGCAGGGCTCCAAGCGCTTCGTCGCGGACGCCTCGCACGAGCTGCGCACCCCGCTCACGGTGATGCGCGGCGAGCTCGAGAGCCTCACGTCGGGCCGGGAGCTCGCCCCGCGCATCAGTGAGACGCTCGGGAGCCTGCTCGAGGAGGTGGACCGCCTCGCGGCGGTCGTCGAAGGGCTCCTCGCGCTGTCGCGGCTCGATGCGGGCGAGGCGCGCAGCGAGTGGGTGCGATTCGATCTCGGGGAGCTGGTCGCGAGCACAGCCGATCAGATGAGCCTGCTGGCGGCGGACAAGGACATCACGGTGACCTGCGAGGCGACTCCGCAAGTCTCGATCGACGGCGACCGCGCGCGCATGCAGCAGGTCGTCGTGAATCTGCTCGACAATGCGATCAAGTACACCCCGAACGGCGGCTCGGTGCGGCTGCGCGTCGCTTGCGAGCACGGTGAAGCGCTCTTCGAGGTATCCGATAGCGGCATCGGTATCCCGCAGGAGGCGCTGCCGCACGTCTTCGAGCGCTTCTTCCGCGTGGAGCGCTCGCGCACGCGCGAGCAGGGCGGAGCCGGCCTGGGCCTGTCCATCGTCAAGTCCATCTGTAGTGCCCACGGTGGGGTGGTCGAAGTGGAGAGCTCCGCGGATCACGGCACCCGCCTGCGCGTACGCCAGCCCCTCGCGACCCCGCCGGAGCCGTTCGCCCAACCCCCTCAACCGCAACGAGTCACCGCTTTATGAACCATTCCGCGAACGATCCGGTCGACACCGGCAGCGGCTCACCGACCCCGCCGCAGCGCAAGGGGATTGCCGAGCGCGCGGGCCGCCGCCGATGGCTCGGATGGACCGTCGCGGCGCTCGGCATCGCGGCGCTCTCGGCGCTCGTGCTGATGCGCGCTGGACATGGCGGCGCTCGCGCCTCGGCCGGTGCGCCGCGGATGCCGGCCGTCAGCGTGGTCCGCATCGGACGCGAGGATCTTTTCAATGTGATCAATGTCCCGGCGGAGTTCCGCCCCTACCAGGAAGTCGAGCTCCACGCCAAGGTCTCCGGCTACGTTCGCGAGATGAATGTGGATATCGGCGATCGAGTCAAAGCCGGGGCGGTGATCGCGCGGCTCGAAGTGCCCGAGCTCGAAGCGCAGCTCGCTCACGACATCGCTGTGCGACAGCGAGCACAGGCGGCCTATCGGGACGTGCATCTCGATTACACGCGGCTGCTCGCCGCCAACCGCCAGCACGCGAACCTCATCGCACAGCAGGATATCGACACGGCTGAGGCCAAGGATCAGACCGCGGCGGCGGCGCTCGGCGCCGCGAAGGCCGATGTGGAGAAAACCCGGACACTGATGGGCTACACACGGATCGCGGCGCCCTTCGACGGAGTGATCACCAAGCGCTATGCGGACCCCGGCGCGCTGATCCAGGCCGGGACATCCTCGGACACACAGGCGATGCCGCTCGTGCGCCTCTCCGAGCTGCGCCGTCTGCGGCTCGATTTTCCGGTCTCCGTCGATTACGTCTCGAGCATCCGCGACCGCGAGCCGATCACCGTGCGCGTGGAGTCGCTCGGCGGCCGCACGATCACCGCGGACGTCGTGCGCTTCACCGACCGGGTCAACTCGGCCACTCGCACCATGACCGTGGAGGCCGACGTGGACAACCGCGGGCTGCAGATCGTCCCGGGCATGTACGCGACGGTCTCGTTCCGTGTGGCCGATCGTCCGGATGCGCTCGCAGTGCCGGTCGCCGCCGTGCCGTCGGGTTCGACCAGCGTGCTCATCGTCGATCCGGCTCACGAGGTCGAGCAACGCGCGGTCACGTTGGGCATCGAGACGCCGACGATGTACGAGATCCGCTCCGGATTGCACGCCGGAGAGCTCGTCGTGATCGGAAACGGGGCGCAACTCGTGCTTGGCGAGAAGGTCGATCCGCACCTCGAAGGCCCCTCATCGCAGCTCGAGCCAGTCGCCCGCGAATGAATCCACCACGCCCGAGCCGCGCGCCGCAGCAACCGGCGGGCGCCTCACGTCCCTGACGGCTGCTCCGCATGTCGCGATTCGCGATCCGCTATCCGCATCTCATCATCGTCGTCTGCCTGATCACCTGCGTGGTCGGCGTGACGAGCCTGGTGCGCATGCCGGTCGATCTGTTTCCGCCGATCCGCATTCCGGTGGTGGTGGTGGCGACCTTCTACTCGGGGATGCCGCCGGAGCAGATCGAGAACGACATTACCGGGCGGTTCGAGCGCTTCTTCACGCTCGGCAGCGGGATCGACCACATCGAGTCGCGGTCGCTCCCGGGGGTGAGCCTGATCAAGGTGTATTTCCAGCCCGGGACGGACCCGAACGCGGCGGTGACGACGATCGCCAATCTCGCGGCGGCCGACCTGCGCAAGCTCCCCCCGGGCACGCTGCCCCCCGTGGTGCTGAAGTTCGATGCCTCGAGTCTGCCCGTGTGCCTGATCACGCTGAAAGGCAAAGGGCTCGATGAGGCGCATCTGCGCGATCTCGGGCAGTACAACGTCCGCAACCAGGTCGCGAGTGTGCCGGGTGCCTCGGTGCCGCAGCCCTTTGGCGGCCGCTACCGCCAGATCATGGTCTACGTGGACCCGGTGAAGCTGCAGGCGTACGACATGAGCGTCATGGACGTCGTGCGCGCAGTGAACAGCTCGAACCTCATCCTGCCCGCGGGCGATGTTCGCATCGGTCGGTTCGACTACAACATCTACGCCAACAGCCAGCTCAACGACATCAAGGAGATCAATGATCTGCCGCTGAAGACCGTGAACGGCGCGCCGGTCCTCGTGGCCGACGTGGGCCATGCGAGCGACGCGTCGCAGATCCAGACGAGCATCGTGCGCGTGGATGGCCAGCCCTCGGTGTACCTGCCCGTGCTCAAGCAGGGCGGCAGCACGATCGCGGTGGTGAATGGCATCAAGTCCGCGGTTTCACATCTGCTCGACGTGCCCAAGCAACTCGTCACGAAGGTCGTCTTCGATCAGTCCGTCTTTGTCAAGGGAGCCATCGCGAGCATCGTGCTCATCGGTGCGATCGGTCTCGCCCTGACGGCCGTGCTCATCCTGCTGTTCTTCGGGAGCTTCAATGCCACGCTGGCCGTGCTGCTGTCGATCCCGCTCTCGGTGCTCGCGGCGTTCATCGGACTATCGCTCGGCGGCAATACGCTCAACACGATGATCCTCGGCGGACTGGCGCTCGCCTTTCCGCGCCTCATCAGCAACTCCGTGGTGGTGCTGGAGAGCATCTATCGGCGCCTCGAGCACGGCGAGCCGCCGCAAGCGGCGGCGGAGCAGGGCGGGCAGGACGTGGCGCTGCCCGTTCTAGCCGCCACGCTGGCGACGGCCGTCGTCTTCTTTCCGGTCGTGTTTCTCTACGGCGTCAGCAAGTATCTGTTCACCGCACTTGCGGTCGCGGTCGTGTTGTCGCTCGCCGCTTCATATGTCATCGCGCTGACGGTGGTGCCGCTGTTCTGCGCGAAGCTGCTGTCGGCACGCGCCCCGGGCGGCGCAGCCCTCAGGACGGGTAGGGCACGAGCGCTCGGCGCCCAGGCTCAGGCGCGCTTCCAGAGGGCCTTTGATCGCCTGGTAGCCGCCTACGAGCGAGCGCTCGATCGGGTTCTGGCGCGTCCCATCGCGACGGTCTGCAGCGCACTCGCGCTGTGCGCCGCGGCCGCCGCGCTCTATCCGCTCATCGGCATCTCGTATTTCCCGAGGACCGATCCGGGCCAGTTCACGATCGACGTGAAGGCCCCCTCGGGCACGCGGCTCGAGCTGACCGAAGCCCTCGTGCAGAAGATCGAGCGGATCATCCACGAGGAGGTGCCGCCGCGCGACCTCGATGTGGTGCTCTCGAACATCGGCGTGACGCCTGGATTCTCCTCGATGTACACGAGCAACTCGGCGGAGAACACCGCGACCGTGCAGGCGAGCCTCAAGCCGGGCCACCGCGTGAGCAGCTACCTCTACATGGCGCGGGTGCGCGCCCGTGTCCGCCGCGAGCTCCCTCAGCTCAGCGTGTACTTCGAGACCGGGGGGCTGGTCGACTCGATCATCAATCAGGGCTTTCCGGCACCGATCGACATCCAGCTGAGCGGCTCGAACCTGGTGCAGTCCCACCGTGCCGCCGAGCGGCTCGTTCGCGCGCTGCGCGCCTCCCCCGACGTGAGCGACGTGCTGGTCCCGCAGGACGTCGATTACCCGGCCCTCCGACTCGACGTGAACCGGTTGCGCGCGAGCGAGCTCGGTCTGTCCACCAAGGAGGTGGTGCAGAACGTCATCACCGCGCTCACCTCCGACGGGATGGTAGCGCCGAGCTACTGGGTCGACCCGAAGTCCGGCAACGACTACCTGCTCACGGTCCAGTACCCGGAGAACGAGGTGAAGACGCTCGCCGATCTGGGCGCCATTCCGCTGCGCGGCGCATCTCATAGCGCTCCGACGCAGCTCGATGCGGTGAGCACCCTGCATCACATCGCCTCCTCCACCGAGGTCGACCACTACCAGCTGCAGCGCGTGATCGACATCTACGTCGCGCCGGTGAGCGCGGACCTGGGGACTCTGATGAAGGTGGTGCGCCGCGCGATCGCGCAGACGCCGGTCCCGAGCGCAGTTCAGATCACCCTGCGCGGAGTCGTGCAAGGGATGCAGAGCGCCTTTCGCAGCTTCGGATTCGGACTGATCCTCGCAGTGCTGCTCGTCTATCTGATCCTGGTCGCTCAGTTCCGCTCGTTCATCGATCCGCTGCTGATCCTGCTCGCCGTGCCGTCCGGCCTCGCCGGCGCGCTGCTCATTCTGTTCCTGAGCGGAACGACCCTGAACGTCATGTCGCTGATGGGAGTGGTGATGGTCGTCGGTATCGTCGTATCGAATAGCATTCTGATCTTCGAATTCATGAAGCGGACGCGGGCGAGCGGCGTGCCGATCGGGCAGGCGGTGCGCGAGGCGTGCCGTGTGCAGATGCGGCCGGTTCTCATTACCTCGCTCGCCACGCTCGTCGGGCTGCTGCCGATGGCCGCGAAGATCGGCACCGGGAGCGAGGCCTATGCGCCGCTTGCGCTCGCGATCATCGGCGGCGTCGCCACCTCCGTCGTCATGACCGTGTTCATCGTTCCCGCAGCGTACTTCGCGCTGCATCGGCGGGCGGAGGCGTCGCCGCAGGCGCAGGCGTCCGCATCGGCCAGCGGTCCGGATGTCTGAGCCATGTGGCACCGCCATCTCCCCGTCCTCGTCGCCTCCGCGTGCATGCTGGGCCTCAGCGCCGTCGCGCTTGCGGAATCGGGCCCCCGCCCGCCGTCGAGCGATGCTGCGATTCGCCCCCTGACGCTCGAGCAGGCGCGCATGCTGGCGCTGCAGAATCACCCCGCGCTCGCCGCGGCGAACTATCGCGCTGATGCCGAGCAGCAAGTCGAGATCGAAACGCGGGCGGGCCTGTTGCCGCAGGTCGCGCTGGTCGGCAGCGCGGCGGAGGGCGGTGCGGACAATACGCGCATTCTCGCCGGAGGCCTCAACAACCCGAGCGTGATGGATCGTACGGCTGGCGGGGTGCTCGTCAGTCAGCTGCTCACCGACTTCGGGCACACCACCAATCTGCTCGCAAGCTCGACGTACAAGGCGCGCGCTGCGGAGCAGGACGTCGCCGCGACGCGCGCGCAGGTGCTGCTGCAGGCGGATGCGGCCTATTTCGGGGTGCTGCAGGCGCAGGCGGTGCAGAATGTCACGAGGCAGACGGTGGACACCCGCCAGCTCCTGCTCGATCGCGTGAGCGTCCTCGCACGCAACAAGCTCAAGTCGGACCTCGACGTGAACTTTGCTCGCGTGGCGCTCGAGAACAGCCAGTTGCTGCTCGAGAGCGCCCGCAACGGCGTGGAGAACGCGATGGCGACGCTGTCGGCGGCGCTCGGGCTCAAGCAGCCCGAGCAGTTCCGGCTGGCCGAAGTGGGCGCGCCGGGAAGCGGATCGGAGGAGAGCGCGGATATCGGTGCGCTCATCGACCAGGCTTTGCGCGATCGGCCGGACCTCGAGAGCTTGCGCGACCAGCTGGACGCGGCCTTGCGATACGCGCGCGCAGAGCGCGATGCACGCCTGCCCACGATCTCGGCCGTGGGCGCCGCAGGGGCCGCGATCTCGCACGATCCCAGGCTCCCGGCAAACTACACCGCCGGCGGCATCGAGATCAGCATCCCGTTGTTCACGGGGGGGCTGTTCCGCGCGCGCGAGCACGCGGCGGAGTTTCAGGCGAAAGCGCTCGGTGAGTCGCTGCGCGACGCGCAGGACAGCGTCGGCCGCGACGTGCGCATCGCGCTGTCGAATCTGATGAATGCGCGCGAACGGCTGCACACGACCCAGCAACTGGTTGAAACGGCCAACGAGGCCTACGAGCTCGCGCAGGCGCGCTACCAGGTCGGTGCGAGCTCGATCGTGGAGCTGAGCCAGGCACAGCTGCAGCAGACCACAGCCCAGATCGACGCGGCGACCGCCCGCTACGAGGTGTTCACGCGGCGCTCGGTGCTGCAGTACCAGCTCGGTGAGCTTGCCGCCGTGGACCGCAACGCGCTGCCGTGATGGCGGCCTCGCCCGCGGACCGGTCGCCTCAGTCGGCGCGCGCCGGCGCTGCCGTCAGTCGGCGCTCCGCAGCAGCTCGTTGATCGAGGTCTTCGCACGCGTCTGCGCGTCGACCTTCTTTACGATCACCGCGCAGTAGAGACTGTAGCGGCCGTCGCCGGACGGCAGGGTGCCCGGCACGACGACGGAGCCCGCGGGCACGCGGCCCCGGATGATCTCCCCCGTGGTGCGATCGAAGATGCGTGTGCTCTGGCCGATGAAGACGCCCATCGAGATGACGGAGCCCGCCTCGACGATGACGCCCTCGACGATCTCCGAGCGGGCCCCGATGAAGCAGTCGTCCTCGATGATGGTCGGGTTCCCCTGCAGGGGCTCCAGCACGCCGCCGAGGCCGACACCCCCCGACAGATGTACGTTGCGGCCCACCTGGGCGCAGGAGGCGACGGTGACACACGTGTCGATCATCGCGCCGGAGTCGACGTACGCGCCGATGTTCACGTAGCTCGGCATCAACACGACGTTCGGTCCGATG
>JBOHZR010000286.1:0-10449 GCA_050738595.1 Steroidobacteraceae bacterium | reverse complement strand
CCTCCCGAGGTGCGGCATCGCTCCTCGCAAGCACGCGCGGTGCCGTCTCGCGCAGACCGAGGGAGAGCAGCCCTCCGATGACCGCGAGAGCGACCATGATCCAGAGCGGCGCCTGCAGTCCCGAGTGATCGGCGGCAAGTCCGGCGAGGAATGGCGCGCCCACACCACCCACCAGCTCCCCGCTACCCATGCACAAGCCGAGCGCGCTCGCTCTCATCAGCGGCGCAACGCTCTCGGACGGTATGGTCGCCATGAAGAGCGGGAAGACACCCGTCTGACCCCAGCCGACGAAGAAGATGGCTGCGAGTATCCATACGGAGCCGTGGTAATAGAGCGCACCGAGCGGCAGGATCACGGCGATCAACGGCATGATGAACATCAATGGCCGCCGCCCGATACGGTCGGAAAGTCCCGAGATGACGAAGGCGCCGACCGTCGCCGAGATGCCGAGCCCCCCCATCAGCCACCCCTCGGTCTCAGGGCTGTAGTGCCGCACGTTGACCAGGTAGAGCGGCATGAAGGCCAGGCACACGACGAAATAGGAGACGAGCAGCACGGCAATCGTCGCGCAGAGCACGACGTTGCGGTTCGCGAGCGCAGCTCCGAGGGAGGGTCTCGGCGCGGTTGTGCTCGCGGCCGGGGCCGACGCCGTGAGCGGCGCTCCCGCGGAGCGATCGAGAAACTTCCAGAGTAGCAGCGCCATCACGAGGCCGGGGACGCCCGCGAGAAAAAAGGCCGGCCGCCACCCATGAGCCGTCGCAAATGCGGCGAGCACCACCGGCGCGACGAACGAGCCGAGCAGGTTCGAGCCGAAATTCTGGGTCACGCCCATTGCGATGCCGCGCAGCTGCGGACGCACCTCCGACGCGACGATCGACTGGCTGATCGGCATATTGCCGCCCTCGGCGACTCCCATCAGCAGGCGCGCGGCCAACAGCATCGCAAAGGATCCCGCGATGCCAGAGAGGAACGAGCAGGCCGAGAAGAGCACCGTCGTCGCGACGAGTAGCCCCTTGCGGCTGCCCGTCTTATCAGAGACCACGCCGATGCCGAACGCCGCAAACGCCCAGGTGAGCGACAATGCGCTCGAGAGCAGGCCCACCTCGGTGTTGTTCAGGTGCAAGTCGGGCTGCACGAACGGCATGAGAAAGCCGAGCGCGTTGCGATCGAAAAACAGGATGCCGAAATTGACGCTGAGCAGTGCGACCAGCGCGACCTGGTACGCGGGAGACGTGCGGCTCGCGGGGCGCGCCGATGCCGCGACGGAAGGGACGCTCATTGGGTGATTTTTCGCGATCGGCCCGGCATGATGGGCTCAACGTTAGTCGAGGCCGCCGGAAAATGAAAGCTCGGACTCCCCTCCCCGCCCGTGACGCGGCGCGCGCGAGCGACGCGGCCTCGGCGGCTCTTCCGGGACCGGTCATCGACGTGTCCGCGCTCATCGAGGCGCGTCCCTTCGGCTGGTACGCCGTCAGACTCATCCTCGTCTCCTGGCTCGTGACCTTCTTCGATGGTTACGACATGAACGTCTTCGCCTACGCGGCGCCCTATCTCGGCCCGGCCTATCATCTCAACAAGGTCATGCTCGGCACCGTCTCGAGCGCGGGCATCGCGGGGCTGCTGTTCGGCGCAGCGCTGTTCGGATTCCTGGGCGATCGCATCGGTCGGCGCGCGGCGCTCATCATTGCGACCGCGGCCTTCGGAGCGCTGACGCTCTCTCTCATGCTCGCCTCGAACTACGTGGCGTTCATGATCCTGCGATTCTTCGGCGGTATCGCGCTCGGCGGGGCGATTCCCCTCACCTGGGCGCTCGGCGCGGAGTACGTTCCGACGCGCTATCGCGCGACAGCCGTCACGCTCATCATGCTCGGCTATGGAATCGGCGTGAGCGTCGGAGCCCCGATCAGCATCGCGCTCATCCCCCGATTCGGATGGATGTCCGTGTTCACGTTCGGAGGAGCCGCCTCGCTCGTCGCAACGGGCGCACTGCTCGTGACGCTGCCCGAATCGCTCCGGTTCCTCGTCACCACGGGGCGCAGGCCCGAGCGCCTCCGGCGGGCGGTCCGCCGGCTCGCCCCTGAGCGCGACGTCCCCGCGAACGCGCGTTTCGTGCTCTCGGACGAGCAGCGCTCGCCGGATGATCGCGCGCGCACCCTCGGTGCTCTGTTCGAGGGCCGACTGCGCTACATCACGCCGCTGTTGTGGGCGGGGTACATCGCCAGCTCGATGACGACGTTCTTCATCGCGCAATGGGGAACAGTCGTGTACGAGGCACTCGGGTTCAGCTTCAATTCGGCTGCCTGGATCACGTCCGGTAATTCCGCCGCGGGCGCGACGGGCGGGCTTCTGCTCATGCGGCTGACGGATCGCCTGGGCGTCGGCAGCGTCGCCGTTTATCCGGCGATCGCGCTGCCGCTGCTGATGGTGATCGCTTTCGCGCACCTCACGCAAAGCTCATTCATCGTGCTCTTCCTGGTGATCGCCGTGTTTCTCTCCGGCAGCCACTACGGAGTCACGAGCGTGACGGGACTTTTCTATCCGACCTCGCACCGCGCCCTCGGCACGGGCTGGGCGTCGTCCGTGGCGAAGCTCGGCTCGATCGCCGGCCCGTTCATTGGCGGGGTGGTGCTCTCCTCGGGCCTGCCGGTACAGCATATCTTCGCTGTGATGGCCGTGTGTCCCGCGATCCTGAGCCTGTGCATGCTCGGGATCGCGGCTCAGGAGAAACGAGCCCGCCGCGAAGCGACCGTCATCGCGACCGCCGCGGGCTAGGAGGCTTCCTTGAACGTGTCTGGGATCGAGCCCGTCGCCTCCGGCCTGCAGTTCCCCGAGGGGCCGATCGCACTCCGCGATGGATCAGTCGTGCTCGTCGAGATACGCCGCGGTACGCTCACACGCGTGACCGCCGAGGGCGGGCGCGAGACCCTCGCGCAACTCGGCGGCGGCCCGAATGGCGCCGCGATCGGTCCGGACGGAGCGGTCTACGTCTGCAACAACGGCGGCGCATGGGAGTGGACGCCGGGCGATGCGCACCTGCCTGCCGGGCCGCCAGCGCGGTACACCGGCGGATTCATTCAGCGGGTCGATCTGGCGAGCGGTGCGTTCACGACGCTGTACGACAGCTGCGATGGCCGCCCTCTCAACAGTCCGAACGATCTCGTGTTTGATCGCACCGGAGGTTTTTGGTTCACCTGCCTCGGCTACTCGGACGGGGAGAACCGCAGGCTCGGCGCGGTCTATTACGCCCGTCCGGACGGCTCGAGGATCACGCGCTGGCGCAGCGAGCTCATCTCACCCAACGGGATCGGCCTCTCACCGGATGAGCGCAAACTCTACATGGCCGATTGCATGGTAGGGCGGCTCTACGAGTTCGAGCTGCCGCAACCCGGCGTCATGGCGCCCGCGGCCTCGCTCGCCCCCGGCCGCGTCGTCTGCACGCTGCCCGGGTTTCAGTGGCTCGATAGCCTCGCAGTCGAGGCGGACGGCCGCATCTGTGTCGGCACGCTCTGGAACGGAGGCGTGACGGTGTTTCGGCCGGACGGTGAGTACGAGCACATCGCCTTCCCCGACCCCGTCACCACCAACATTTGCTTCGGAGGCCGCGACCTGCGCGACGCGTGGGTGACGTGCTCGAGCACCGGCCGGCTCTACAAATGCCGCTGGCCGCGGCCCGGACTGAAGCTCCCGTTCAACGCCTGATCGAGCACGCGCCGCGCCTCACCAACCGCGCGCCGCGCTTCGCCTGCCCCGCACTGCGCCCCGCGCAGCGCGCCACGCCGTCAGCCGTGCTCGAACAGCCCGATCACGTAGTGGCTGTCGAAGTACTCGCGAATCGCGAAGATCTTTCGGTCGCGCACCTCGACCGCCCACGCATAGAGATTCTCGTACGGACGCCCGTCGGCGAGCCGGCCGTCGCTGTGCGATTCGGCGAAGACGAGCGCGCCCTTCGAGGCGAGGCTATCGATGATGACCTTGGGATCGCCCGGACGGAAAAGGCCCCTGACGGGCGCCAGGAACTCATCGACGATGCCGCGCCGCCCGCGATGAATTCCCGCGCCCGGCACCGCGCGCACCTGCGGCGTCCAGGTCGCCTCCTCGTGCAGGAGCTGCCGGACCTTCTCCAGGTCTCCGGAGCCCAGGGTCGCGAAGAACTCGAGCACCAGGCGCTCGTTCTCGTTGCTCGCTTCGACCGGCATTGCGCTCTCCCAGAGCTCCTCGGAATCTCGAGACGATATCAGATCATCGAATTCGCGTTGGGCGCGGATTGCGGGATCTGCTGCAGCACGTCCCAGTGCTCGACGATCTTGCCTGCCTCGAGCCTGAAGATGTCGACCACGGCCGCGCCCCGGTCCTCGGGCCCGAGGCGTGCGTGCACGTGCAAAATCACGAAGTCGCCGTCGGCAAAGACGCGCTTGATCTCGCACCGCATGTGAGGATGCTGATCGAACATCGGCACGAGGAATGCCCGCAGCCCTGCGAATCCGTCCCGCGCGAGCGGGCTGTGCTGGCGATACTCCGAGCCGACGTACCGCCGCGCGGCCTCGATGTCCTTCTCGTTGAGCAGCGTCTCGTAGAACGCCACGACGGCGCGAACGTTGGCCCGTTCCTCCTCGGTGCGGCCGCTGGCGGATTCACTCGTGTGCCGATTCGCCATGGCGAGCACCCTCGTGTGGATTCGAGTATTGATGCAATGCTCTCAACTGGCAAGCTCCGCCCGGTCCCGGAAGTGCTCGAGCGTCCCGGGGTTTGCGAGCGCGTCGACGTTCTCGACCGGCCTGCCATGGATCACGTTGCGCACTGCGAGCTCGCTGATCTTTCCCGACAGCGTGCGCGGGATGTCCGGCACCGCGAGAATCTTTGCGGGCACGTGCCGCGGTGTCGCTTGCGAGCGGACCGTGCGGCGGAGCTTCTCTTGCAGGGTTTCGTCGAGCTCAAGCCCGGGCCTGAGCTTCACGCACAGCACGATGCGCACGTCGCCCTGCCAGTCCTGGCCGACCGCGATCGACTCGACGATCTCGGGCAGAGTCTCGATGGCCGCGTAGATCTCCGCCGTGCCGATGCGCACGCCCCCTGGGTTCAGCACCGCATCGGAGCGGCCGTGGATCACGACGCCGTCGTGCTCGGTGATCTCGGCGTAGTCTCCGTGGTGCCAGACGCCCGGGAAGCGTTCGAAGTAAGCGGCGCGATACCTCACGCCGTCCGGGTCGTTCCAGAATCCGACAGGCATCGAGGGAAACGGCGCGGTGCACACGAGCTCTCCGCGCTCGCCGCGGATCGATCGCCCTTGGTCGTCGAAGACTTCTACGCGCATCCCGAGGCCGCGACATTGCAGCTCGCCGCGGTAGACGGGCCGGATCGGACAGCCGAGCGCGAAGCACGACACGATGTCCGTACCGCCCGAGATCGAGGCGAGGAGCAGGTCCGACTTGACGGCCCGATAGACGAAATCGAACCCGTCTGGCGAGAGCGGCGAGCCGGTCGAGAGGATCGTGCGCAGCGCTGAGAGATCGACATGCTCGGCAGGTGCGAAGCCGCTCTTCTCGAGCGCCGAGAGATATTTCGCGCTCGTGCCGAAGATCGTGAGCTGCTCTTCGGCCGCCATCCTCCAGAGCACATCGGGCGCGGGACTGAAGGGACTGCCCTCGTAGAGCACGAGCGCCGCGCCCGTCGCGAGCGCACTCGCGATCCAGTTCCACATCATCCAGCCACAGGTCGTGAAATAGAAGACGCGGTCATCGGCCCGCATATCGGTGTGCAGCAGATGCTCCTTCTGGTGCTGCAGCAGCGTGCCGCCCGCGCCGTGCACGATGCATTTCGGCGCGCCGGTCGTGCCGGAGGAGTACAGGATGTAGAGTGGATGATTGAACGGCAGCGGCGCGAATTGGAGCGGTGCGCCGGGGCGACCGAAACTCTCCCAGTGAGCCGCGCGCGCGCAGGCGGCGCCGAGCCGCTTCAGGGGCGGCGAGCCGCTCAGGTAGCCGATCACGACCACCCGCTCGATGCTCGGCAGCCGCTCGAGCACCTCCGCCATCGAGGCGAGCGAGTCGAGGGTCTTGCCTGCATAGCAATAGCCGTCGGCGGTGAAGAGCACTTTCGGGGCGATCTGCCCGAATCGATCGAGCACTCCGCGCACGCCGAAATCCGGCGAGCACGCGGACCAGATCGCCCCGAGGCTCGCTGCGGCGAGCATGGCGATGATCGCCTCGGGAACGTTCGGAACGAACCCCGCGACGCGGTCTCCTGCGACCACGCCGGCCGAGTGCAGGCCGGAGGCGATGCGGGCCACCTCCTCGTTCAGCTGCCGATGGCTGAGCACCCGACGTGCGCCGCGCTCGTTGCGGAAGACGAGCGCCGGGCGCTCATCCGTCGAGCGGAGCAGGTTCTGCGCGAAGTTGAGCCGAGCCTCCGGAAAGAACCGCGCGCCGGGCATGCGCCCCGGGTGCTCGAGTGCGGGCCCGGGCCATTCGGCCCTGATGCCGGCGAAACGAGCGAGCTCCGACCAGAAGGCTCCCGGCTGCTCGATCGACCAGGCATAGAGGTCCCCGTAGCGCTCGAAGCCCTTTCCGAGCCGCGCCCCGACCCCCTGCATGAACCGGGTGAGATTCGCCTCGGCGATGCGCCGGGGCGAGGGGGTCCACGAGACATCGGTCATGTGTGTTGTTTAACATTCCGGTGCCGGCGGGGGAAGGCGGAGCCGTTCCGGGTTCCCCTCCCCTCGCGGCGCGCAATCGTGCAGTCGTGATCATCGAGGGGAGACCGGAATGAAGACGCTCGCTACGAACCTGCTTGCCTGCGGCGCACTTGCCGCTCTCGCCGCCACGGGCGTTGCGCTTGCGCAGTCACCCCGCGGCCGGCCGGCGCCTCCGCCGAAATCGGCGACCATCCCGCGCCCGACACTCGAGGCGGCTCAGAAGGCGCTCAGCGCGGCTGTCGCGAGCGCCCGGAGCCAGGGCGTCGCCCTCTCCTGCGCCGTCGTCGACGTGCGCGGCGACCTGGTCGCGCTCGTCCGCATGGACGATGCGGGATTCCAAACGGCCTCGCTTGCGCAGGGTAAGGCGATCAGCTCGGCCCTGTTCGATCGCCCGAGCGCCGATCTCGCTCGATTGGGCGCCTCACCGTTCTTCGCGAGCCTGAATGCCTCGATGGGCAACCGCATGATTCCCGCGCAGGGCGCCGTCCCCATCGTGCGCAACGAGCGGGTGATCGGCGCGATCGGCTGCAGCGGCGGCGCGCCGCCGCAGGACGAGACGGCGGCGAAGGCGGGCGGAGCGACGTTCTGATTGAATGGCGTCGCGGGAGTACTTGCTGTCGCTGCCGGAGCGCGTGGTTCGCGCCGCGCTCGGTGTCAGCGCCGGTTTTCTGCGGGAAGTCGGCGAGCTGGCGCTGCCCCGCGCCGTGCGCCGCAGCCAGCTCTACCGCAACCTCGTCGATGTGACGCTGAGATACCTGATCGAACAGGTCGGCGGTGCGCAAGGCGTCTATCCGGCCGAGCAGCCGCCGCAGCCGGGTGACTTCATCGCGAGGCGCGGAGCGGGCCATGCCATCGAGCTGCTGGGTCTGGTTGCATTCCGCGTCTCGCCGGTCTGGGTGCTCGCGGCGCTCGCTGACTTGAGCGGCCTCGGACGGCGTCTGATCCCGGAGATCGCCGATGCATTGAAAACCGAGGGGCTGCTCGAGAAGGAAGCGCACTTCGAGAGTGTGGATCAGCTCCTCGATGGGCTCGAGAAGACGTCCTCGCGACTGGCCCAGACGCTCAACGCTCCGCCGCTCGATGTCGCAGGGTTGCGGAGCGAATGGGCGGCGATCCGCACTCGAGCGCGAGGTATGAAGCCAGCCGCCCTGCCGCTCCCTGCGGTGATCGATGATCAGTGGATGGAGCTCAAGCAGGAATCCGCCCGGCAGGGCCGCTCGATCTTCGAGACTTCCTCGGTGGTCGCGCTCTCGACGATTCGCGCGCTGCCGGGCAAGGCACGCTGGCTTTCCGCCTCGACCCGCGTCGGCGCGAGTCATACCGGCAAGCTCTTCGCGGCAGCGCTGCTCGCTCACTACCGGCAGACACTGAGCGAGCTGCGGGCGGTAGGCTATATTCCCTATGCGAAGCGGCAGCTGAGCCCGTACTTGCGCGCCTGCGTGGATCAGTTCTCTCAGGAGCGGCCGACACTCACACAGCGGGCGCTCGAGAGGCTGCACAGCCATCGCCGCAAGGGGCGCACCGGATGAGCACTGATCGGCCCGGACACGGGCACTCACTGTTGACTTGGGAGTCGCACGCCATGATCCGTATCCGGTTGCGAGCGAGAGCGATCTGCGCGGTGATGGGTGCCGCATGCATTGCGTCATCGGCTCTGGCGTCCACTGCCGCGCCTTCCTCACCGGGCCTCTGGGTCTATCCCATGATCCGAGGGTACGGCGGGGTACGTCCTCGACCCGATCTGCCCTCGAACCTCACCCCGGGCACCGACTACAAGGTCATCGTGGATGTCGTCCACGGCAGTCCGAATCACGCGCAGGTGATGAGCTCTCTCGTGCGTCTCGCGCGCCTCGTGAATCTGATGGCGTACGCGGGCATTCCCCGCGACCACGTGCACATCGCCGCCGTCATCGAGGGTATGGCAGGCTTCGGCGTTCTTACCAACGAGGCGTATCGCAAGCGGTTCAACGTGGACAATCCCAACCTCGCGCTGCTGCACGAGCTCAAGAGCGCGGGGGTCGATCTCATGGTCTGCGCACAGGCACTTGCCGAGAACGACTGGCCGGACAGCGATGTCTCGCCGGATGTGACCGTCACGCTATCGGCGCTTACGGATTTCGTCGTGTTCGGACAGCGCGGGTACAGCTACATGCAGCTGTGATGCGCTCCCGCACGTGGAGCCTCGACACCCCGCAGCTTCGCAACCGGCGCCTAAAGGAAATTCCAGGCGACGCCGATCGTCAGCAGACTCGGATTGCCGCCGCCCGCATTGAAGCGCTCGTATTCGCCGCGCACGGCCCAGGTCCCGAGCGTCCACTGCAGGCCTGCGCCGAACGCGAACGCGTTGGTGGTCGGGCTGAGACTCACGAGCGAGCACCCCTCGTCGCCGCAGACCGTGAAGTTCGCGTGCGTCGCGATGCGTGAGCCGCCCGCCTTGAGGTAGGCCTGCACGATCGGAGTCGGGAGGTAGTACAGGAGGAACAAGCCGCCTCCACGCTGCGAGACTGTGCCGTCAGGAACTTCGGGCCCCCAACTCGCCGAGAGGTGCGGCTCTCCGAGATCGAGATACTCCAGTTCGAGCGCGAGCGGGGCACCGGAGGGGTGTATACCGAAATCGAGATGATAAGCGACGTGAGTCTGGTCGAAGTTGCCGCTCGATGCCGCGATGCCCGCAGTCCCGGCTTCGACGCGGCCCACTCCTACACTGGCTCCGACGTAAGCCCCCACGAGATCGTCCGCGAATGCGGGGGCGGCAAGACATGCGCCCATCACCGCCAGTGAAATCGTCGCTCGGAACGTCGTCATGCGAATACCCCCCCTCGGGCCGCGGGGTCCGATGATATCGCCGAGAAGTCGGTTCCACCGCTATGCGCCGGGATCGCGCCGCTGCCGCCCGTCATGGCGCCGCTCGAAGCACACCGGTTGCAGACGGTGAATGCCGGCTGTAGGAGCCGAACTCAGCACATAACTTCCTGACTCACAAGGTAATATCCTAGAAGGCATAGGCGAAATACCCCATACGATACCCCATGCCAAGCGTTGCTGTGGGCGGATAGCGATGGACGCACGTCAAGCCGCAAGTCGCATGCGCTCACTCCGTCATCGCCGTAGCGCCGCGCAATCGCGCTGGCGGTCGTCGCCTTTCCAGATCTTGAGGCACCAATCAAGACGACAAACCGCAAGACGTACAGACTGCCAGTCGCAGCCTTCCAGCCTTCGGCCTTTTCCGTAATTTTCAGATTGATGGATTGACGGGGGCACCACGGGTGGAAATACGTGAACGACCTCGGTCGCCAATAGACTACCTTCACACGGCAGGGGGCCACTGGTCCGAACCCTGCACCGCTCACCATAATAATCAGAGGCTTATGCACATATCTCCGGCTCCCTGAAGCGGCGTATGGAATTCGATATGGAACTATTTTCCGATAGACACCCGGAGACATCAGCGGAGGCACATAGAACCATCACGCACGCTGACGAACCGACCGCGCCGAGGGACAAGGCGCATCTGCAGCCCGCCTCGGCCAGGCGGCCATGAATGCGCCATTTTCGTCGGAGATCCCGAGAGTGATCGAGCTTGCGTGTTTGGGGCTCGCTTGGCTTAAGTAAGGAGAAACGCACATGAGCGCAGTCGACGAGGAATTCATCCCCTACCTGGTACTAGTCAGGTTTGACAAGGACGGCGGCGACTTGAAGAAGCGCTTGGCGGAGTCTGTACCGGTTCTCAAGGAAGCACTGGCGGACATAGGCAAGGT
>JBOHZR010000285.1:0-6928 GCA_050738595.1 Steroidobacteraceae bacterium | reverse complement strand
CTCGAGCTCGAGCGCTCGCAACCCGCGCATCAGCTGGCCGCGAATCTGCGCCGCGCCTTCTCAGGCATCGTCACCGGCAACGTGAAGGAGGCCGGCATCCACGCCATCGAGCGGCGCGGGCCTTACGAGCTCGCCGGGGATCGGGAGATGATGCGGCTCCTGGATGAACTGCTCGCGGCCTTCATTGCGCAGGGGCGCATGCGGCTGCCTGGGGTCGCCTACAGACCGTGCTATCGGCTCGTCGCATGACATATTGAGTCCCGCGTTTTCAGCCCCGGGCGAGAAGCGGATCGCGCACCGCATCATCGCGGCCGCGCTTGTGATCCAGTTCCTGTCGTCAGCCGCATACAACTCCGTACGCTGCCCGCAATCACTTCAGGAGTCGACATGAGCTCATCCGACAGGACGCGCGGCAGTTCTCCCCCGCTTGCAGGCGGTCCGCCCACGCTTCACGGAGGGACGCCGGAGGCGCCCGAGAGCGCGCCGGCCGCGGGATCGCAGGGCGGACAGGACCCCTACGGCAACTGGCTCGACCGCATGCAGCGCGCCCGTGCGCGCCACGCGGCGATCACGCGCAATCTTCACACCTGGTCCAACTACAAGAGCTGGGCCGAGCGGGTGAAGGATTCCTGGGACGCGGAGCAGAAGAAGTAGCGATTCAGCCGATCGCACCGCCGGGTTCCGGATCGCGCACCCCCGGCACCCCCGGCGCCACCGGCACGCCCGACACCCCGTGCTCGGGCACCGCGAGCCAGGCGATGAGCGGCGCCCACTGCTCCACGTCCTCGCGCGCGATGTAACCCTTCATCTCGTGTACGCCGAGCCCGAGCTCCGCGGAACGGACATAGTTCTGCGAGTCGCGGATCGTCGCCACGATCGGGACCCCGAGCGTGTCGAGAAACCGGATCAGGGACTGGTAAGTGAGCGTATTGCGGCGCACGCGGTTCGCGATGACGCCGAGCCGGTTGTCCTCGCGCCGCACCTTCGCAACGAGCAGCAGATCGCGGATGCAGCGCGAACAGGCGTGGATGTCGATGTCCGAGGGCAGCACGGGCACGAGGATCTTGTCCGCGCTGCGCGCGAGATCGGGCATTTCCCGCGCCTCGAGCGCAGCTGGCGTGTCGACGATGACGTGTGTCGCGCCGTCCGGGATTCGCAGCTGAAAGCTGCGGGTCGTGCGGCTGTCCTTCTCGAACGCCGCCACGGCATAGACCCACGGCTGCGTCGGCTGGCGTTTCTTGACCCAGCGCATCGAGGAGCCCTGCGGATCGTAGTCCATCAGGACCGGCATTTGCTGGCGCGAGGCAAAGTAGCTCGCGAGATTGACCGCTATGGTCGTCTTCCCGGAGCCCCCTTTGGGGTTCAAGACGACGATGCGTTGCATTGAGCTCCGTCTTTAGTGCGCCGCCGAGCAAGAGTACGTGAGCCTGCGCGAGCCCTGCAAGCTGCGGCGTGCGCGGCATGACTTATGTCAGGCGAGTGAGCGGCGGGCGCGAGCTCATGCAGTCGCGAGCGCCGCGATTGAGAAGTCGCGCACGCACGCCGCGAGAGGCGCGCCGGTAGAGTGCATTACGTGGAACGCTTGCTTTTGTTGTGGGACGAGCTCGATGACTTGGCCGGCGCCTGCCGGCATGTCGCCGTGGCTACCGCCGACGAGGTCGTGAGCCTCGCCGCGCCGCTCGCTGCCTTCGCATCAGCCCTCGGCGCAGGACTGCTCACGCTCGGTTGGTACGCTCACTCACCGCTCCTCGGCAGCATCACGCACACTTACCTGATGCTCTGATCCAGCCGTCCGGGCGCACCGCGATCGGGCGCTCTGGGACCGGCTGTCACCCCGGCTGCCATCGAGGCCTGGCCGCGGGTGCGCTTGAAATCTCCGCTTCCGTTCCCAACATGACCCGCACGACGCGCGATCGTCGAGGAGCGCTCATGTCGGACGAAACGAAGCAAACCCTGGGCTTTCAGGCCGAGGTTCGTCAGCTGCTCAAGCTGATGATCCACTCCCTCTACAGCCACCGGGAAATCTTCCTGCGGGAGCTCATCTCGAATGCTTCCGATGCCAATGACCGCCTGCGATTCCAGGCGATCGCCGAGCCGCAGCTGCTCGGTGAGGACGCGGAGCTGCGTATCTGGGTGGACTGCGATCCCGCAGCCCGGACGGTCGTCGTCCGCGACAACGGCATCGGCATGACCCGCGAGGAGGCTGTCGCCCATCTCGGCACCATCGCGAAGTCGGGCACGGCCGAGTTCTTTCAGTCCCTCTCGGGAGATCAGCAGAAGGACTCGCAGCTCATCGGCCAGTTCGGCGTCGGCTTTTACTCCGCATTCATCGTCGCCGATCGCGTCGAAGTGCTCTCCCGCAAGGCCGGCGTGCCGCCCGGTGAGGCCGTGCGCTGGGAATCGCGCGCGGAGGGGGAGTTCACGGTGGAGAACGCCGTGCGCACGGAGCGCGGCACCACCGTCGTCCTGCACCTGAAGGAGGATGCGGCCGAGTTCGCGGACCCGTACCGACTGCGGGAGCTCATCACGCGTTACTCCGACCACCTGAGCTTCCCGGTGTCGATGCGCAAGATCGCGGCGCAGGGTTCCGGTGAACCGGCCGAATACGAGGCGGTGAACCAGGCGAAGGCTCTGTGGACGCGCCCTCGTGCTGAGATCGAGGACGAGGAGTACAGGGAGCTGTACCGGCACATCGCCCACGATCTCGAAGCCCCGCTCGCCTGGAGCCACAACCGGGTCGAGGGCAAGCGCGAGTACACGAGCCTGCTCTACGTTCCGAGCCGTGCGCCTTTCGACCTCTGGCAGCGCGACGCGGCCCGCGGGCTGAAGCTTTATGTCAAACGGGTCTTCATCATGGACGATGCGGAGCAGTTCCTGCCGCTGTATCTGCGCTTCGTCAAGGGCGTCATCGATTCGAGCGACCTGCCGCTCAACGTCTCGCGCGAGCTGCTGCAGCAGGACCCGGAGGTCGAGTCGATCAAGAGCGGCCTCACGCGGCGCGTGCTCGAGATGCTCGCGCGCCTCGCGGCGGAGCGCGCGGACGACTACGCGAAGTTCTGGAGCGAATTCGGGGCGGTCCTCAAGGAGGGCCTCGCGGAGGACCCGGCGAACCGCGACAAGATACTGCCGCTGCTGCGCTTCGCGAGCACTCGGGAGGCGGACAGCGAGCCGCGCGTGAGCCTCGCGCAGTACGTGGCGCGCATGAGCCCGGGCCAGGAGCGCATCTACTTCCTGGTCGCCGACAGCATCCAGTCGGCTCGGGCGAGCCCCTACATCGAGCGGCTGAAGGAGCGCGGGATCGAAGTGCTCCTGCTCGCCGATCGGATCGACGAGTGGGTCATGCGGCAGGTCGAGGCCTTCGAGGGCAAGCGTTTCAAGGACGCCGCGCGCGGCGATCTCGAGCTCGGCGCTCTCGAGAGCGAGTCCGACCGCAAGACGGCGAGCGAGGAGCTCAAGGAGAGCAAGGCGCTGCTGAAGCGCGTGAAGGATGCGCTCGGGGAGCGGGTCACCGAAGTGCAGGTGGCATCACGCTTGAAGGATTCGCCGGCGTGCCTGGTGCTCGCAGAGGACGATCTCGGCGCATCGCTCCGCCGCGTCCTGCAGGCGAGCGGTCAGAAGGCACCCCCCGCGAAGCCGGTGCTCGAGCTCAACATCGCTCATCCGATCGTGAGGTATCTGGAGCGAATCGAGAACGCGGGCGAATTCGGCGAGCTCGCGCAGCTCCTCTACGACCAGGCAGCTCTCGCCGAGGGCGGCCAGCTGATCAATCCGGCCGAATACGTGCAGCGGCTCAACCGGCTGCTCGTGAAGCTCGCCGGCGCACCGCAGAGCGCTGCCGGGGACTCCTCCGCGGCCTGAGTTCGGTCGCGCGCCGGTCAAGGAGAGTGGAGCGCAGCCCGCCGGATGAAGGTCGTCGGGGAGCGGAGGTCGGCCTCCCGCGGTGCGCGCTGCGGCCGGCGCGCTGCGCTCCACTCATCGAAGCGTGCCGTTACGGATTGACCATTCCCTTCAGGCTCTTGAGCGGCATGACGCGGACTTTCTTGCTCGCCGGCTTGGCCTTGAACATCATCTTCTCCCCGGTGAAGGGGTTGACGCCCTCGCGCGCCTTCGTAGCGGGGCGCTTGACGACTTTCATCTTCAGCAGGCCGGGCATCGTGAACAGACCGCTGCCCTTCAGGCTCTTCTTGATCACGGTATTGAGCGACTCGAATACCCCGCCGACTTGCTTGCGGGACAGCCCCGTGTCCTTGGAAATCTGAGTGAGGATCTCCGACTTGGTCGGTGCGCCACCCTTTTTCGCCATTGTGAATACTCCTCGAAGTTTGTGTGTGTGTGGAGCGCGGAACGCACCGCGCGAGCGAAACGCCGCGGAAAAATAGCACATGCGCACGCGTTGGCAAGCGATTTCTCGCATGCGCCCTGCCCGGGAAATGCCTGGATTTGCAGCATTTGAGCGACAGGCGCGGCGGCCCCCGGCCAAGAGTGACCAGCGCGTGGCATCGATCAGCGCAGCAGGATGAGCAGCGCCTGGATGGCGATGCCCGCCCAGAGCGGCGACAGATCGAGGCCGCCGATCGGTTTGATGACCCGCCGGATCGGTCGAAGCACGGGCTCACACAGGCTCTCGAGCAGGGATTGCACCGGGGAGTACCCGCCCGGGGCGATGAGCGACAGCACCGCGTATAAGAGAATGGCGTAAAAATATATCCATAGCACGGTGCGAACGATCTCGGCCACCGCTTCGCGTGCCCAGATGAGCGCCGGCGGCAGCTGGTACCCCCGCACGGCGAAGATGATCGCCACGTCCGCGAACGCGACGATCAGCACGGAGACGACCGATGCGGTGTCGATCCTGCCGATCGGCGGCAGGATGCGACGCAGCGGCATCACGAGCGGATTGGTGAGCCGTACGACGGCCTGGCTGATCGGATTGCGGAAATCGGCGCGGCTCCACTGCATGAGCAGCCGCAGCAGCACCGCATAAAGCGCCAGGCCGACCAGCGTGTCGACGATGAAAATGACCGCGTTCATGTCAAATCCGAGCTCGGGGGCCGCCCGGCTGCGGCGCGGCGAACGGCCTCAATCAGAGGCTCCGAACTGCCGTGCGAGCTCGCGGCCGCGCTGCGCCGCGGCATCGATAGCCCGCTGCACGAGCTCGCTCATGGCCTCTTCAGCGCCGAAAACCCGCAGGGCCGCCTCGGTGGTGCCGCCCTTCGAGGTCACCTCGGCGCGAAGCCGCGCGAGATCACCGCTCGCGTGCGCGAGCGCGCCCGCACCGTGGAGCGTCTCGATCGCGAGCACTCGCGCCGCCTCCGGATCGAGCCCGCGCCTCGCTGCCGCCTGCATCATCGTCTCGGCGAGCAGGAAGAAATAGGCGGGACCGCTGCCCGAGAGCGCCGTCACCAGATCGAGCTGTGATTCCTCGGAGACCCAGACGACCGCGCCGACCGCGCGCATCACGGTCTCGGCCCGCTCGCGGTCGCTCGCACCGACATGCGGCCGAGCGAACAAACCGGTCGCCCCGGCCCCGACGAGAGCCGGCCGGTTCGGCATCGCACGCACGACCGGCACGCCTGCGCCGCACCATGCCTCGAGCGAGCGCGTCTCGATCCCGGCCGCCACGGAGAGGACCACCGGGGCGAGCTCGATGAGGCGCGGCCGAAGGGGCGCAACGACCCGAGCGGCCTCCTGCGGTTTCACAGCGAGGACCACCACAGCCGCTCCGGAGATCGCCTGCTCGTTGTCGGCAAGCGCCGCACAACCGAACTCCTCCTCGAGGCTCGCGCGGGCCGTCCCCGAGGGCTCCCCGACCGCGATCGATCGCGGCGCGATTCCGCGGCGCAGGAGACCGCCCACGAGCGCGCGGCCCATGTTGCCCCCGCCGATGACTGCGATTTGATGTGCGCTCACGGGAGGATTGTATCCGGTCGCCGCGGCCGCGGGCCGAATATCCCCGTGCCGACGCGAACGATGGTCGCCCCTTCGAGAACGGCCGCCTCGAGGTCGGCCGTCATGCCCATCGACAGCGTATCGAGACCGGCGCCCTGCGCGTTGAGACGTTCAAACAGGCGGCGCAGCTCGGCGAACCAGCGGCGCTGCGCGTCCTCGCCGCTCTGCTCCGGAGGCAGGCACATGAGGCCGCGAAGCTTCAGGCGCGGCAGAGCGGCGATCGCGCAGGCGAGCGATTCCAGCTCCGCGGGATGCACCCCGCCCTTGCCCGCCTCCGCGCCGAGGTTCACCTCGATGCAGACATTCACAGCGGGGGCGTGGTACGGACGCTGCGCCGAGAGCCGCTCGGCGAGCCTCGACCGGTCGACGGCATGCACCCAGGAGAAGTGCTCCGCGACCGGACGGGTCTTGTTCGCCTGCAGCCGCCCGATGAAATGCCAGATGAGCGGCGCGAGCCCGCGGCCGGCGGGCTCGCCGAGCTCGGCGCGCTTACCGAGGGCCTCCTGCACGTAGCTCTCGCCGAAGTCGGCGAGGCCGGCGCGGGCTGCGGCCTCGATCGCCGTCACGGGCTGGGATTTGCTCGCCCCGACGAGTGTGATCGAGTCCGCATTTCGTCCCGCACGCGCCGCGGCATGTGCGATGCGCTCGCGCACGGACTGGAGATTGAGAGCCAAATTCTGCGGACCTATTAACATGGGGACGGCCGACCTGCTCCGCTATACTCGATGCTTCATGCCGCTCGGGCGTCCACTTCGGGCTCGCCATTCATGGCCGTAGACATCGCGCAGCTGCTCGCGTTCGCCGTCAAGAACAACGCCTCGGACTTGCACCTCTCGTCGGGCGTGCCGCCGATCATCCGCGTCGACGGCGACGTCAAGCGCATCAACATGCCGCCGCTGAAGCACAAAGAAGTGCACAGCATGGTTTACGACATCATGAACGACAAGCAGCGCAAGGACTACGAAGAGTTCTTGGAGAC
>JBOHZR010000284.1:0-43901 GCA_050738595.1 Steroidobacteraceae bacterium | reverse complement strand
GCCGCAGGCGATGACGAGCGCGACGAGAATGATCCGAGCAGCTTTCACAATGGGGTCCCGCATGGTCTTTGGCACCGAGCATAGTAGTATAGGGTGCAACCGGGCCGGGCGAGCCCAGATGAGCGAGATCAGGGGGATGTCGCAGTGATCCATCAGACGCAACGCGCCCGAGTGCTCACCGGATGGCTCGCGGCCGCACTCGCCGCCGCGCTCATCGGATCGCATGCCATGGCCGCACTCGCCGCGGAGGCAGCGGGCGCGAGCGCCACGGTGCCGCAGAACGTGGAGAAGGCGGTCGTGAAGGTCTTTGCGACCATGCGCTATCCGGACCCTTTTCGGCCCTGGGCCAAGCAGACTCCACGCGACATCACCGCTTCCGGCGTCGTGATCGACGGCAATCGCATCCTCACGAACGCGCACGCTGTCCTCTACGCGAGCGACATCCAGGTGCAGGCGACGGAGGCGGGCGACAAGGTGTCCGCGTCCGTCGCGGCGGTCGCACCCGGGATAGACCTGGCGGTGCTCAAGCTCGACGATGCGTCGTTTTTCGCCAAGCATCCACCCGTGGCGCGCGCGAGTGTCCTGCCTCAGATCAAAGACCCGGTGCTCGTGTACGGGTTCCCCGAAGGGGGCAGCACGCTCTCGATCACGAAAGGCATCGTCTCGCGTATCGAGTTCGTGCCCTACAGCTTCGATACCGCGGGGCTGCGCATTCAGATCGATGCCGCGATCAATCCCGGCAACAGCGGGGGGCCTGCGATCGCGGACGGGAAGATGGTGGGGCTCGCCTTCAGCCGGCTCGGCGGCAACTCGCAGAACATCGGCTACATCATTCCGAGCGAGGAGATCGAGCTGTTCCTCAAGGACATCGCCGACGGTCACTACGATGGCAAGCCCGGGATGTACGACGAGCTGCAGACGCTCGAGAATCCGGCGCTGCGAGGCTTCCTGAAGCTCGACAAATCGGTCACGGGAATCATCGTCCATCATCCCATGCGCAGCGATGCGGACTACCCGCTCAAGCAATGGGACGTGATCACGCGCATCGGTGAGACGCCGATCGACGATCAGGGCATGGTGAGCATCGAGGATGGCGTGCGGCTCAACTTTGCCTATCTGTTCCAGAAGGATGTCCGGGACGGGAAGGTGCCGCTCACGATCCTGCGCGCGGGGCGCACGCTGCAGGTCGAGCTTCCGGTCGTCACGCGCCGGCCGATGCTGATTGCGGATCTCGAGGGCGAGTACCCGTCCTACTTCATCTATGGTCCGCTAGTATTCTCGCGGGCGACCACTGCGTTCCTCGCCGCGTTCAACAACAACGCCCGGGTGCTCGGTGCGCTCTCCCTGACGCGCAACCCACTCATCACCCGGCGCGTCGATCCGCCCGATGCCGAGCATCAGGACCTGGTCGTCATCTCATCGCCTTTCTTTCCGAACAAGCTCGCCGAGGGTTATGGCAATCACGCCGGGGCGGTCGTGCATTCCGTCAACGGCACGGCTGTGCGCAGCCTTGCGCAGCTGGTCTCGCTGTTGCGGGATCTGAAGAGCGAGTATGTCGCCTTCGAGCTCGACGGCCGCGGCGGAGAAACGCTGGTGTTTCCGCGCAAGGAGACGCTCGCCGCGACGGATCAGATCCTGACCGACAATGGCGTGCGTGCCCAGGGCTCTGCAGACATGCTTGCCATCTGGGAGGGACACGGGGCGCGCTAGCCGCACGCTCGGCGCCGCCTGCCGGCGCGTGTGCGCCGAAGTTCCTGCGACTGCCGCTTGGGGCAGGCACGAGCGGGCGCGCATTGCGGGCAGGAGCGGATTGAAACAATCCGCGGTGCGCCCCGGCCGAGAGGGGGAATACGGCCGGAGCGCACCGCGTTTGCTAGCAACGTGAGGCCGCAGCGTCAGGCCCGTTCACCTCGGAGCATTCGCGCCGCACGGGGCCACAAGGAACGTAAAGCAAATTCAATGCCAGCCGTGAGCCGCGGTTCGACGGCCGCAAATGGCTGATTCTTCTGTCGCGAGCCGCTGATCGCGCCGCCGCGTGTGCACCGGGATTGTGCCGCGTGCGCGGGGATGCACCGACTCTGGCGCCTGTCAGCGGGACCGCCGAGCCGTGCGCGCTTGCAAACGAGGGGAACGCCGCAAGGCCTCCCGGCACGCTCGTTGCAGCGCAAAGGAGCAGGGCGACAGAGCGGGAGTCACGTGCACGCGCTGAACGAAAGTCTGTTGTGCGCCGAGACTGCGCCGGGCACGGCGCTCGATAAGCTTGCGGCATTCCTGGTGGCAGCGCTCGAAGCGTGCCGCGAGCGCGGACAGTCGCTGTCGCTGACGGCGGACGACGATCTGCCGCCGGCGCAGTGCCAGCGGCTGCGCGAGGATGACATGATGGTCCGCGCGCGCCTCAAGCGCCTGCTGATCAAGGGGCAGCGCGAGGGATCGATCGCACTCCGTCAGCTCGATGCGGCCTGCGCGATGATCCTCGCGTGTCTTACGGTGCCACCCGTGTCACGAAGCCGTCTCGCGCAGCAGACCCGGGATGCGGAGCTCGTCGAGCTTCTGCTCGCCGCCGTGGCCGAGCCCCATCCCCGGGATGCGAGCGCTCAGTGCCCCGCGCCGCCCCCGATGTTCGGGCCTGCGCCCGCCGGCGAGGCGGCCGCTGGCGCGACCTTCAGCAGCTCGATGTCGAATTTGAGAACCGAATTCGGCGGGATCGGCGGGGGGGGATTTACGCCGTAGCCGAGCTCCGGCGGAATGAAGATCTGCCATTTGGCGCCCGGCTTCATCATCGCGAGCGCTTCCTGCCAGCCGGGGATCATCCGCTGACTGAGTGGATACGTATAGGGCATGCCCCGCTGATAGGTGCTGTCGAACACCGTCCCATCGAGCAGCGTGCCGCTGTAGTTGACCGTGACCTGATCCGTCGGCTGCGGCGATGCGCCGCTACCCGCGTTCAGTACTTTGTACTGCAGGCCGCTGTGCGTCGTCTTCACGCCGGCCCGCTTGCCATTGGCGGCGAGAAACCGATGCGCCGCGGCCTCGTTCTTCTGCGCCATGGCGTTGTGCTTCTGCAGAACGAGCTGCTGAACGCTTTGCTCGTCGGCTGTGGAGGCATGCCCCTTGCCGCTCATCACATCCTGCAGGCCTCGCGCCACTTGCCGGAAGTCGAGGGCCTTATCGTCGAGGCCAAGCTGCGGCAGCCGCGCGCCGAGCAGCAGACCGAGGCTGTGCGAGGCGGCCTCGTTCTTTTGGCCAGTGCCACTCTGACTCTGCTTGATGAGCGCCTGAACGTTATGCTCGTCGGTCGCGGATGGATGCACTTTGCCGCTCACCACTTCCTTGAGGCCCCGCTCGACCTGCTGGAAATCGAGGGTCTTCTCCTCAAGTCCGAGCTGCGGCAGCCGCGAGCCGAGGAGCAGGCCGAGGCTGTAGCTCAACTGCGACTTGCTTGCGCCGGCCCGGGAGGACGTCGGGGCGGCGCGCTGACTCGCGCCGGCGTGGGCGTGAGTGGAGGGGGCAGGCGCACCGCTCTCCTGTGCGCCGGCGGTTGCGATGCCGAGAGTCCCCGCGGCAAGGATCGCGATCGCGACGGGAATGCGTGAGCTCACGAAGTGTCCTCGAGGGGAGATCGGCCGCTAGTGTGGCGGTTTGCCGGCGGTGCTGCTCGGGTATTTGCGCTCGCGCTCGACACGCCGGCCGCGCTTACGCTGCGAGCGGGAGACGGCCGGTAGGGCTAGAGTAAGCGTCGATATCCGCTCCGGAGGCTGCCGATGTTCGAGCGACTCGAGCGCATACCCGAGGATTCGATCTTGGGCTTGATGGCCGCGTATCGGGCTGATTCGAGCCCGGCGAAGGTCGATCTCGGTGTGGGCGTCTATCGCGACGAGCGGGGCGAGACGCCGGTGCCCGAGGCCGTGCGAGCCGCCGAGCGCGCCATGCTCGAGGGCCAGACCACCAAAACTTATGTCGCTGCAGCCGGAAATCCGGCATTCAACCAGGCGATGGAGCGGCTGAGCTTCGGTGCCGGTCATGCGGCGCTCGCGGCGGGGAGGGTGCGCACCATTCAGGGCGTCGGCGGGTGCGGGGCGTTGCGGCTCGGTGCCGAGTTGATCCGTACAGCCTCGCCCGAGGCGACCATCCACGTGAGCACTCCGACCTGGGCAAACCACGTGCCGCTTCTGAGCGGATGCGGGCTCGCGCTCGAGCGCTATCCCTACTACGACCCGGCCACCGGCGGTGTGCGCGTCGAGGCGATGCTGAGCGCGCTGGATGCACTGCCCGCCGGCAGCGCCGTTCTGCTGCATGCCTCCTGTCACAACCCGACAGGCGCGGATCTCTCCGAGCGCGACTGGCGTTCGGTGCTCGAGATCGTGCGACGAGGGCGGCTGCTGCCATTCATCGACATGGCTTACCAGGGGCTCGGTGCGGGCGTCGAGGAGGATGCCTTCGCGATCCGCCTGTTCGCCGCGGAGCTGCCCGAGCTGCTCGTCGCGGTCTCCTGCTCGAAGAACTTCGGAATCTATCGCGAGCGCGCCGGCGCGCTGCACATCGTGACCGAGTCCCCGCAAGCCTCCCGGGCAGCGCTCAGCCAGCAGGTGCGCATCGCTCGGCAGCTCTACTCCATGCCGCCGGACCATGGCGCCGCAATCGTGAGCCGCATCCTCTCCGACGAGGCCCTGAGCGCGGCGTGGCGGCGTGAGCTCGAAGAGATGCGCGGTCGCATCGTCGAGCTGCGCCGGCAGCTCGTGCGCTCGCTCGCGGAGGCGTGCCCGCGCCGGGATTTTGGATTCATCGCCGCGCAGCGCGGAATGTTCAGCTTCCTCGGCGTCACGCCCGAGCAGGTGCGGGCGCTGCGTGCCGAGCACCACATCTACATGATGGAGGACAGCCGCATCAACGTCGCGGGCTTGCGGAGCGAGAAGATCGAGTACTTCGCGCGGGCCGTCGCGCAGGTCGTCTGAGAAGGCTCCTCTGAGCAGGCCACCCGAGCGGAGCGCGAGGCGCTTCGCTCCCGGGGGCGTTCGGGCCAGCGTTTCAGCGCCGCACGCGCAAGCGATTGTCGATGTCCTGAACGCCCGGACACGCATCGACGAGCGCTTCGACGTAGGGCTTCATGCGCCGCTCGGGCACGGTGCCCTCGAGCGTCACCCTGCCGCCATCCACGCTCACCCTGACATCGCTCACGTCGAGATGATCGTTCGCGAGGTCGGCCAGCTCCCTGTCTTCGGCCGGCCGGGAGAGGCGCTCGCAGATCGCGCGGCTGATCCGCTCATCGGCGCGGCGCAGGTTCCCGGACGCGCGTCGGGCAGCCGGCACGCGCCGCGCAGCGGAAGGGGCGGCCCTGGAGGTCTTGGAGGTCGTCGCAGTCCTGGAGGCCGTAGAGGTCTTGGCGCGCCGTTTCATGACCGTCGCTCCTCCTGTGATCCGCGCTCGCCGGCCGCGCGCGAATCCTCCCGTTCGACTCGATCCACGGTCGCGGAGCTCGCAACCGCTGTGCCCGCGCGCAGCGCCGCAGCGAGCTCCGCGAGCGACCCGATCGGCGCCGAGCAGACCGTTCCGCGGCACACGTAGGCGACGGCGCTTCCCGCGGGCGTCTTCGCGGCGAGCGCATCCGGCAGATCGGCGGCCTCACTCGGTATCGCGAGCGTCACCCGTCGCGGCGCATACACATGCGCGAGCTGCGCGCGCCAGGAATCGATCGCGCGCTGCTCGCCGCGCAGGATCACGATCTCCGTCGGATCGAGATACTCGGCGAGCGCCAGGAGCAATGCGACGTGCGA
Source organism: Steroidobacteraceae bacterium (assembly GCA_050738595.1). GTDB lineage: Bacteria > Pseudomonadota > Gammaproteobacteria > Steroidobacterales > Steroidobacteraceae > JASHUC01. The sequence continues at coordinate 38,130 of JBOHZR010000284.1, read as the reverse complement.
GGCCGGTTGCCGCTCCATGGCTGGCCGCGCAGCCTGCAGAATGCGCTCGGCTGCCTCGAGATAGCGCGTCTCGCCGAGCAGATGGCCGAGGCGCTCGAGCGCGAGCGCCGCGACGCCGTTGCCGGATGGCGTGGCATCGTCCCCGAACGACATCGACCGATGGATGAGGACCTCATGGTCGTCGGAGGTGAAGTAAAGCCCCCCCGACTCGCGGTCCCGGAAACGCTCGAGCACGACCTCGAGGAGCTCACAGGCAAAACTCAGGTCTTGCGGCTCGAACCGGACGGTGAGCAGCTCCAGCACCGCCGCGGCGAGATAGGCGTAGTCATCGAGGTAAGCCGGCAGATGCGCACGGCCGTCGCGGCTCGTCGCGAGCAGGCGGCCCTCCCGCCAGTGAGTGCGGCGGATGAACTCGAGCGCTTGCCGGGCCGAGGCGGCGAAGTCCTCGCGGTCGAGGGCGCGCGCGGCGCGCGCCATACCGCGGATCGTGAGCGCGTTCCAGGAGGTGAGAATCTTCTCGTCGCGCGCTGGCGCGATGCGCATCCTGCGAACGGCGAGCAGTTTCGCCCGGGCGGCGTCGATCAGTCGGTCGACCTCGTGGGAGGGCTTGCCGAGCCCGCTCGCGATCTCCTCGATCGAGACGCACGTGTGCAGATGCCACCGGCCCTCGAAGTTCGGTGCGCGATCGAGGCCGAAACGCGGCGCGAAAGCCGCGTACTCCTCGGGCGTGAGCGCGCGCTCGACCTCCGCGCGGTCCCAGACGTAGTACTTGCCCTCGTGGCCCTCGGAGTCCGCATCGAAGCTCGAGAAGTAGCCGCCGGCCGGTGATTGCATCTCGCGCATGATCCATTGCGCCGTCTCGCTCGCGATGCGGCGGTAGAACGGATCCCCGGTCGCAATGGCGGCATCCGCGTATACCGCGAGCAGTGCGCCGTTGTCGTAGAGCATCTTCTCGAAGTGCGGGATCATCCAGTACGGATCGACCGAATAGCGGCAGAATCCGCCGGCGAGCTGATCGTCGATCCCACCCTCGCCCATGCGGCGCAAGGTGAGCGTCGCCAGGTCGAGTGCTTTGAGATCGGGCTCTGAGGCCGCTGCGGGCGAGGCGGTGCGCGCGTGCCACAGGCCGAGGAGCAGCTCGAGCGTCAAAGGGTGCGGGAATTTCGGCGCGCCGCCGAAGCCGCCGAATTGTGCATCGAAGCTCTCATCGAGCGCTTTGCGCGCGGCGATCAGCGGTCCCTCATCGAGGCGGGGCGCGCCGGATCGGCCCGCCTCGGGCGGCAAGACCGCATCGATCTCTTTGAACACATCGACGAGCGCGGCGCCCTGCCGCGCGATCTCCTCTCGGTGGCTCGCGTAGTAGTCTGCGACGCGCGCGAGCACGTCGTGGAACGCGGGCAGGCCGTAGCGCGCTTCCTTGGGGAAGTACGTGCCGCCGAAGAAGGGTCGCCGGTCCTCGGGCGAAAGGAACATCGTGAGCGGCCAGCCGCCCGAGCGGCGCGTGATCAGGTGCTGGGCGATCTGATAGATCCGGTCGATGTCCGGCCGCTCCTCGCGATCGACCTTGATGCTGACGAAGTGCTCGTTGAGCAGCCGGGCAGTCTCCTCGTCCTCGAAGCTCTCCTCTTCGAGGACCGAGCACCAGTGGCAGGAGGAGTAGCCGACCGAGAGGTGAACGGGTTTGTCCTCGGCGCGGGCCTTCGCGAACGCTTCATCTCCCCAGGGATACCAGTCGACGGGATTGTGAGCGTGCTTCTGCAGGTAAGGGCTCGTCTCGGCGGAGAGCCGGTTGGTATAGCGCGGGGTGCCGTCGCGCTCGAGGTGCCGGACGTGTGGTTGCGCAGGATACATGCCCGTCTCCGGTATAATTGGCCCGTGAACTCCGTCCCCGCCTTCGATGCGCCCGCCCGGCTCAGCCTCAAGCGCGGCGAGGACCGACGCCTCGCTGCGGGCCATCCGTGGGTATTCAGCAACGAAGTGGACACCGATCGTACGCCGCTCGCGGCGTTCGAGCCCGGCGATCTCGTCGCCGTGGAATCGGACCGTGGCCGCTTCATCGGCCATGCCTACCTGAACCCGCATGCGCTCATCTGCGCGCGCATCGTGAGCCGCGACGCGCACAGGCCCATCGACGAGCGGCTCCTCGCGCACCGGCTCGAATCGGCGCTCGAGCTGCGCGGACGGCTTCGCGGCGGGCCGTATTACCGGCTGGTCTTCGGCGAGTCGGACGGACTGCCCGGCCTCGTGCTGGACCGCTACGGCGATCTCATCGTCGGGCAGATCGCAACCGCCGGCATGGAGGCGCTCAAGCCGCTCATCGAGCGGGCGGTGGCGGGCGTCCTTTCGCCGGCCGCACTGTACTGGAAGAACGATTCGGCCGCGCGCGGGCTCGAGCAGCTGCCGTCCTACGCGGGCGCCGCCTTCGGGGAGGCTCCGGAGGAGGTCGAGGTGCGCGAGGCGGGCGCCGTCTTTCGCGCACCGCTTGCGGGCGGGCAGAAGACCGGCTGGTTCTACGACCAGGCGGCAAACCGCGCGCATCTGGCGCGATACCTCCAGCCGGGCGCGCGGGTGCTCGATGTATTCAGCTATGTGGGGGCATGGGCCATCGGGGCGCTGCGTGCCGGGGCGGGCTCGGCGGTGTGCGTCGATGCCTCTGAGGATGCGCTCGGCTTCGCGCAACGCAACGCGGCCGCGAACGGCCTCGCCATCGAATGCCTGCGGGAGGACGGGTTCGATGCGCTCAAAGCGCTGCACGAGCGCGGCGCGCGCTTCGATGCCGTGATCCTCGATCCGCCCGCCTTCATCAAGCGCAAGAAGGACATCCCGAAAGGACAGGCTGCCTACCGCAAGCTCAATCAGCTCGCCCTGCCCCTGCTCGAGCCCGAGGGGCTGCTCGTTTCCTGCTCATGCTCGTACCATCTCGCGGAGAGCGAACTGCTCGTTGCCGTGCAGGCGGCGGCGCGGCATTGCAGCCGCTTCGTGCAGGTGCTCGAGCTGGCAGGGCAATCGCCCGATCATCCCGTGCATCCGGCCGTGCCGGAGACGCGTTACCTCAAGGCGCTCTTCTGCCGCGTCACGCGCGAATGAGCATCCGCGCGAGTCAGACCGTGCGCGAGTGAGCTCCCGCAGAAGGGCCGCAACCGCTAAACTTTCCAATCATGCTGGTTTATCCCCACATCAATCCAATCGCGTTCCGGATCGGTCCGGTCGCCGTGCACTGGTACGGCATCATGTATCTCGTCGGCTTCGCAGCGGGGTGGCTGCTCGCGAGATCGCGCGCCAAGCAGCCGCACTCGACCTGGAAGCCGGTCGACGTCGATGACTTCGTCTTCTATGGAATGCTCGGAGTCATCCTGGGAGGGCGGATCGGCTACGTGCTCTTCTATGGACTCACGTTCTGGGCACAGGACGCGTGGTATCCGCTCAAGATCTGGGAAGGCGGCATGTCCTTCCACGGCGGGCTGCTCGGGGTGCTGGTCGCGATCTCGGTATTCGCCATCCGGCGCGGCCGCCGCATCTCCGATGTGTTCGACTTCACCGCCCCACTGCCGGGGATCGGGTTGTTCGCGGGGCGAATCGGAAATTTCATCAACGGTGAGCTGTGGGGCAAGCCGACGACGCTGCCCTGGGGATTTCGCGTCAACGGGGTGGTGCGGCATCCCTCCCAGCTGTACGAGGCGCTGCTCGAAGGGCTGCTCCTGTTCACGGTGCTGTGGATCTACACTGCAAAGCCAAGGCCGCGCCTCGCGCCCTCAGGGCTGTTCCTCGTGATCTACGGCTGCTCGCGCTTTCTCGTCGAGTTCGTGCGCGTGCCGGACGTGCAGATCGGCTATCTGGCCGGCGGTTGGCTCACGATGGGCCAGGTGCTGTCGCTCCCGATGATCCTGATCGGCGTGGCGCTGCTCGTCTTCGCGTACAGCCGCCGCGTGCCCTCGGGTAATGTCGTCGTCGCCTGAGCGCCGCCGCGGCGTGCGCCTCTTGAGACGTGGCGCCGCAGGGGCTTGTCGCCGCAGGCTCGTGAGCGCCGTCGCATGAAGGCATACCTCGAGCTGCTGCGCCACATTCGCTGTCACGGCGTGCGCAAGAGCGATCGCACCGGCACCGGCACGCTCTCGGTGTTCGGACATCAGATGCGCTTCGATCTCGCCCAAGGCTTCCCGCTCGTCACGACGAAGCGCGTGCACGTGCGTTCGGTGATCGTCGAGCTGCTCTGGTTCCTGCGCGGGGATACGAACGTCGCCTGGCTGCGCGAGCACGGCGTGTCGATCTGGGACGAGTGGGCCGACGAGCGGGGCGATCTGGGGCCGATATACGGGCGGCAGTGGCGCGCCTGGGGGGCGGCGGACGGCCGCACCGTCGATCAGCTGAGCGAGCTCATGGCGCGCCTGAAGCGCGATCCGGAGTCGCGCCGGCACATCGTGAGCGCCTGGAACGTCGGGGAGCTCCAGAGCATGGCGCTTGCGCCCTGCCACGCCCTTTTCCAGCTGTACGTCGCGCAGGGCCGGCTCTCGCTGCAGCTCTATCAGCGCAGCGCCGATTTCTTTCTCGGGGTTCCGTTCAACATCGCATCCTACGCGTTGCTCGCGCACATGCTCGCGCAGCAGTGCGGTCTCGTCCCCGGCGAGCTGCTCTGGACGGGCGGTGACTGCCATCTGTATCTCAACCACACCGAGCAGGCGGACGTTCAGCTCGCGCGCGATCCGTATCCGCTGCCGCGCCTGACGCTGCGCCGCCATCCGCCGAGCCTCTTCGAGTATCAATACGAGGATTTCGAGATCGTGGGCTACCGTCATCATCCGCCGATCGCCGCGCCCGTCGCGGTGTAGCGGCGCGGTGCACGAAGCACATGGCGCGCGGGGGCAAAGGCTCGGGCGGCCGCAGAGCGCCTCTCATCGAAGTGCGGCGCTCGCGTGTGCACGGCCGCGGGGTGTTCGCGCTGCGCCGCATTCGCAAGGGAACCCGGATCATCGAGTACCTGGGCGAGCGCATCTCGCACCGAGTGGCGGACCGGCGCTACGAGGATCACGACGCGAACGACAACCATACGTTCCTGTTCAGCGTGGATCGCGGGCTCGTCATCGATGCGGGTGTCGACGGGAACGATGCCCGCTTCATCAATCATTCGTGCGGGCCGAACTGCGAGTCGGCGATCGAGCGACGCCGCGTATTCATCGATGCGATCCGCGACATCGCCCCGGGCGAGGAGCTGTCGTACGACTATCAGATCGGCCGCGAGCGTGCGGATCCGCCGAACGTCGAGGAGATCTACGCCTGCCGGTGCGGCAGCACAGAGTGCCGCGGCACGATGCTCTGGCCGCCGCGACGCAAGCACGGCGCGGGGAAACGCGCGAGCGAGAAGCCCGCCGCGCGCGCCGCGGCGGCTACGCCCACCAGGCACGCGGCTGCAGCCGGCCGCACGCGCCGGCGCCGGCAGCCTCCGGCGCGTTGAGCCGCCGCGGGCCGCGCGAATGCCCTCTGCAATGAATCACGCGATCGTGGACGGCGAGACTCGCAAGCCGGCGCTCGCGACCGCGGTCGCGGCCCTCGGCGTGGTGTACGGCGACATCGGGACGAGCCCTCTCTATGCGTTCGAGCAATCGCTCGGAGCCGCCGGCCCGTACCGCCCGGCCGCGGTACTCGGCATCGTGTCGCTCATCTTCTGGGCTCTCGCGCTCTCGGTGACACTCAAGTACGTCGTCGTGATGATGCGCGCCGACAACGAGGGCGAGGGCGGCATACTCGCGCTGTTCGCGCTGGCGCAGCGCAGCCTCCATCAGATCGGCCTGTGGCCGCGCATCGTGGTGAGCCTCGCGCTCGCCGGCACGGCGCTCTTCTTCTGCGATGCGCTGATCACGCCCGCGATGACGGTGCTGAGCGCGGTCGAGGGATTGAAGCTGGTCGATCCGGGCTTCTCGCGCGCGGTCATTCCGGTGACTCTCATTGTGCTCGTCGCGCTCTACGGGATTCAGCGCAGAGGACCGGCGAGTGTCGGGGGCTGGTTCGGCCCGATCATGATCGTGTGGTTCGTCGCACTCGGCATCTCCGGCGCCTTCGCGATCGCTTCGGACCCCGCGGTGCTCGTCGCCGTCAATCCGCGCTACGCCGTGTGGGTGCTGCTGCACTCGCCCGGCCTGTCGCTCGCGATCCTCGGCGCCGTGTTTCTCGCGATCACGGGCGGCGAGGCGCTCTACGCGGACATGGGCCACTTCGGCAAATCGCCGGTGCGCATCGCCTGGTTCGGGCTCGTTTGGCCGGCGCTGCTGCTCAGCTATTTCGGGCAGGGTGCGCTGCTGCTCAAGGCGGGCGCGCCGGTCGCGCGCCCGATGTACACGCTCGTCGGTCCGACGCTGCTGCCGTTCATGCTGGCGCTCGCGACGGCTGCCAGCGTGATTGCCTCGCAGGCGGTAATCTCCGGCGCCTTTTCCGTCGCGAAGCAGGCAGTGCAGCTCGACATGCTGCCGCGCATTCGCGTGTTGCAGACTTCCGCTCTCGAACAGGGCCAGATCTACGTTCCGTTCGTCAACGGATTGCAGTTCCTCGCCGTGATCGGCTTCGTGCTCGGGTTCGGCTCGTCGGATGCCCTGGGCGGCGCGTACGGCGCGGCCGTCGTCGGCACGATGTTCATCACGACGATCCTGGGCGCCTTCGTTGCGGTGACGCAGTGGGGATGGCCCAAGTGGCGCGTCGGCCTGCTGTTCAGTCTGCTGCTCGGGATGGACCTCGTCTTCGTCCTCGGCAATTCCACCAAGATCCCCCAGGGCGGCTGGGTGCCGCTCGTGCTCGCGGGGGGCGTGTTCACGATTTTCTCGGTCTGGCGGAGCGGTCGGCTCGATCTGCGCCACGCTCTGGCGCAGATGGCCGTGCCGCTCGCGCGGCTCGCACAGGTCGTGGACAACGCCGCACGAGTCCCCGGCACGGGCATCTACCTCGCGAGCCATCCGGGCTTCATCCCCTCCGCGCTCATCCGCAATCTGGAGCACAACAAGGTCCTGCACGAGCGCTGCCTCATTCTCAACTTCGAGATCCTCCGCAGCCCGCGGCTCGCCCGCGCCGATCGCGTGCGCATCAAGGAGCTGATGCCCGGGATGTTTCAGGTGACGGCGTTCTTCGGTTTCATGGAGACTCCGGACATGCGCGAGGCGCTGCGCGCATGCCGCGCCCGGGGCTTGCGTGTCTATCTCGAGGACTGCTCGTTCTTCATCGGCGCGCACGTCGTGGTCGCGCGTCCGCGTCCAGGCTGGCAAGGCCTCAAGCGCCGGCTCTTTGCGCGCATGCAGCGGCGCAGCGCGAGCTCCGCGGAATTCTTCCGGATGCCCGCGAAGGACGTGATGATTCTCAACACGGTCGTCGAGATTTAAGATGAAGCTCGGGTCGGACCGGCGGCCGCGCCCCTGTGCCTAGGGTGTCGCTGATCGTCGCCGTCGCCGAGAGCGGCGTCATCGGCCGGGCGGGGCAGCTTCCCTGGCATCTGCCTGATGATCTGCAGCGCTTCAAGGCGCTCACGCTGGGAAAGCCGATGCTCATGGGACGGCGGACGTTCGAGTCGATCGGCCGGCCGTTGCCGGGCCGCACGAGCCTGGTGCTCACGCATTTGCAAAGCTGGGCACCACCCCCGGGCGCCATTGCCGTGCACTCGATGCAGGAGGCGCTCGCCGAGGCGCGGCGATGCGGCGCCGAGGAGCTCGCGGTCATCGGCGGAGCCGAGGTGTTTCGGCTGGCGCTGCCGCTCGCGCAGCGCATCGATCTCACGCGCATCCACGCCGAGGTGCAGGGCGATGTGTATTTTCCGCAGCTTGATCCCCGCGAGTGGCGGGAGACGGAGCGCCTCGAGCACCCCGCCGACGCGCGGCACGCGTACGCGATGACGTTCAGCGTGCTCCAGAGGACGTAGGCTCGCGCGCTTCGAGGCTGGGTGTCATGAACGCAGTGGTCAGACTTGTGGTGTACATCACGATCGGCACGGCACTCGTGCTCGGAGCCCTTCAGCTCGGGCGCCGCGCAATGCGGATCGCGAAACGGAGTACGCGAGGGATAAGCGCGGTGGGCTGGGCCCTTCTTTTCCTGACCTCTGGCCGAATGCCGCCCCCACCGCCTGCATCGCAGATAGAGGTTGACCTCGCGGGAAAGAAAGATAGGGAAGCGTCCCGCGACATCGGAGAACCTTGAGTGCGCATGCGCGTTTCTGCGGCCTGGTCGTTCACAGTCTCGCGTCGATCATCTCGCGCGCGAAGTCCAGATCGAGGCGCGGTGAGCCAGCGGAGCGCGCCTCGAGGGCGTCCAGGATCTCCTGCTGCACGGCGCCGCGCCGCAGGGCTTGCGCGTACGGAATCTCCGGATGGAACATCACCATGGAGTAGCGTGGGATGAACCGGTCCGGGAACCGGCACTCGAGCTCGAGCGCCCACGCCTTCTGCCTGAGGAAGCGCGCCTCGAGAACGGCCTCGCGCATCTCTGCGTAGTTCTCGATCGCCATGCGGCCGATCGCCTCGGCATTCGGCCGCCGCGCGGCCTCGAAAGCGGCGAAGCGGGCCTCCCAGCTGTCGTGCGCGTCGATCGACTCGTCGAGAATGCGGCAATCCTCGAATGCCGCGTTCATGCCCTGCCCATGGAAGGGCACGATCGCGTGCGCCGCATCGCCGAGCAGGAGAACCTCACCGCCGATGTGCCACGGCGCGGTATGCACCGTGCCGAGCCGCCCCCGTGGATGCTCGTGGAATTGCCGCGCGAGATCGGGGACGAGACGGTAAGCATCGGGGAACTCACGGGCAAAGAACTCATCGACGGTCGCCGCACCCGCACCCGCACCCTCGAGGGCAGCAAAGCTCACGGGACCCGCGCGCGGCAGAAACAACGTCGCCGTGAAGCTGCCATCGGTATTGGGCAGGGCGATCAACATGAAACCGCGCCGCGGCCACACGTGCAGCGCGCTCGGATCGAGCGCGTGGCGCCCGCTCACGGGAGGGATGGCGAGCTCCTTGTAATCGTGATCGAGCGGCGCCTCGCGCGCTGTGAGGAGTCCCTGCGCGGCGAGGCTCGTGCGCACCGCGGAACCCGCGCCATCCGTCGCGATGGCGGGCGCGAGCGGGACTTCGCGCAGCACACCCAGCGCGCGCAAGGCCAGCCGGTCGTGCGCGAGCGAGACCGACGAGCAGGCTTCGTCGAACCGCAGCGTGATGCCGGGCTGCCGTGCCGCCTCGACGATCAGCAGACGGTTGAGCGCCGCGCGACCGACCGAGTAGATGACTTCTTCCTCGCGCTGGCCGTACGGCTGCAGCGCCGGCGGCCGTTCCGGCTCGTGCACCATGCGGCCGCGCATGGGAATCATGAGCGGGCGCACGGAGGGCACGAGGCCGGCGTGCTGCAGCGCGCGGATACCGCGCGCCGCGAGCGCGAGATTGATGGAGCGGCCCGCATCGGCCGATCCATGCCGCGGGTCTTCCCGTCGCTCGTACAGCGTGACGGCGAATCCGCGCCGGGCGAGCAGAATCGCAAGCAGCGGTCCGGCGAGGCCGGCGCCTACGACATTGACGGCGCCCCTGCTCATTGCGCCGCTTATCGCCCCGCTCGCAGCGCGACGGCGAGCCGTTGCGCAAACCGGAACACGTCCACGAAGCCGTTGTAAAGCGGCGCCGGGGCGACGCGCAGGATGTCGGGCTCACGCCAGTCGCAGACGATCCCCTCGGCCGAGAGTCTCTGGATGAGCGCCCGTCCGCTCGGCACTTGGCCTGTGGCTTCGCGCCCCGTGCCGCCGCCGCCCGTGCCGCGGTGCCCTGCGCTTCGCGCTCGGGCGGGAAGCCGCAGCGACAGCTGAGAGCCGCGCGCCGCCGGATTGCGCGGTGTGAGGATCTCGAGCGGCAGGGGCTCGAGCAGGGCTTCGAGAAATGCGGTGAGCGCCTCGGATTTCGCGCGGAGCCGGGCGATCCCGGCCGATTCGAACAGTGCGAGCGAGGGGATGAGCGGCGCAGCGCTGAGAATGGGCGGATTGCTCACCTGCCAGCCGGCCGCACCGGGCGCGGGCCGGAACTCTGGACGCATGTCGAACCGTGTGGCCGGGTCGTGTCCCCACCACCCGGCGAGCCGCGGCGCGCCGCGATCCATGCCATGGCGCTCGTGGATGAAGCAGCCGCCGATCGCACCCGGTCCGGCGTTCAAATATTTGTAGCTGCACCATATCGCGAAATCGGCGCCGGCGGCGTGCAGCGCGAGCGGCACGTTCCCGATCGCGTGCGCGAGGTCGAACCCGGCGATCGAGCCCGCACGGTGCGCGGCGCCGGCAACCGCCGCCACGTCGAAGGACTGGCCGGTGAGGTACTGCACGGCCGGCCAAAGGACCAGGGCGATCTGCTCGCCCCGGCTCGCGAGCAGCGCCTCGATCGCCGCCGTCTCAATGAGCTCGGAGCCGCTCTGCGGGACGAGCTCGATCAGCTCGGCCCGCGAATCGAGGCCGTGCCAGGCGATCTGCGATGCGACAGCGTGCCGATCCGAAGGAAACGCGCCCGATTCGATGAGAATTTTCGTCCGTCGGCCGACGGGACGATAGAAGCTCGCGAGCATCAGATGCAGGTTGACGGTGAGCGAGTTCATCGCGACGACTTCGCCGGGGCGAGCTCCGGTCAACCCTTCGAGGCCGGGTTGCAGCAGCTCCGCGTAGCCGATCCATGGCCGGCGCGCGGCCTCGTGGCCGCGAACGCCGAGGCGCGACCAGTCCTCGAGCTCCTCGAGCACCAGCTCGCGCGCGGCAACGGGCATCGGACCGAGCGAATGGCCGCAGAGATAGACGAGCGGCTCGCCGCGCTCATCCGCCGGGAGCGCGAACTCGCGCCGGAAGCTCGCGAGCGGATCGGCAGCATCGCGCGCTCGCGCGGCTGCGAGGGTCAGCTCATCGACGGCCATGTTTGCTTCTGGCGCCGCCGCGGGCGAGCGCGTGGGCGCGCTTGCGCCTCGCGCCGGAGCCATCGGTCCGGGCGCGTTTGCGAGTTGCGCCTGAAGCGGCCGTCCGGCCGCGCTGCGTGATCCGCGCGGCGGCGTAGAGCAGCGGCCTGCTCGGCACGGCATCACCGGTGAGTGCGGGAATTTGAAGCTCGAGCAGGTACTCGCCGTCGGGTACCGCGTCCGGCACGTACGCGAGCTCGGTGATCGTGCACTGGGCGCGGGCCGCCCGGGCGAGATCGGTCGCCCCGGGGGGTAGGCCGAAGAAGACGCGGTGGGCCGCGAGCCGGCCCTCGTCGCTCATCCGGTCGATCGAGGGGAGATCCACGATCAGATGCTCGATCCCGCGCTCGACGAGCGCGCGCGCGGCTTCGGCCGAGAGGTAAGGCGCGCTGCCGTCCGTGTAATCACGGTGGCGCTTCGCTTCGTCATTGGGAAGCGTCCTCAACACGAGCGCACGCGCGGGGACGGGCCATTGCTCGCGCGGCCACGCCGCCTCGAGCAGACGGCGTGTGACGATGCGGTCGTCGGGCGCGGGATCGGGTGTGACGCTCAGGAGCACGGCCGGGATCAGGCCGACCGGGACGATTCGCAACGCATCGAGTGGCTGGGAGGTGAGGTGTCCTGCGCACTCCGTGTGCGTGGCATTGCAATGCGGCGTGAGCGCGATCGTGCTGCAATTACAGCTCGCACCGCAGGCGACGCTGCCGCTGAATCCCGGGGCGAGCAGCGGGCGCGAGCTGGGTTGCGGTGCGCCGAAAGCGCTCGGTGCCTCGCCCGCGAAACTCGTCTCGATCGCGAGACTCACCGGGTGGTCCAGCTCGATCTCCCAATCGCCCCCGTCGGCGCTCACACGCACTCTCAACCGGGCCGCTCCAGCACCGCGCCGCAGCGTTTGCAGGTGCGCCGCTCGAGACTGCTGAAAAACCGCTCGAAAACCGGCGGGAACTGCGTCTCGATGTTCGTGAGCGGGAAGAGCTCCTCGTAGAGGAGTTGGCCGCAGCGCTCGCAGTACCATTGCAGGCCGTCCGTCTCGCCAGGGCGCCGGTCGCGTTCGACGACGAGCCCCACGGTGTTCGCGAACCGCTGCGGGGAGTGGGGCATGCGGGCGGGGAGCAGCAGCATCTCGCCCTCGCGGATCGGCACATCGACGAGGCGGCCCTCCTGCACCGTCTTGAGCAGCATGTCGCCCTCGATCTGATAGAAGAGCTCCTCGCCAGGGTCGACGTGGAAGTCCTTCCGGGAGTTCGGACCTCCGACCACTTGCACGATCATCTCGCTGTCGCGAAAGACGCGCCTGTTGCCGACCGGCGGCTTGAGCAGCTCGCGATTCGCCTCGATCCAGCGGCGGAAATCGACGGGTTTGAGTGTCTGCGTCTGCATACGGGTATGCCCGGGGAGGTTCTCTCGCGTATCGTAGACGCACGGGGTCGCGAGGGCGACCGGCGGAGGTGGGGGGTGGCCGAGAGAGCAGTCGGAACTGAGCGCCGTGCGCGGATGATGCTGCCGCTCGCCGCGGCCGTTGCCGCGATCTGCGCAGCCGGCTGTAGCCATCTGCCGCCCCTGCACAGGCCTTGGTCGCACCGCCCGGCGCCCCAGCCGCAGGCGGTGCATGAGCTCGTGATGACCGCTGGCACGGGCGCTACCGCGTCATTTGCGCAGTACTGGAACCGCAATACGCTCGTCGTCGATCTGCAGGGCGTCTCCGGGACCGGTCGCGTGGTGCTCACGACACCCGCGGGCGCGACTTGGCCGTTCCGGCTCGCATTCCGTGTGATGCCCGGCTCGGTCGGAGAGCTCGACGTGCAAGCGGACCAGCGCTGGGTGGTCCCGGTCGTCCCGAGAGGCGCGAAGCCAGTGGATCTCGTGCTGCCGACGGGGCTGTACTCCCGCGCGACACCTCGGATCGAGGTGGCGTGGGAGCCGGCGCCGCAGTAGTCTCACGGCATGCTCGGCTGGATGAATAGCTGGATCAGCCTCGAGAAGTTGCAGCGCAGCCGTGGCTACGTGCTCATCCTGGCGTTCATCATCGCGACCCTCGTGGAGACCCTCGTGAACTGGCGGACGCCGCCCGATGTTCTCCTGATGTCGGTCATCGCGATATCCATCTACCTGCTCTTCGAGGTCGGGCTGTTCGTCGCGCGATTCTTCCGCTCGAAGTAATGGCTAGCGATAGCCGCGGCATGGCACGCTGACCGGAGGCTCTTCGGCATCGAGCCGCTGGGCCGTGAGCGCCCCGCCCCACACGCAGCCCGTGTCGAGCCCGAGGACGCCCGGCGCCTTGACATAACCCAGCGCGGACCAATGTCCGAATACGGTCCGCACGCCGCGGCTCGCCCTGTGCTCGTGCTCGAACCAGGGCCGGTAGCCGGGACGCGCATTCGCGGGCGGACCCTTCGCCTTCAGATCGATGCGGCCGTCGGCCGTGCAAACGCGCAGGCGTGTCAGCACGTTGACGATGAAGCGCAATCGCTCGGGTCCCGCGAGGTCCTCAGCCCAGCGCTCGGGCTGGTCGCCGTACATCTTTGCAAAGAAGGCGCGAGGATCGCGCCGCAGGGCCGCCTCGACCTCCCCGGCGAGCGCCAGCGCCTGCGGCGCGCTCCACTCGGGGACGAGTCCCGCGTGAATCAGCAGATCGCCGCGTGCGGCATCGAAGTGGGCGAGCGGGCGCTGGAGGAGCCACTCGATGAGCACATCGCGGTCGGGAGCCGCGAGAACCTCATCGAGCGTGTCGGAAGCGCGCCCGGCGGGGCGCGCACCGTATGCGACGGCGAGCAGATGCAAATCGTGATTGCCGAGGACTACGGTCGCGTTCGCGCCGAGCGCTCGGACGGTGCGCAGCGCCTCGAGGGAGCGCGGGCCACGGTTCACGAGGTCGCCGACGAACCAGAGCTCGTCGCAATCGGGTGAGAAGGCGAGTCGCGCCAGGAGCTCGCTCAGCTCCGCCGCGCAGCCCTGGATGTCTCCGAGCGCGTAGCGCACCGCTCAGTGCAGAATGCCGGGCATGGCGAGCCGGAATGGCGCGATCGGCGCATCGAACTTGCGCCCGTCGTCGGCGACCATTTGATAGCTGCCCTGCATGACGCCGACCGGCGTCTCGATCATCGCGCCGCTCGTATAGCGGAAGCCCTGGCCGGGTTTCAAATACGGCTGCTCGCCGACGACTCCGTCACCGCGCACTTCCTGCACGCGGCCGTTGGCGTCGGTGATGATCCAGTGCCGCGTGAGCAGACGCGCAGGATTCGCGCCCTCGTTGCGAATCGTGATGGTGTAGGCGAAAACATATTTTGCGCGTCCGGGGTCGGACTCCCCCGGCATGAAGGTCGTCTGCACATCCACGCGGATCTTCGCCTCGTCAACCCGGATCCGAAGATCATCGGGCCGGCTCTGCACGTCGGCCGCGCTCCGCGTGTCGGCCGCGCTCTGCGTGTCGGCGCCTCGATCCGGCGCCTCGCCCGTCGTTTCGGTCTCCTCCATGCCTCTATCCTAGGGCCTATTGACCCCTATGCGCATCGCGAGCACGTCGCAAGGGGCGGCGTGCAGCACGGTGTCCTCTGTGAGGTTCAGAAAAATGGACGGACCGTGGCGCTCGCGGCTCGCGATCACGATGAGGTCCGCGTGGCGCTCGCGCGCGCCGCGCACGATCTCCGCCTTGATGTTGCCCGTCTCGACGCTGCAGCGCTCGTGGGGAACGCCGAGCTCGGCCGCGAGGACCTTCAGCTGCTTGCGAGCGCGGGTGAGCAGTTCCTCCTCGATCTGTACGGCGGGCATCAGCGTCTCGCCCATGGGCTCGACCGGGACATATTCGACGACGTGGAGGATGTCGAGCTCGGCCCCCAGAGCGCAGGCGAGGGCCTGGGCGCGCCGCGCGACAGAGAGGGCGTCGTCGGTGAGATCCGTGGCGAGCAGGATGCGGCGATAGACGGACATGCACTGCACCTCGCAAGGAGCCAGCGGCGATCCCCCGGAGCGGCCCGCCTGCCGCATTGTACGACGGGGCGCGGCAGTTCGTGCGGCCGGCCGGCCCGCGAGCCGGGCACCGAGCTCATTGAAGCGGTGCGGCGGAACGGTTTCCGGGCGGGCGCCCGGATCGAGCCCGCAGGCCTCGATGTCCTCGGCGCTCAGCAGCCCACGCAGGGCATTGCGCAAGGTCTTGCGCCGGTGGGCGAAGGCGGCGGCGACCACCTCGGCGAATCCGGGGCTCACTGTGAAAGCCGGGGGGGTCAGCACGGTGAGCCGCACGACCGTCGACCACACGCGGGGCGGGGGCTGGAAGGCGCCGGGACCCACGTCGAACAGCGGCTCGGCGCAGACCCACGGCGCGACCATCACCGTCAGGCGCCCGTAATCCGCGGTTCCCGGCCGGGCAGCGATGCGGGCGACGACCTCACGCTGCAGCATCACGTGCAGGTCGAGGAGCGCGGTGCGGCTCGCGATGAAGCGAAAGAGCAGGGGTGTCGAGAGGTTGTACGGCAGATTGCCGATGAGGCGGAGCCGCGCGCCACGCGCGCGCGCGAGCGCCTCGAGGTCGGTTTCGAGCGCATCGGCCTGGAGCAGTGCGAAACGTGGATCCGCCGCGAGCTCGACTTGGAGCCGCGCGCTCAGGTCGCGATCGATCTCGATGGCATCCAACGAGGCGAGCGGGCAGGCGAGCAGACGCCGGGTCAGGGCCCCGCGTCCGGGGCCGATTTCGACGAAGTGGTCCTCGGCCCGTGGATCGATCGCGTGCACGAGGCGCTCGATGACGGCCGGATCGTGCAGGAAGTGCTGGCCGAAGCGCTTGCGGGGGTGTTGCACGGAGCCGCCGGACGGCAGTGAATCAGTCGCCCGCCATCTCCGCGGCGAGCCGGATCGCAGCGAGCAGGCTTCCTGGCTCCGCGCGCCCGGTGCCGGCGAGATCGAGCGCGGTGCCGTGGTCCACCGATGTGCGCACGAGGGGCAGGCCGAGCGTCACGTTGACTGCGCTGTCGAAGCGCGCGTGCTTGATCACGGGCAATCCCTGGTCGTGATACATGGCGAGCACCGCGTCGTAGCGCTCGAGCAGGCGCGGAACGAAAACCGTGTCCGCGGGGAGGGGGCCGTCGGCCCGGATGCCACGCTCGCGCGCGCGCGCGACGGCCGGAGCGATCGTGCGGACCTCCTCATCCCCGAGATGACCGCCCTCTCCGGCATGCGGGTTGAGACCACAAACGGCGATTCGCGGCGCGGCGATCCGCCACCAGCGCGCGAGATCGCGATCGAGGATGTCGAGAATCTCTCCGAGTGATTCGAGCGTGATGGCGGCGCTGACGGCGCTCAAGGGCAGGTGCGTGGTGGCGAGGGCGACTCGCAGGGCGCCGGGCCCGGCGCCGGCCCCGGCGGCAGCGAGCATCATGACGGGCCGGGACGCACCGGTGCGCGCGGCCAGGTATTCCGTGTGGCCTGAGAAGGCGATGCCCGCATCGAGCATGCAGCTCTTCTGCACCGGAGCGGTGACGATCGCGTCGAATTCGCCGGCCAGGCATCCATCGACCGCGCGGTCGAGCATCTGGAGCACGGGTCGGGCATTGCGAATGTCGAGGCGGCCGGGCTCGCAGGGCGCGGCGAGCGGGCAGTCGAGAACGCGAAACCGCCCAGGCTCGCGGGCATGCCGCTCAGCATGAGCGTGCCGTTTGGCATGAGCGTCCCGCTCGGCAACACGCGCCCCTGCCGGGGCCTCGTAGCGGTGCAGCTCGACGTCCGCCATCCCGAGCAATCGGGCGCGCGCAGCGAGCAGGCCGGCGTCGGCCAGGCAGACCAGCTCACAGGAGAGATCGCGGCCGTCGCGCGCGATCATCAGGCACAGGTCCGGTCCGATGCCGGCGGGCTCGCCGGAGGTGAGCGCGATGCGGGGAACGGTTTTCACGGCGCCGCCGCGACGAGGCGCGCGGAGCGTCCTATCCCTTGTACTCGACGTACGCCTCGTCGCGCAGGCGGCGCATCCAGAGCTCGGTCTCCTCGTCGGATTTGCTCGCGCGGATCTCATCCGCGGCGTGCTTGCGCTTGAGCTCCTCGGTGCTGTCGTAGCGCCGTCGCCCGAGCACCTGAACGATTTCCCACCCGTACTGCGTGTGGAAGGGCTCGCTGATCGCGTTGATCTTCAGCTTCTCGACTTCCTGTGCGAACTCCGCGGGGAACACATCGGGGCTCGCCCAACCGAGATCGCCCCCGTCGGGCGCCGAGCCGGGATCCTGCGAGAGCGTCCGCGCGAGCACCGCGAAATCGCTCCCGTCGTGCAGAATCTTCTCGCGCAGCTGCTCGAGCTTCGCCCGGACGGTCGCATCGTCCTGCAGCTCGTTCGTGCGCATGAGAATGTGCCGCGCGTGCACCTGATCCACGACCACGCGCTTGGTATCGTTGCGCACCCCATCGAGCTTGACGATATGAAAGCCCGTCGGCTCGCGGATCGGCTCGCTCACCTGTCCGGGCTTGAGCTTGAGGACCACGTCGGAGAGGAACGTCGGCAGCGCCGTGCCCTTGCGCCAGCCTAGTGCGCCGCCCTCCAGGGCCGTATCGCTGTTGGAGTAACTGACCGCGAGCTTCGCGAAGTCCTCGCCCGATTTGGCGCGCCGGTAGACGTCCTGGGCGCGGGCCGCAGCCTGCTCGATCTGCTGCACCGTCGCATTCTCCGGGACGGCGATGAGGATGTGCGAGATGTTGTACTCGGTGGTGCCCGAGGGATGCTTGGCCTCGCGCTCGAGATAGCGGTCGATCTCTCGGGAGGTCACCGTGATGCGATCGAGTACGTCGCGCTGGCGCAGCAGATTGAGGGCGAGCTCCTTGCGCAAGCTGTCGCGATAGGCAGCGTAATCGATCCCCTGCGCGGCGAGCGCATCGGGCAGCTGCGCAAGCTTCATCCCATTGCGCTGCGCGACCTCCTGCAGAGCATCACTGAGCTGCTCGTCGGAGACCTTGATTCCCGCGTGGGCAGCCTGCTGCGTCTCGATCTGCTGCAGGATGAGCCGGTCGAGCACCTGCCGGCGCAACACGTTGTCCGGCGGGAGCTCGAGCTTCTGCTGCCGCAATTTCTCGCTGACGAGCGCCATCTCACCGTCCACCTCGCTCTCGAGGATCACACCGTCGTTGACGACGGCTGCGATGCGGTCGAGCAGGACACCCTGGGTGGCGAGATCGCGCGTTTGCGCCTGGGCGATTGCGGCGAGCCCGATTCCCAGGATGGCGATGAGTGCGGCAGCAGCGAGGCGGCCGGTGGCGTGCAGTGGTCTGACCATCGTTCTCAGCGGCTAGAGGGGACGGGTGAGTATCCCCGAATCGCCGTCCCGAGGAAAGCGTCCGTAGCCGGACCGACACCTGCCAGCCCGGAGAGTTGCACCTGGAAGAGAAAGGCCGTGTCCTGCTGCCCCGTGGTGGCTCCGAAGCCGTTGATCAGGTAGCGCCGTGCGAGCAGCCGCACGCGCCAGCAGCAGGCGCTGTACTCGAACCCAAGCAGGCGGTCGAGTCCCTGGTGCACGTTGAGGTCGTAGACCATGCGGGCGAGCACGTTCCAATGGCGCGCCACCGGCCACGCGCCCGACACCTCTGCCTGATCGAGGCTCTCGCTCTCGTAGCCAGTGCCGATCGTCGGCGCAGATCCAACCCCGGGGATCACATAGTCGGCGGGCAGCACGATGTTGCGCTGATAGCGGTACGCGACGTTGATCACGCTCTCCGCGCCAGGCTTGAACTGCACCTGGACGAACGTGCGCTCGGCTTGCGAGGCGGCCGGGTTCCACTGCAGGTTCAGATCGACGTTCCAATTCTTGAAGGCGGAGAGGACGACCTCCCCGACGAGATCGGATTCCTTGCGGTTATCGAGTGTCTCGCCGGGCAGTTGCACGCGCGGAGTCTCGAAGTCGTAGGCCTGACCGAGCGTTGCTGCGAGATATTGCTGGCCGCTTCCGCTCAGCAGCCGCGTGGTGAGGCCGGCGGTCACCTGGTCGGCATCGCTCACCCGGTCCGCACCGACGAAGCGGTTGGTGCGAAAGAGCTGGACGAGATTGAGGTCGGGCAGCGCCGTGTCGAACAGGGGGAGTGAGTCCTGATCGCGGTAAGGCACGTAGACGTACTGCATGCGCGGCTCGACCGTGAGTGTGCGTCCCCCTCCGGCGGGTCCTTCGAAGTTCAGTCCCGACTCGAAGCTCGCGGTCGGCAGCGATCGGGAGGGAGACCGGTCCTCGCCACGCAGGGTGTTCTCGAGCGCGTAGCCGGTGTAGCGCCAGGCGAGGGACGAGCGCACGAAGTAGCCCGGATCCTCGTAATCGAAGCCGACGCGCGGCTGCACATCGAGCCGCCAGCCGGTCAAACCGACCGCGCGCGTGAAATTCACCAGCTCCGAGTCGAATCCGTAGTGAATGAGGTCGGACGCGCCCCAGCCGAAATCCCCGTCCGCATAGAGCCGCGGCGTCCGCGCGTAGGGGCGATAGATCTCGGGCAGCGCCACATCGATGGTCTGGTACTGCTGCGCCTCGGCACCCAGGTTCCAGTATTCGTCGCGGTAGCTCGCAGTCGCTCGACGCTCCACGAACGCCGTGCTCGTCGCCTCGGGCCCGTTGCCGAAATCCTGGAAGTAGACGGGATCGCTCACGTTCGCGGCGTCGACGGAGATGCGCACATCGTCCGGCAGGCTCATCGTGTCGCGCAGCCTCACGAAACTGCGGTCGCTCGCCGCGAGCGAATCGATTCCCTGGCCCGCGAGCCGGTCGTCCGGCAAAAAGTGCCAGGTGAGCTCGCCGTTTTGATCGGAGGTGAGCAAGCGCGCATCGCCCGCGAGGTCGATGCCCCGGCGGGTGTAGAGCATCGGGGAGATGGTGAGGTCCGCATTCGGGGCGATATTCCAGTAGTAGGGCGCCTGCAGCTCGAAGCCGGAGAGCGTGCTGTTGCCGACACTCGGAAAGAGGAATCCGGTCTTGCGTTCGTCGCTCAACGGGAACGAGAACCACGGGATGTAGAAGATCGGCACGCCCTGGAAATCGATGGTCGCGTTGTGCCCGGTGCCGACTTGCTGGTTGGTGTCGAGCGTGAGCGTCCCGGCATGCAGCTTCCAGGACTCATCCGTGCGCGGACAGGTGGTGAACGTGACACCGCGCAGATCGAGGACGCCCTGCGGCGTGAGGGCGATCGAGCTTGCCGAGCCGCGTGCGGAGCGCTGCAGCAGCTCGAACTGCGCGACGCTCACGTCCGCCCCTTTCGTCGGGGAATAATTTCCGGTGCGCCCGGACAGCCGCACGATCGGGTCCTGGTACACGACCGAGCCCTTGACGCTCAGCGCGTGAGTGGCGTGATCGTACTGCGCCTCATCCGCGGTCACTTTGCGGTCGCCCTGGCGCACCTCGACGTTGCCCTTCAAGCTCAATTGGCCTTCGACGCCGAGCGTTGCGCCGGCTGAGTCGGCCGAGATGTCGACCTTGGCATTGAGGTCGGGCTTGCTCTCCCTGGGTGTCGGCGTGCCGGGGGGTATCTCGGAGGGGCAGAAGAGCATCGGCGGACGGAGCTCATCGGGGGTGGTCGGCTCAGTCGTGGCAGGCGGCGCGGCGCGCGCCGCCCGTTGCATCCCGAGCGTGAATAGCAGCGCTAACGTCGCGAGAAGCGCGGCGGTGCACGCCGATCCTTGCATGCATCGCCCCGGGCGTGACGGCCGGCACAGCGGGGACGATGTTTGGGCAGGCAGCATGCGGCCGGGCATTATAATGGCGCGACGGCGCCGCCTTCGCGTTCGACGCTTCGACATCCACAGAAATTCCATGCCTCAGGCCAACTCGCCGGGCGGGGACGCTGCTGCCGGCCTCCCGAGGGGCGCTGCCGCCGACGCACGCCTCGCGCTGATCCGCGAGTGGCTCGTGCGCGAGCTCGGGCTCGATGTCGAGCGCATCGAGCCGGCCTCGAGCGATGCGAGCTTTCGCCGCTATTTCCGTGCGTTCCATGCACAGGGCACGTTCGTCGTCATGGATGCGCCGCCCGGGCGAGAGGACGTGCGCCCGTATCTGAAAGTGAGCGCGCTGCTCGAATCCCTCCGTGTGCACGTGCCGCACGTGCACGAGTCGGACGCCGGGCGCGGGCTGCTCCTGCTCGAGGACCTGGGCAGCGTGCACTATCTCTCCCGGCTCGAGGCCGGCGCCGATCCCGAGCTGCTCTACGGCGATGCACTCGATGCGCTCGCCGACATCCAGGCGCGCGGCGCCGAGGCGGCCCGAGCCCTCGCGCCCTATGATCGCGAGCCGCTGCTGCGCGAGATGGCGCTGATGCCGGAGTGGTTCTGGGGGCGGCATCTCGGCCTCGCGCTCACGAGCGAGGTGCGCGAGACGTTCACGCACTCTTTCGAGTGGCTGATCGGGGAGGCGCTCGCACAGCCACAGGTGTTCGTGCACCGGGATTATCACTCGCGCAATCTCATGGTGCTGGCGCGGCGCAATCCGGGGGTGATCGACTTTCAGGACGCGCTCACCGGACCGCTCGGGTACGACCTCGTCTCGCTCCTGAAGGACTGCTACATCGCGTGGCCGCGGGAGCGGGTCGCGCAATGGGTGAGCGAGCACGGAGCGCGGCTCGCCGCGCGCGGATTCGCGCCGCGAACGACCGATCGGGAGCTCGCGCGCTGGGTCGATCTGATCGGCGTGCAGCGACACTTGAAGGTGCTCGGCATCTTTGCGCGGTTGTGGTATCGCGACGGCAAGAGCGGTTATCTGCGCGACCTGCCGCTGACGCTGCGCTACGTTCTGGAGGCTTGCGCGCAGCACCGCGAGCTCGCCGGGCTCGGAGGCCTGCTCGAGCAGCGCGCGGCGCCCGAGCTGTCGCGGGCGAACGCCCGCGCCGTCGACCCGCAGCCGGCTGTATGAGGGCGATGGTGCTCGCAGCGGGGCGAGGGGAGCGGATGCGACCGCTCAGCGACCGCACGCCCAAGCCGCTGCTCGCGGCCGGCGGCAAGCCGCTCATCGGCCACTTGCTCGCGCGGCTCGCACGGGCCGGCATTCGCGATGTCGTGATCAATCTTTCCTGGCTCGGCGCGCAGATCCGCGCAGCGCTCGGCGATGGAGCCGCCTACGGCGTACGCATCCTCTACAGCGAGGAGGGGCCCGTGCCGCTCGAGACCGGCGGCGGCGTGCTGCATGCGCTGCCCCTCTTGGGCGCCGAACCGTTCCTCGTCGTGAGCGGAGATATCTGGACGGATTTCGATTTTGGGCGGTGGACGCACGCGGCCGGATCGGCGCCCGAGGCCGGGGCGCCGCGCGAGGCGGCGGAACACGATGGGGCGCCGCACGATGGGGCGCCGGTGCTCGAGCCGGGTGCAGACGCGCGCATCGTCCTCGTTCCGAACCCTCCCTTTCATCCACGCGGCGATTTTGGGCTGGACGGTGCGCGGGTCGTCGAGCGAGCGGGTGAGACGTTCACTTACGCGAACATCGGCTTGTACCGGCGCGAGCTGTTCGCGGACTGCACGCCGGGACGCTTCCCGCTCGTCGTGCCGCTCGAACGCGCCATTGCCGCAGGTCGGCTGCGCGGTGAGCTCTACCGCGGCGAATGGATGAATCTCGGCACGCCGGAGCAGCTCGCAATGCTCGACACGCGGCTGGGCCGGCCGCAAGGTCCGGCCATGGAGGGCCGCGGGTCAGCTGCGAAGCCGCGTGCGCGGAAATAACGTGAATGCCCCGGGCGCCGTGCCGCCGAACCGCCCCGCGCGGCGCTCGTTCACGCACGGTCGCTCGATCCTGCACCTCGCTGACTGTTTCACGTGGCTGTCTCAACAACCGCGTTGCAGCGTTCACGCGGTCGTCACCGACCCGCCGTACGGTCTCACCGAGTACTCAGCGGCGCAGCAAGCGAAGCTGCGTGCCCGACGCGGAGGTGTGTGGCGGATCCCGCCCGTGCTCGATGGCGTCGAGCGCTCGCCGCTGCCGCGATTCACGGTGCTCACGGCGCGAGATCTCGACTCGCTCGATCGATTCTTCTTCGAATGGGGGCGCGCGCTGCTGCCGGTACTCGTGCCCGGTGCGAACGTCGTGCTTGCGAGCCATCCTCTGGTGTCGTTCATCGTCGCGGGGGCGCTCGCGCGAGCCGGCCTCGAGCGGCGCGGCGAGCTCGCGCGGCTCGTCATGACGATGCGCGGCGGAGATCGTCCGAAGGCGGCGCACGTCGAGTTCGGCGGCGTGAGCGTGATGCCGCGCTCGATGTGGGAGCCGTGGCTGCTCTTTCGCAAACGCCTCGACGGGCGAGCGCAGGACAATCTGCGCCGCTGGAAGACCGGGGGGTTCAGAAGGCCGTCGGCCGCGCAGCCGTTCGGCGACGTGATCCGCTCTGCGCCAACGCGCGCGCGCGAGCGCAGGCTCGCCTCGCATCCGAGCCTCAAGCCGCAGCGCTTCCTGCGCGCGCTCGTGCGCGGGGTGCTACCCCTCGGTGAGGGTCTCGTGCTCGATCCGTTCGCCGGCTCCGGCTCGACGCTTGCGGCGGCCGAAGCGGTGGGATATTCGAGCATCGGGGTCGAGCAGGACGCGCGCTATTTCGCACTCGCGCGCGCGGCGATTCCGCGGCTCGCGGCCCTGCAGGACGTTGCGCCCGAGGCCGCGCCTGAAATCGGCTTCGAGACGCGCGGGCGAGCCCGCCCGGGCCGGCGCGGCCGAAGCGCCGGCCCTCGTGCGATACAATAGAGCCATGTCGGAGCGTCGGCGCATACCGGTCGTGGTGCAGGCTGCAAGCGGCGAAAAGTATGTGACGCCGCAGGGCTTCACCGCCATCCGCGACGGCATCAAGGCGCGACAGCCCGTGCCGAGCGCGGCGGCGGCGGCGAGCGCGGCGAGGGCGCTGGATGCGGCGGGGGCACCGGGGGTGCTGGGCGCGGCGGCGGCGACGAGCGCTGCCGGGCGCAAGCCTGCCTGGCTCAAGGTGCGCGCCCCGGCGGGGGCGGGGTACGGCGCGGTGCGTGCAATCGTCCACGAGCATCGGCTCGCAACCGTGTGCGAGGAAGCGAAGTGCCCGAACATCGGGGAGTGCTGGAATGCCGGCACGGCCACGATCATGTTGATGGGCGCTGTCTGCACGCGCGCCTGCCGGTTCTGCTCGGTCGATACCGGCAATCCGCACGGCTGGCTCGATCCCGAGGAGCCGGCGAATGCGGCGCGCAGCGTCGAGCTCATGAAGCTCAAATACGTGGTGCTCACTTCCGTCGATCGTGACGATCTGCCCGATGGGGGAGCGGCGCACTATGCCGCCTGCGTGCGCGCGATCAAGGCGCGCAATCCGGGCACGGCGGTCGAAGCTCTGACGCCCGATTTCCGGGGCGTGCTCGCGGACGTCGAGACGGTCGTCGACTCGGGTATCGAGGTCTTCGCCCAGAATGTCGAGACGGTGCGCCGCCTGACCCATCCGGTGAGAGACCCGCGCGCGGGGTACGAGCAGACGCTGCGGGTGCTCGAGCACGCCAAGCACCGCGTGCCGCACGTTCTGACGAAGACGAGCCTCATGCTCGGGCTCGGCGAAGTCGATTCAGAGGTCATCGAGACGATGGACGACCTGCGCGCGGCCGGTGTCGACATCCTCACGCTCGGCCAGTATCTGCGGCCGACGATCAATCACCTCCCCGTCGAGCGCTTCGTCGCGCCGGCGCAGTTCGATGGTTACCGGGAGGGGGCGCTCGCGCGCGGCTTCCTCGAGTGCGTGTCGGGACCCCTCGTGCGCTCGAGCTACCGGGCCGAGCGGGCGCTCGCCAAGAACAATGCCGGGCTCGATAACCGCACGCTCGCCGGCGCGCGTTGAAGTCATTGTTCGCCGGCTCGGGCTCGTTGAATACGAGCCCACGTGGCGCGCCATGCAGCGCTTCACGGACGAGCGCGACGCCTCGACGCCGGACGAGCTCTGGCTGCTCGAGCATCCGCCGGTCTTCACGCTGGGCCTTGCCGGGAAGCTCGAGCACGTGCTCGCGCCGGGCGACATACCCGTCATTCAAACCGACCGCGGCGGCCAGGTGACTTATCACGGCCCCGGGCAGCTCGTGGTCTATCCACTGCTCGACCTGAGGCGCCTCGGACTTGGCGTGCGCGAGCTCGTCATGGCACTCGAAAATGCCGTGATCGGCTACGTCGGTGCGCTCGGCATCGGGGCGTGCGCGCGGCGCGACGCGCCTGGAGTCTATGTGGAAGGGCGAAAGCTCGCGAGCGTCGGATTGCGCATCCGCCGCGGCGCAAGCTATCACGGCATCGCGCTCAACGTGAACCTGGACCTGGAGCCGTTCGCGCGCATCAATCCGTGCGGATACGCCGGCCTCGAGATCACGCAGCTCGCATCCCTCGGCGGCCCCCGCTCGGTGCAGGAGGCGGCACGCGGGCTCGAGCCGCATATGCTGCGCACACTGCGGCTACACTCCCCGCCATGAGCAGCGGGACGAATCTCGATAGACGCCGTTTTCTCGCGCGACTGCAGGGGCTCGCAGCGCGCGCCGCCGGGATTTGCATCGCGGCGCCGCTCGGGGAGTCGCTCGCACGCGCCTCCGCGCCCATCGCGCTGCTCAATGCGTCCTACGATCCAACGGGCGAGCTCTACAATGAATACGACGCAGCCTTCGCCCGCTACTGGCGTGCGACGGCCCGCCAGATCGTCAGGGTCCTGCAGTCCCATGGCGGCTCGGGCTCTGAAGCTCAGTCGGTGATCAATGGCTTGCCCGCGGACGTCGTGACGCTCGCGCTGGCCGCCGACATCGATGCGATCGCAACGCGCGGCAAGCTGCTGCCGTCCAACTGGCAGAGCCGACTTCCGGACAACAGTGCCCCCTACACCTCGACTATCGTGTTCCTCGTCCGCAAGGGCAATCCGAAGCGTATTCGCGATTGGAGCGATCTGATCCGGCCGTGTATCGCGGTGATCACGCCGAATCCCAGAACATCGGGGGGCGCACGCTGGAACTATCTGGCCGCCTGGGCGTGGGCACGGCGCCAGCCCGGCGCCTCCGACGAGACCGCAAAGAGGTTTCTTCGCAAGCTCTACAAGCAAGCTCCGATACTCGATACGGGCGCGCGCGGCTCGACGACGACGTTCGCGCAGCGTGGGATCGGAGATGTGCTGCTCGCATGGGAGAACGAGGCGCATCTGGCGATGCAGGCGCTGGGCCCCGGACGGTTTCAGCTCATCGTGCCGAGCGTGAGCATTCTCGCCGAGCCCTGTGTGGCGGTGGTGGACGAGGTGGTCCTGCGCCACGGCACACGCGAGGTGGCGCAGGCGTATCTCGGATATCTGTACAGCAAGGAGGGCCAGCAGATCGTCGCTCGGCATTTCTACCGGCCACGCGATCCGCAGGTTGCCGCGCAATACGCGCAGCAGTTTCCGGAGCTCGTGCTCGCCACGGTCGCGGATTTCGGCGGCTGGGGGCGCGTACAGAAGGAGCACTTCGGCGACGGTGGAATATTCGATCAGATCACGGGCGCGTGACCGCGAGGCTGCGTAACCGTCGGGCGTACTGGCGGGTCAAGCGTAAAGGTCGAGCTGGCGGGTATCGCCGATGACGCGATCGAAATCGAGCCCGAGCACTTCCAGGATCGGCTCGGCAACCGGTCGGACCTGCTTTGAGACGTAGTGTTCGCGATCGAGCGGGTGCTCGATGTGATCGAGCGGCTCGGGGCCGGCGGTCGTCATGACGTAGCGGATCGAGCGCCCGGGCGGCTGCGTCGATTTGCGTGCCGCGACGACATGCGGGGGCGTCGTCGCGGTGTAATCACTCGTGTCCTTGCGCAGGCCCTTGCGATAGACGAGCTCATCGTCGAGCTCACCGCGGCGGACCCGCCGCACGATCTCTGCAAGATACGTATCGACCGGCTCGGCGGTGAACAATCGCTGGTAAAGCTCGCGCTGGACGCGTTTTGCCAGTGCGGTCCAGTCGCGCCGCACCACCTCGAGGCCGACGAACTCCACGCCCGGGGCGCCACTCGCGGCGCCGGGGCCACCCGTGCCACCCGTGCCGCCCGGGCTGCTCGGGCTGCTCGGGCCATTCGCGTGGTAGAGCAGTCCTGCATAGCGCTTGCTCGCGCCGCGGGTGCTGTGGCGGGCGCGCGCCAGGAAGAGCTTGAGATATAGTTTCTCGAATTCGAGCTCGAGCCGGCTCGCCACGCGCCAGCGGGACTCGATGTGCCGCGTAAGGTCCGCATCGAGCGCGGCCGCGAGCCGCTTCGCCTCCTCGGTCGCCGCGGCAGGATCATCGCGGCCGGAGCGCACGAAGAGACTGTCCGTATCCCCGTAGAGCACCTCGAATCCGGCCGCCTCGAACCAACGCTTCGACCACAGCAACATCTCTTTGCCGAGGCCGGTGATCGCATTCGCCAGGGCCGGGTTGAAGAAGCGGCACGCGGGCGTGCCGAGCACCCCGTAGAACGAGTTCATCAGGATCTTGACCGCGTGAGCCGCCACGCCGTCGCCGCGCCGCTTCGCCGCCTCGCGCATGGGAAAGAGCTCATCGAGCAGGCGCGGCAGAATCGCCGGAGCACGCCGAAAGGCGGCGCCCGGCGCCTCGATCAGATCGTTCCGTCGCGCCTCGGCCGGATCACCGCGCGCTCCGTGGCTCGCGCGTGCCGGCGTCTGCGATCCCGCCATGTAGCTCAGCGGATCGATGTTGAACGTGCGGATGAGACTCGGGTAGAGACTCTTGAAGTCGAACACCCAGACCTGGGAATGCAGTCCGGTCACCGGCTCGAGCACGTGTCCGCCGTGCTGTGCCGCGTGAACGCGCGCATCCTCCCCGCGCACGCTCGGCGCGACGATTCTGAGGGGCTCGAGAGCGGCGAGATACAGGAAGTCGAACGAGGCGATGCTCGCCGAGACCCGGTCGGGCGTCATGCCGGTCAGGCGGCTGCGGGTAAAGGCGAGGCGCACGAGATCGAGCTTCTCGACGATGCGGTACGCGAGGCGGGCATCGGTGCGGGAATAGAGCGCAAAGGCAGGCAGGTCGTGGCGGTAGTTGTGGAGAATCTCGGCCATCCTGTCGCGCGCATCGCCCGCGACGGCCTTGCCCTCGCCGAGGACCTCACGCGCAACGGTATCGAGCGAGTAGTCCTCCATGCGAACGAACGCCCCGCGCAGCAGGTCGATCCCATCGAGCACCACGCGCCCGGGGATGAGGGCCTGGCCGCTGCCGAAATAGCCCTCGGGCTTGCGCAGGCGCATCGCCCCGGGCTCGCGTCCGAGCTCGAGCGGCGCGCCGAGGCGCGCGGCGATGCGCTCGAGCGCAGCCAGATCGAAATCGACGATGTTCCAGCCGGTGAGCACGTCAGGGTCGAGTGCGGCGACCCGGTCGCGGAATGCGCGCAGGGCAGCGAGCTCGCTTGCGCAGCGCGTCGCGCGCCCGGGCATGGGCCGCTCGCTGCCGTCGACGATCAGCACCTCATCGACATCCGGCGCGAAAAGCGAAATGGCAAGCAGTCGCTTGCCAGCGGCGTCGGTCTCGATGTCGAACGACAGCACGCGCGGTTCGACGGTCACATCGGCGGGACGCAGCGTCGGATTGTCGAATATCGTCAGTCCGTCTGCGGCGGCGCGCGCCTCGCCCTCGATTTCGCATCCGCCGCGGATGCGCCGGTCGATCAAGTAGCGCGTGGCGAAGCGCACGTCCGCCTCGAACGTCTCGATGCCCGCCGCATGAAGCCGGTCGCGAAGCGGAGGCACGTCGCCGGGCACTTCCATCTGCACGAGAGCCACGCCTTCGCTGTCGAAGGTTCTGCGGTCGACCGGTCGGATGTCGCACGCCTGCAGCGCGTGCGTGCGCTCGGCCTCCGATGCGCGCACGTAGAAGAAGGGCCGCGCGCGGTCATCCCGCACCACAAAGCCGGCGCCGTGCTCGAGCCGGCCATACAGGTGTACGACCGGGACACGCCGGCCGCCTCCACGCACCGTCAGCCGGTACGTGGCCTGCAGGATGAACCCGCGTGCGCTCATGGCGGCCCATTGTGCCGCAGGATCGGTGCGCGTGCCCGGACGCGGCGTCGAGGCTTGGGCTAGGGATCTCAGGGGCGCCGGCGCGGGTACAGCGATTGCTCGACGGCGGCATCACCGGGGACGAGGAGTAAGGCCAGCATGGAAACGCCACGATTCAAAGAGCTGCTGCTGCAATCATTGGAGCACGAGCGCGGTGGAGTGAAGATTTACGAGACCGCGCTCGAGTGTGTGCGGCACGAGGACCTCCAGGAGGAGTGGTCGAAGTACCTCGAGCAAACCCGCAATCATGTGCGTGTGCTCACCGAGGTCTGCGAGACACTCGGCCTGGGCCCGAAGGAGCAGACGCCGGGCACGAAGGTCCTTCACAAGCTGGGCGCAGCGCTCGTCGACGCCATGAGCGAGGCGCGCTCGGCCGGCGATCCGGACGCTGCGCAGATCGTCGCATGCGAATGCGTGGTGCTCGCGGAAACCAAGGATCGCCTGGATTGGGATCTGATCGGGGCCGCAGCCAGTAAGCTCAAAGCCGCCGAAGCGAAGGTACTCAAGGAAGCGTTCGAGGAGATCGAGGAGCAGGAGGACGAGCATCTCTATCATTCGCGCGGCTGGTGCCGGGAGCTATGGCTGCATTCGCTCGGTATCCAAGCGATGCTCCCGCCGCCCGAGGAGAAGCGGCACGTGAAGACGGCGATCGCGGCGGCGCGCACGGAGAAGACCCGCACGAGCGCGCATTAGTCGGCGCGCGCTCCTCGCCATGGCGCTATCGATGACTCGGCTGATTGCACCGGCCGCCGTTCACCGGCTCACCTTCGATGGCCGCGATGAGCGCCGGGAGGTTGAAGCGGCGGCTTTCCCAGTTACCCGGCAGATTCTGCGCACCGCGCTCGATCGGTCTCGGTGGCCCCGGTCGCCGGGGAAAACCATCCTCGTCCTCGAGCTCGACGTTGTAGCTCGCCACCTCTACGGCCCGGTGGCGGGAGGGGGGAATTGGTCATCGCTGCGGGGGAAGCAAGATTGAGCCCAGGCCGGGGTGCGCAAAGCGCCGACCGGTGAGGTGTCGCGACCCCCGCGGGGAGGCGCGGCGGTATCGCGGGGAGCTGTGGCGGCCTCTCGCGGGGAGGTGTGGTAGGATGCGCGCCCGCGGAACGGGTCTGCGGCTGTCGCTCGGTCGATCCGGACCCGAGACCCATCCGCTTCAGGCCACCTTACCGGCGCGCCCGTAGCTCAGTTGGATAGAGTACCTGGCTACGAACCAGGGGGTCGGGGGTTCGAATCCCTCCGGGCGCGCCACTCTATCAAATACTTACCTGTACCATCTCGAAAAGAGCCAGGTGGTTGCGGGATTTTTCGAGTACCTGGTCTTTTTCCAGGTGGTCTCTGGATCGCTGCACGACAGCGAATCCGCTAGTGTGCGCTCATCTTGGGAATTGGTCGGGACGAAGGTTGAGCAGAAATTCCTCACAGGGTAAGCAAAGCACACCGTGGCGTTTGAGCCGGTCCTTGCCCCGATAGAGCAGATAGCGGCGACTTTGCGGATAGTCTTCGCCGAAAGACCTGAGCGCGGTCAGATCCTCCGGGCGAACGCCTCGGGAGCTTTTCACTTCCACTGCATAAAGCCCTGACGGGCCGTATACGACGAAGTCGATCTCGACTCGGGATCGAGTCTGCCAGTAAAAGAGTTCGTGCCGCCCACCGGAGTAGTCGCACCAAGCCCGCAGGTGTTGGGCAACAAGGCCTTCCAGAGCACCCCCGTCGAGCTCCGCCGGGGAATCGAGAGGCCCCACGGGCCGGTTGGCGCGAAAGACTCCGGTATCGAAGAAATAGAACTTCGGATGGGCCGCTACCGCGCGCTTGGCGCGCTTGGTGAATACCTCGAGACGGAAGCCGAGCAGCAGATCTTCCAAGATCTCCAGGTAGCCTTCCGCTGTCTTGCGACTCACCTGGCAATCGCGAGAGACCGCAGCAAGGTTCAGGACAGATGCGTGAGCGAAGCTCATCGCCTCGAGAAAACGCGCGAAGGAGCCGACGTTGCGGACGAGTCCCTCCATCTGGACTTCCTCGCGCAGATAGAGTCCGTTGTACGCATCCAGGATCTCTCGAGGGTCATCAGCGGCCCAGACCACGGGCAACATGCCCTGCCGGAGTGCAATCTCGAGCTTGAAACGATTGCCCAGTTCGGCAGCCATATACGGGTGAAGGTGGTGTTGCGCGGCGCGGCCGCCCAGCAGGTTGACCCCGTGGCGGCGCAGCTTGCGTGCGCTCGATCCGGTGAGGATGAACTGCTGGCCGGTCTTGCGCTCGATCAGCAAATGCACGACTTCAAGGAGTTCGGGCAGTTTCTGAATCTCATCGATCACGATCTGCCCTTTCGTCGTGCCGGTCACCAGCTCGACGAGCCTCTCGGGCTGTGCGGAGAGCGGACGCAAGGTGGCCGGATCAAGAAGGTCGATCCGCAGAGCACCAGGGTACTCGTGCGCGCACCACAGCGTCTTGCCCGTGCCACGCGGCCCGAGCAGGAAGAAGTGGCCACGTCCCGGCGTAAGAAAACGCGGTACAAACGCCATTGTGAGACGCAGAATGGCGTCCGTGTCGCCATTTTACAAGCGGCCGCCCAGGCGCATAATATCTATTGATATCTATTGATATCATGGGGTACGATATCAGCCTCCTTTGGAGCCTCCGCCATGGCCAGTAGCCTCAATGTCCAGTTGACCGACGAGCTGCGTAGGCACGTCGATGAGCGCGCGAGTGACAAGGACATATATGCGACCCCGAGCGAATACATCCGTGACTTGATCCGCCAGGATATGCAGGACCGCGCGGTGGCACTCGATATTCTGGAAGGGCTTGATGACCTGAAGCACGGCAGGTTTTCCTCCAAGTCGATTCTCGACTTCAAGGACGAGGACTGACGCAGCGTGCGCCGAGCGCGTTACGTCCTCACAGCCAGAGCAGCCGCCGATCTGCGTGAAGCACGGGCTTGGTCGCGAGCACGTTGGGGCAAGGATCTGACGAACCGCTACTTCGATGATCTGCATAGGGGCGTGCAGCTCATTGCAGAGAATCAGCTTACGCTGGTACGGGAAGAGCGGGCCGGCCGTACTGATCTGCTCGTATACCCAGTCCGAGAACACTACGTCGTGTATGAGCCGCTCGATGAGCGATTCATCGCGGTTGTCGCAGTAATCCGTCAGGGGCGTGATCTGCCCGCCATTCTCCGCAAGTGGTCCATTCTCATCCGTCGCGAGCTGCTGGAGATCCGGGGCCGGATCGAACGTGGCGAGACTCCGCTCCCGAAGGCGTCTGCGGTCAAGGGTCGGCGAAGAGCGTAGTGGGAAGGGAGCACGGCACCTCGTGCGCCGTCTCGGCAAGCCAGGTGCTTGCGGGACTTTTGCAGGGCTTGGTGTGCTTCGTTGTGCTCCATGGTGCCAGGTGCAACGGGCGCCGCGCGGAATTTGTTAACGAAATCAATAGTCTCAAATCGAGCTTT
Source organism: Steroidobacteraceae bacterium (assembly GCA_050738595.1). Classification (GTDB taxonomy): domain Bacteria; phylum Pseudomonadota; class Gammaproteobacteria; order Steroidobacterales; family Steroidobacteraceae; genus JASHUC01. Next base: position 5,795 of record JBOHZR010000284.1, on the reverse strand, counting down.
CCGCTACGAACCAGGGGGTCGGGGGTTCGAATCCCTCCGGGTGCGCCACTTCAAACAAATCAATTGGCTGCATCGTTCAAGTGATCGCAGGCCTTGGTGTGCTGGACGAAACGCGATTCATGGGCAGCTCGCAAATTCAGTGACTTTGGAGAATCCTTGAGCACCTGGTCTTTCCCAGGTGGTCGTTCAAGGTCCGACCGCTAGCAAGGTGAGAGTGCGCCGCGCATCGATGCGCAACATCTCGGCTGCTCGTGCAGCGTCTGCACCCTCTGCGACGCCGACCTTCGCCTCAGCGCAACGTTCATTCCAGTCGGCCCAGGGCTTTCACCTCTCAATCAGGCGCGTGCTAGCGCTCCGGCTCTTCGACCACGCTTGCGGACAGAACCGTAACGGCGGTCCGGGCGGATATGCAGAGGCCGTACACGTTCCAGATCGACGAGCTGTTCAAGATCGATGACGGCAAGATCCGCCGGATTCAAGCACTCGTTAATCCCGTGCCGTATCGGATGTAGTCGGGCTGGCCGAACTGGAGGGGCTCCGCGCGTTGCGCGTGCGGTGGCGCGAAATCAACGCGGGGCATATCCCTGCACCCCTCGCTTCGAGGAGTGCGCGGCAGGCATCGACGAGCGAGGGCACCTCACCGTCCGAGGACTCCCCCGAGCTATCGGCCAGGATTCGCGCCGCCACATCGGCTGGCAGCCGCGGTCGCTTGGAGATCATGAGCGCGAGAATGCCCGTGACTTCCGCCGCAGCGAGGGAGCTGCCGGAGGCGAAATCGTAATGGCCACCGGGGACGAGAGTCAGGATCTCGCGGCCGGGTGCAATCAGGTCGCCTGCTCGGCGGGGACCATCCTCGGCGCTCTCGACGGCGAGGACGCCCGCGACGTCCGCCGGAAAGCTCTTGGCGGTGGACGCCGCGACGGCGCCGGTGAACAGGATGCCCTGCCGCTCGCCCTCGCGCACGAGCCTCGCTAGCAGTGGATCCGGCGGACCGGCGAGACTCAGATTGACGATGTCCGCACGCGCGAGAATCGCCGCCTCGAGCCCCTGCGCGAGCGTGAAGCTGTTGCACATGCCGTGCGCCGCGTCATTCGACTGCCAGCAGGCTTTGAACGCGAGCAGCCGCGCATCCGGCGCAATGCCGACGATACCGATGCCATTGTTGGCGACGGCCGCGATGACGCCCGCGACCTCCGTGCCGTGGCGATCCTCGAGAAACTGCCGCCCGTCGGCGTCCACGAAGTTACGATGCGCAACGATGCGTCCCTTGAGGTCGGGATGGCTTGAATCGACGCCCGTATCGATGATCGCGATGCGCACTCCGGCCCCGCGCGATTCCTTCTGCGCCTCGATCACGTCGAGATCGCGCAAGGCACGCTGCAGAGGTGCGTAGGGATCGTTGTAAGGCATCCACGTAGGCCGCGGATGCGCAGCTTCCGCACGCCGAGGCTGGGGCGCGACATCTGCGGAGGCCATATGGTCCGGCACCGTCTCGGTGGTGAACTCGTTGAGCGGCTGTGCCGATTCAACGCGCGGATCGTGCGAGAGCTGCGCAATGAGTGCAGTTCTCTCCGATGCGGCCGGCAATCGAAAGACGATGCAATGCACGCGAAGCGTCGCGATCGGCCATGCGGAAACTTCGTGCAAGCCGTATGTACGCTCGAGCGCGCGGACCGACCGGCTCGCAGCGGCGGTGATGCCGTACGAGCCCGCCTCGTCATAGCCGCGCGGCGTCGAGCCTGCTCGCTGCGCCTGCGGACGCGGGTCGTTCCGAACCGTGATCACGATGAAGTCCGTAGACTGCGCGCGGGCCTGCTCGGGCAGGGCAGGAGCCTTGGGGGCCATCGGAAGAGCCGCGCACGCGCTCATGAGGACTACGAGCGACGCCGCTGCGATGAGGCGCACGGACGGCGTCATGCTTGGCGTTCTCACGGCGCGGTTCGAGTGTGGGGCGGCATGACGCAGGGACGCAATGTTCTTCAGGGCGGACGGTCTTCCGCCGGCTCTGCAAACAGGACGTTCGGATCGGCACGCAGCGCCGCGATGCGCTCATCGAGCGCCTCGCTGGAGACAACGGGCTTCACGAATCCAAGCGTATACACGTGCGCATCCGAAGGACCGCCCACGATCTGCGCCCCTGCGCCTCGCAGCATGTCCTGCAGCCGATCGAGGGAGAGACCAGAGCGGAAAACGACCCGGACGCGAGGCCCGGCCGTGGAGCGGGCAGGGGGCGTCGTGAGCGTCCGATAGGGCGCCGAGTTCGAGCGAGCGCTGGCCGAGGTCACCCCGTATGAGGATGCAATGGTAGGACTGCGAGTCTGCCACGCCCATGCGCCGAGCCCAAGCCCGACCGCTTCAATCACGGCCGCCGCCGCGAGCCAGCGGAGTGCGGCCGCAGAGCGCCAGAACCGCCGACGCGCGTTCAAGCGGTTCGATGCCGTTCGTTTCGAAACACGCGCCCGATTGAGCTCCGCTCCCCCAGCCGCGCCGCCGCGAACGGATGATTCGGTTGAAACGGCAGGCGCCACGCTGGAAACGGCGCGCGCTCCGCTCGAAACCAACGTCGCATTCGCAGCGGCGAATTCGTCGGCTTCGATGCGCGCCACGAGCTTCTCAAACGATGCCTCGCCCGGGAAGACGAGCGGACCGTCGGCCCGAACGGCTTCGTACACTCGCTGCTCGGCTTCGAAATCGGCGCGGCAGTCTGGGCAGACCGCGAGGTGAGTTCGGGCGCTCGCAGCCTCGTCGGCATCGAGCGTGCCGTTGATGAGCCACGGAAGCAGCAGCGCCGCCTTCTCGTGGGGATCAGAAACTTTGGGTGTAAAACCCATCTTCATGGCTCTCCGGATCTCAAGCGGGTCCCCCGAGCGCCTCGAGAAGCACTCTGAGCTTCCGGCGCGCGTGGAACATGCGCGTTTTGACGGTGTTTACGGGGCAGTCCATGATCGCGGCAATCTCCCCGCAGGAGTGCCCCAAGGTGTACGCGAGCTCGAGCGTTGTCCGCTGCTCGCGGGGCAATCGCGCGAGCGCAACGCTCAGCCATTCGCTCAACTCGGCGTGCTGCGACGGCTCCTCGCTTGGTTCTCCGCAGACCCCGTCTTCGAGGGCGAGCGTTGGTCGCAATCGCTGGAGCGCTTTCAGCCCGCGGCGGTAGGCTATGCCGAGGATCCAGGTCGAGACGAGTGAGGCGCCGCGAAAATCGCCTGCCCGCTGCCACACGACCCAAAATGTGTCATTGATGATCTCCTCCGCCACCTCTCCCCGCGAAGTGAGTCGAGTGAGGAAGCGCGCAAGCCGGCGGTGGTAGAGAAGATACAATTCCTTCAGCGCCGCGCTGTCGCCTCCCGCAATGCGGCGGAGCAGGACGACCTCTCGCTGATTGGGAGCGGCGCTGCTCACCGCGGCCTGAGCCGCGAAGGGGCCATCATGCACCGGTCCCGGGACGGTCTGTCCCGCCACCGGAGCGGAGCTGTCCGACACGGTCTCTCCGACCGGATTCATGCCGCGACCTCCCTTTGTCTGCACCGGGTTACCGCGAGGTTACATACCTCGCCACATCGCGTGTGGCGGGCATTGAGCGTAAGTACCGCCATTCCCCCCGCCGGTTCAAGAAAGGGTCCCGCGCCGCGGCTTGGCTTAACGTCCCTCTCCCGGCACCGGCGCTAGCGTGGCATGGCGCTCTCAGAAGCGCCACACCGCGGAGGCGGCTACCCGTCCGCCCGCGATTTCAGGCCCGAACAGGTGTTCTGCCCGTGCAGCGGTGCGGAAATAGGATAAGTCGAGCTGCACCGGACCAATGCCGCGGCCGAGACCCACATTCCAGAAGGCGTACCCCGCCCCGCTCGGATCATTCATCTCATCGTACCCGGCACCCGCGGAGAACTCGAAGGCGGTGCCGATGGGCTGGTGCACCTGCACACCGAAGGACAGGGCAGTGCGGTCGCGCTTGAAACCGTATTCCGGGTACTCGAGCGCATTCGGTGTCCAGGCAAGCGACAGGAAGAGCCGGTCCTCGAATGCCCAGGTGCCGCCGAGCTCGTCGTAGTCGAAGCGGCGCCCCTCGAGCCCCTCGTAGAGATAGGTGCCGCCCGGAAAAGCGTAGTGAATGTAGGTCAGCCTGAGACTCTGGGCCGCACTCGGAGCTACCCGCATGCCAGCATAGAGGTTGATCTCTCGCGACCGCCGGCAGGAGTCATCGGCACCGAGCCCCACGGACCCCCAGGCACCCGCGAAGATTTCCGACGGCGCCTGACCACCCGACGTACTGACATGCAGATCGGCCTGCGCCGCGGGTGCACCGCAGGTGTGCGACAGCCCCTTGTAGATGTAATCGCTCGTGAGGCCGATGGAGCCTCCGAAGTAGTCCGCGGCCGACGCCGGTACGCTGGGACCGAGAAGCGCAACCGCCAATGCCGCCAGCGCGGCAATCGTCGCGGCCGCCCGGATGGCGGCTAATGAGTGCTCTGCGACAGCCGAACGGGAGAGCGGAAGACCTGCCGCAGCACGCATGCGCGAATCTTGCCCGTAAATCGCAGGCTGGGGAAATTTCGAGCCTGTCAGGGCGTGCGCGCCGCTTGAACTTTTTCGAGGGGTCGGGTGCACACAGGGGTGTCGTCGAGTCCCGGCGCACCGGGTGAGCGCTTGTCCCAGAATTCCAGCCAAAGCGATCAGTCCCTCGAGAGCCTGCCGCTCGTGACGCTGTATCTCAGCGAGCGCTGCAACTCTCGCTGCATCACGTGTGACTACTGGCGCAACGGCCAGGCGGACATGACGCTCGAGGCGGTTACGCGGCTGGCGCCGGATTTGCGCGCCCTGGGCACGCGGGTCGTCCTCATCTCGGGTGGCGAGCCACTGCTCAACCGCGAATGGCGCGAAATCGCGGGCTTCCTGCGTGAGCAGGGTTTGCAACTGTGGTTGCTCACCTCGGGACTCTCGCTCGCGAAGTACGTCCGGGCCGCCTCCCAGCTGTTCGACCGCGTTAGCGTCTCGCTCGATGGCGCATGCCGCGAGACCTATGCCGCCATCCGCGGCGTCGATGCGTTCGAGCACGTCCTCGGCGGCATTCGCGCGGCCGCTGCCGCGGGTGCGCCGGTCGGCTTGCGCGTGACATTGCAGAGAGGCAACTTTCGGGAGCTGCCGCAATTCATGGAGCTCGCCCGCTCGGCAGGGGCGAGCCAGATCTCCTTTCTCGCCGCGGACGTCGCCAATCCGCACGCGTTCGCGCGTCGCGACGGAGCGTATCCCGATGTGGCGCTGCGACGGCAGGAGCTGCTCGAGCTCGCAGCCATCCTGGAAGAGGCCTTTCGCACGCACGCGAGCGATTTCGAATCCGGACTCATTGCCGAAGCACCGCGCAAGCTCTGGCGCATTCTCGAATACTTCACGGCCGTCTGCGGGCTCGGACCCTATCCGCCGGTCCGGTGCAACGCGCCCGAATTCTCGGCCGTGGTGGATGCGCGGGAGGGGGTGCATCCCTGCTTCTTCATCGCCGGTCCGCACGAGCCGGGGGCGCGCGGAACTCTCGCACGCGCCCTCAATGGACCGGCGATGCAAGCGCTGAGAGCGGACATCCGGGCCGGCACCCGTGCGGAATGCGCAAGATGTGTATGCTCGATATGGCGCGACCTCAATCCGGTAACGCCGGCGAGCTTCCTCGAAATCCGACCCGGCAGAGGGCCCGACGCGGCGCCGGAATCGAGCCCATGATGCCGTCCGAGATCGCACCCTCGGCAGATTCCAGCTGGGATGTGCTTCACGTCCCACGGCGCTTCATGTCTCTACGCCGGGGGCTCGGA
>JBOHZR010000283.1:0-1514 GCA_050738595.1 Steroidobacteraceae bacterium | reverse complement strand
GCCATGGCGATGGCAAATCGAATTTCGTGGGGCTGGTGTATCGGAGCAATTTTTGGAATCGCTATCGCCTTCGGCGCTCCACAGATTGTGACCTGGGTGCGCGGGATGTTCGGCGTGTAGGTGCCTCATGAGCGGCAGGAACACCGGTCTCACCGCCGACCCGCTCTTCGTCGCGGTGACGCGACCTCCGATGCGTTGGGGCGTCACTTTCTCGGCCCTCCTGTTCAATCTCGTCTTCACGATGGAGGTATTCCTCTTCACCCGAAATCTCATGACGCTGCTGCTGGTCATCCCGATTCACGGGATTTGCGCACTGCTGTGCCTGCGGGATCCGCGCATCTTCGACCTCATCTTGCTCTGGGGCCGGACGCGCCTCCCGGCCTACGCGGGGACGTACTGGTACTGGCGAGCGAGCAGCTATGGTGCTCTCACGCTCGATCTGCCGAATAGGCGCGGCGGCCGAAAAGCCTGCCCGGTGATCCAGCTCTATGCGTCCACCGCTGGACGGGGTGCGGCGATGGCAGGGACACGATGAGGCCGTCAGCGCAGCGCACGCCTGGTGTGCTGAGGGAGTCCACGGCGGCGCGCCATATTCCCTATGCAGCGCAGGTCGGCGACACGGTGGTCAAGACGTTCGCCGGCGACTACGTGCAAGCGTTTCGGCTGGCCGGGGTGAGTTTCGAGAGCGCCGATGACGAAACCCTCAACAACTGGCACGAGCGGCTCAACGTCACCTGGCGCAACATCGCGAGCCCCAATATCGCGCTTTGGACGCACGTCGTGCGGCGGCGCGAGCGCACCGTGCCGGGAGCGTTCTCTGGTGACGCATTCGCCGATCGACTCGCAAGCCGGTACCGGGAGCGGCTGGCCGGGGAGACGCTCATGGTCAATGAGCTCTATCTGTCGATCGTCTACCGTCCTGTCGCCGGGTCTGTCAGCGGTTTCGCTTCCAAGCTCTACCTGCGGCGCGCGGGCGCGAATGTGCGCGCGGAGCTTGCCGATGCGCTTGAGGTCTGCGCGAAGGTAGGGCAGACCGTCACCGCCGCTCTCGCGCGCTATGAGCCCGAGAGCTTGGGACTCGAGAATCGGAACGGCCGCACGTACTCCCGGCTGCTCGAGTTCCTCGCTCAGCTCATCAACGCCGAATACCAGCCAGTGCCGCTGCCGAGAGCGCCGCTCAACGAGGTGCTCGCGACCACGAGGCCGCTTTTTGGTACCGAGGTGATCGAATACCGCTTGCCGACCGAGACCCGTCTCGGGGCCATGCTCGGCATCAAGGAATATCCGACGCCGACCATTGTGGGTCTCTTCAACGCGCTGCTCTCCGCGCCCTTCGCATTCGTCCTCACGCAGTCCTTTGCCTTCCTCACGAAGGCAACCGCGCAGGGCCTGCTGCAGCGCCAGAGCGCGCGGATGGCGAACGCCGGCGATTTCGCCGTCACGCAGGCCGCCGAGCTGACAGACGCACTTGATGCTCTGACGGGCAACGAGTTCGTGATGGGGGACCATCATTT
>JBOHZR010000282.1:0-6779 GCA_050738595.1 Steroidobacteraceae bacterium | reverse complement strand
GCGGCGCATTCGGCGCCCGGGCCTTGTTCTATTTTGTTGCGAGATACTCATGACCAAGCTATATGTCGGCAATCTTCCCTTCACGGCAACCGAGGAAGCGGTACGAAACCTGTTTGCTCCGCACGGGACGGTGGAGAAGCTCTCATTGATCAACGATCGCGATACGGGCCGGCCGCGTGGCTTCGGGTTCGTTGAGATGTCCAGCGCGGATGCCGCCCGCGCGATGCAGGCACTGAACGGCAAAGATTTTGACGGTCGCTCCCTCAAGATCAATGAAGCGCAGGATAAGGCGCGCTCGGGTGGCGGCAACTCGCGCTACTGAGTGGGTCGTACTCCCGGTGCTTTGTCCGGGAGTACTTCCGATGCCAGGAGTTTTCATGCGCGAATGCAGGCGCCTGCTCGCGCACCTGCCCTCACCACCCAGGGTGGGCGTTGGGCGGGGGGACAATTGATCTGGAAGCGTCACGCTGAACTCACTGCAAAACAGGTAATAAAGAAACTCGAACCCGAGTACTCCGTGCATCCCAGAGCTGCGGCCGAAGGAACCTTACATGGCGATCGAACAGACCTGCACGCAAATGGTACCCAAGCCCTGGGGGAGCACCGATCTGCGGCCCTGGAATGCGCATCAGGGTGACAGTGCCGCCATCGGTGAGATCTGGTTTCGGCGTCCCGAGGCGCAGCTGCACGGCCCAGCGCTGCGCCTGAAGCTCCTGTTCACCACCGAGCCGCTCTCGATTCAGGTGCATCCGGACGACGCTGTCGCGCGTTCCATCGGTCTGGCGCACGGCAAGTCCGAAGCTTGGTATATCCTTTCGGCCACACCCGACGCCCAGGTTGCCCTCGGCTTGAAGTGTCAGCTGAGCGCTGCGCAACTGCGGTCGGCAATTGATGAGGGCTCGATTGCGGAAATGATTCGATGGCGCATCGTCCGGACCGGGGATGTCATCTATGTCCCCGCCGGTACGATCCATACCATCGGGCCGGGACTCGTCATCTTGGAAATCCAGCAACGAAGCGACGCAACCTTCCGGCTCTTCGACTATGGCAGGCAGCGCGAGCTTCACACCGACAACGCAGTCGCCGCTGCGAGCGCCGAGCAGACCGAACATCACGCGCCTGTGCGCAACCTGACCCCCGCAAGACAGTTGCTTGTGGCAAGCCCGCACTTCGTCCTCGAGCGTTGCGAATTCTTGCCCGGTTCGAACTGGGAACTCCTTGCGGCGGGCGAGACATGGTTGTTCACGCTCGATGGGCGCGCTCGGGTTGGTTCGATCGATACGCGAATCGGTGAGGTCATCTTTATCGAGGCCGACCGCACGCGCGTCGAAGTCCTCTCTGATGGCTTGAAGGGTCTCGTGGCTTACGTGGGGTCCGAGCCGATTCCAAGCATGTTGCGCAGTCTCGATGGCGGCGGCGGGTGGCTTGCAGCACGCGACCGCGAGAGAAACCCTTCGCAGTCAAAGGCGATGACGATCCCAGCCATGCAGGCGCAGGAATGAGGGCACTCAGCGGTGTGGCCTTCATCGGCAACTCGCTCCCACGCCGCTGCGGCATCGCCACTTTCACGACCGACCTGCAACAGGCGATCGCGGGGTCCCCCAGCGAGGTGGATACCTGTATTGTGGCAATGACCGACGCAGGGTCCTCCTATGATTACCCCGCGGCCGTCCGCCTTGAGGTGCGGGCCGACAAACTCGAGGACTACGAGCGTGCGGCCGACGTACTGAACGCGGGCCGTTTCGGGGTGGTTTCGCTGCAGCACGAGTTCGGCATTTTCGGCGGCGAGGCCGGTAGCCACATCATGGCGCTCGTTTCGCGGCTGGCCATGCCGTTGGTGACCACTCTTCATACCGTACTCTCGCAGCCCACGCGGGTGCAGCGCCGCGTTCTCGACCGCATCATTGCGGCCTCCGCGCGGGTCATTGTCATGTCCGAGAAGGGCGTGGAATTGCTGAGCACCGCCTATGGGGTACCAAGCGAGAAGATCGAAGTCATCCCGCATGGCGTTCCTGACTTTCCGTTCGTCGAACCCGAGGCGGCGAAGGCCGTTCTCGACTTCGCTGGCCGATCCGTCATTCTGACGTTCGGTCTTCTGTCCCCCAGCAAAGGCGTCGAATTCATGATTGACGCCATGCCGGCGATCCTGAGAAGCCGCCCGGATGCGGTGTACGTCGTGCTCGGAGCGACGCACCCCAATCTGCTGCGTGATGCGGGAGAGGTCTATCGCGAAGGCCTCATGGCCCGGGTGCACACACTCGGAATCATGGACCATGTCGTTTTTCTCAATCAATTCGTCGATCAGGCGACACTGCTGCGCTTCATCTCGATGTGTGACGTTTATGTCACACCTTATCTCAATGAAGCACAGATGACCTCGGGCACCTTGGCGTATAGCTTCGGCCTGGGCAGGGCGATTGTCTCTACGCCCTATTGGCACGCCCGCGAATTGCTGGCAAATGGTGGCGGCATCCTGGTTCCCTTCGGTGACGCCGCCGCCGTCGGCCGCGAGATCTCGGCATTGCTCACCGATGACGTGCGGCGATTTGCCATGCGCAAGCGCGCCTATGCCAGCAGTCGCTCGATGATCTGGCCGCGCATAGCGGAGCGCTATCTCGGGGCCTTCGATAGCGCACGGCATGTCCAGCGACCAGAGGTGATTGCACGGCCCAACATCAGCGGGCCGGCTCTCGAAAGTCATGATCGGCCGTCGATGCGAATCGGGCATTTTCTGTCGCTGTGCGATGACACCGGACTGTTCCAGCATGCACTTCACTGCGTGCCGGACCGATTGCACGGATATTGTACCGACGACAACGCCCGGGCTCTGCTGCTCGCGTGTGCCCTTGGCAAGTCGGGCGAGCAGCGCCTGTCCGAACCCCTGACGAACAGGTTCGCTGGCTTCGTCCAGCACGCCTGGAATCCCGAAACGAAGCGATTCCGGAACTTCATGGGCTTCAACCGACAGTGGCTCGAGGAGCTGGGATCGGAGGACAGCCACGGGCGGGCACTCTGGGCCTTGGGCGAGTGCGTACACAGCGATCACAATCGCTCGCGGCGCCGATGGGCGGCCTCGCTGTTCGCCGAGGCCCTGGCGACCGTGGAGAGCTTTCGCTCGCCGCGCGCATGGAGCTTCACCTTGCTGGGGTTGGACGCCTATTGCGCGGCGGTTAAGCAGGACTCGGGCGCGAGGCGCCTCCGCGGCGTCCTTGCCGACAGATTGATCGCCATTCTGGCGGCGGTCCAGAGCAAGGAGTGGGAGTGGTTTGAGGAGGGGCTTGCCTACGACAACCCACGTTTACCGCAGGCGTTGATCGTCACCGGATGCTCAACCGGCACGCGCTCCTACGTCAACGAGGGTCTACGGTCTCTGCGGTGGCTGATGACCTTGCAAACGAGTCCGACGGGGTGCTTCAGACCGGTCGGCTCGCGCAATTTCGGCGCCCAGCGCACGCATCCGGTGGCCTTCGATCAGCAGCCGCTGGAAGCGACTGCGGCCATCTCGGCCTGCCTGGCGGCGTGGCGTGCCGACGGCGATCTGACTTGGAGAGCCGATGCAGAGCGGGCGTTCGCCTGGTTCCTCGGCAGCAACGATCTGTCTTTGCCGTTGGTCGATGTGGAAACAGGCGGCTGCCGTGATGGACTGCATGCCGATCGCCCGAACGAGAACCAAGGTGGTGAATCAGCCGTCTCCTATCTCCTTAGTCTCGCGGAGATGCGACAGCTTGCCCACGTCAGCGGCGAGCGTAAGCCGCTTCGGCCGCCCTTGGTTGCCAACGCCTGAACAGCGCATGACATTCAACCCAAGCGCAGCGCACCCCTCACCAGGCACGTTCCTGACGCGTCAGGATCTCTCCCTGCGCCCCGACGCGGCCAGAGTAGTGGTGCGCCCTTTCAGGCCCGCCACCGAGCCGCGCGAGCTCAGCCCCATGGACAGGGAGCGGGCAAACCACATCGTGAATAGAGTCCTGCAACTTGATCCAGAGACAACGGGCCGCCAACTGGCCGAGGTCCTGGAGAATTTCCAGGACCGCCACCGCAATCTCTTGGCGACTTTCGAGGCACGCGCTCACGACATAGAGAATGCGTTGCCCGCGCACGGTAACCTCACCAGGACCCAGCGCCAGCTCATCGGTGCGCATTTCACGCACGAGTATTCTTTCGAGGCGGCGGCCTTGTTCAATCCGAGCATCGTTTCCCATCCCGACCAAACCGGTGTGCCGACCGGTGAGCGTCGCTTCATCCTGAGTCTGCGTGCGGTCGGTGAAGGGCATGTATCCTCGCTGACGTTTCGCTCGGGGTGCATCGCCTCCGATGGCAACGTAAGAGTGGACAGGGCTGCGCGCCTTGCCTCCCTTCCACGTCTGCAACCGCACAGTGCGGGTGCGCCCGCGGATTGCGTCGACGTGGTCTTCAATGCCGACGAAGACCTCAGCGAGCGCGTGATCTTCCCGATCACCTTAGCGCAATCGAATGGCCTCGAGGACGCCCGGTTCGTCGAGTTCGGCGACAAGGGTCGACGGACTTACTACGCCACCTTCACCGCCTATAGCGGGAGGGCGATCCACTCTGAGCTGCTCGAGACCGAGGACTTCACATCCTTTCGCCTGACGCCCCTGAAAGGCACTGCAGCGCGCAACAAGGGCATGGCCCTCTTTCCTCGAAAGATCAACGGCAAGTACGCCATGATCGGCCGACAGGACAACGAGAATCTTTACCTCATTTACTCGGACGATCTGTATTCCTGGGGCGAGGGCATGCTCTTTCTCAGGCCTCAGTTCCCGTGGGAATTCGTGCAGATCGGCAACTGCGGCTCGCCGATCGAGCTTGACGAAGGCTGGTTGCTGCTGACCCATGGCGTTGGGCCGGTCAGGAGATATTCGATCGGCGCAGTTCTTCTGGATAAGACAGACCCGTCAAAGGTTCTCGCGCGCTGTGCTGAACCCCTGCTGCGCCCAGAACTGCCCGAGCGGCAGGGATACGTTCCGAACGTGGTTTACACATGCGGAGCCATGCATCATAACGACCGGATCATCCTGCCCTATGCGGTGTCCGATACCTATTGCAACTTCGCAAACATCAAGACTTCCGCGCTGATGGGTCTGATGCAAGGATAGACTGGACTCTCTACGCTTCGATACAGATGGGGGAGGATGGATCTGAGGCGGATTTGAGCTCGCCAGGGAAGCTCCCGTGAAGCGCTGAGCAAGTCCACGCTCAGGACACCTGACCGAACTCGGAGAGAGCTTCTGGTCGTTAATCTGCAGACACACGCTAGCAGGACCGAGCTGCTCAGAGCTGTCCTCGCCCAGGGCGGCCACGTCTCGCCGCACTGGGGATACTGGCAGCTCTGCGGCGCATGCAGGCGCACGATGCGCGGTAGCTCCGGTGGCAACGTTCGGGGAGGAATCTTTCCTTGAGATGCAGCCAGCAAGAGTTCACCGGCCAACTCAACTCGCACGCGGCTGAGTGCGCGGACTATACGCCTTCTATCGAGCACGTGCGGTCCAGCAGAAAACAAAATATTTAAGTGCCAGGACTGCGTCAATTAGACTTTGCAATCAGCGCGAATCACACAATTGGTTTCGCTGTAGCCCATATTCCCGAGGCACACCTTGTAAGTTCATCGTTTGCATGCAATATGCTGTGGGCCAGTGGACTTGAAGGAATTAAATGGTAACGACATTGATTGCTCTGCAGTGTGGCCTTGTCGCAGCATTAGTACTCGGTCACTTCGCGGTAATTGTATACAACCGATTTGTGCGCAATAGCTAACCGTGTTAGTCGCAAAGCTGACCGCGCGCTTGACCAAACAAAGCCACCGCCCGCCTGTGGGCGGTCTGCTTATCTCCGGTGCGTGCGTATCCGGCCGCAGGGGACGGCGCGGGGCGACCTTGCAAGCCGGAACTCCTTTCGCGTCCAATGGCTCGCCAGCTCGATTGGGCAACGAGTTCAACCGCGTGGGAGGAGTTCATCGCAGGGGTGGCAGCGCTTTACCGCTCCTTGTCGGCTGACGATAACCCTGAGCTCGCGACGCTGATGAACGTGCTGCGGGCTTTCGGCTTGCAACAATCTGTCCAATCCGTGGTGCCGTAATACCGTTCGATCTGCGGTGTTGTGGGAGTTTTGCGGGAATCCGTCGTGCTCTGTAGTGCTCAGTCATGACAAGTGACAACGGGCGTCACGCGGTGAGTGTTAGATAGATCAATAGCTTACGAGGCCAGTTCGGTTGGGCTGTGGGATTTGCAAACCGTTGGTCATCTGTTCGAATCAGATAGCCGGCACCATTCCCAGCATCCTCAAGGAGTTACTGGGATCGGCCATGTCACGGCGGCTCGTCGGCGCGGGGGGCGACCGCCGGTTCGAAATACCGGTGCTCAATTCGGTTCGCTCCTGACGGCGCGCGAAATGGGATCTTTCTGTCTCTGGCTTGGGCACCTCCACTTCGAGTGCTGCAACAGTGTCTCGGCCGTCATCTCCAGAATGCGTGACGACGACTTTTGACGAACTCACCTTCTCACAGTGACAGCGAGCCGAGGAGAGGCAGTTTCGCTGAAAATTCGGGCGAAACTCCCTCTGGACTGAGCCCTCTGCAATCGGCTCAGCCCTCAACCGTCACCGCCGGGGCTTCCTCGGTTGCGGCCCGCACTCCGTAAGCGGTAAGCCCGCGGCGTTCTTGCAGCATGCGCGCGAAGCCGGACACCATCGCACCGGATTCACAACCGGAGCGAACGATGGCGGAGAGTGGTCGGCAGCGGCGCAATGCACAGGCGTGGGAC
>JBOHZR010000281.1:0-14821 GCA_050738595.1 Steroidobacteraceae bacterium | reverse complement strand
ACACCGCCTGGAACGGCACGAAGCTGTCCGGCGCCGTGCAGAGACCTAGCATGACGATGAGCCCGCGCGGCCGCACGTGCTCGAGCGCGCGTGAGAGAATTCCTGGCCGGCCGACGCACTCGAAGATCACCTCGGGCGCGCCGCCGAGCGCGGCATCGACGGCGCGGATGGCCTCCTCATCGGCTCGGATGAAGGCCGTTGCCCCCATCTCCATCGCGCGCTCCGCCTGCAGAAGCGAGAGATCGGTGACGGCCACGCGCGTCGCCCCGAGCCGCCGCGCCCAATACGCGACTCCGAGGCCGATCGGGCCTGCGCCCATGACCATCACCTTTGCCCCGGGTGTGAGGCCGGCGAGCGTGACGCCGTGCAGAGCGACAGCGAGCGGCTCCACGAGGGCACCGTCCTCCACCGCCGTCGTCGCCGGCAGCCGCAGGCATTGCCGCTCCTTCGCGACCGCGAGCTGAGCGTAGCCGCCGCCCTGGAGCATCATCCGAGCGCACCATGCGGGCTCGCCGGCGAGGCAGGACGGGCAGCGGCCACACCCGCGCACAGGGGCGACGGCGACGCGATCGCCCGCGCGGAATCCCTGCGCCAAGCGGCCGACCTCGAGCACCTCGCCCGCGAACTCGTGGCCGAGAATCGCGCCGGGCTGCGTCCCGAACACGGGCTCGCGCGTCATGTGCAAGTCGCTGCCGCAGATGCCGCATCGCGCGACGCGGATGAGGAGCTCGTCCTCGGCCGGGCGCGGCTCCGGGGTCTCCTCGATCGCAAGCGGTGCATCGAATCCACGGAACACGGCGGCCTTCATCGAGCTCTCCCGGATGCGGCGCTCGCCGCAGACGTGCATCGGATCGTAACGGCTCGCAGCTTGGAGCGACAACCCATCGGCCGCGAGATCGATCCCTCGGCGAGCGGGCGGTCGTGCTTGGCGCCGGCCGGCATCTACTCCTTGCAGGAAAAGCTCCGCTCGCTGTTCGGTTCCGCACCGGTGTATCGGGCGATCGTCGGATACGGACACAGCGGGCGCGTCACGCCCGGGAAACTCTTTCCACGGGCGATGATCCGATCGGGCGCACGGCCGTCCTCCACCCATCTCTCGATTGCGGCCAGCATGTCGAACTGATCGGTTGCTGGGCCCCCACCGCAGTGGGTCATGCCCGGAATCAGAAACAGCCGCGCCCACTCATCGATACGACCGGCGTTCGCCGCCTGGAGCCTCTCGTACCACGCGGCCGTGTCGAGGGGCGAGAGTCCCTGATCGCCGAGACCATGGTAGAGAATGAGCTTGCCATGCCGAGCGAAGCCTTCGAGATACACCGAGTCGGCGTCTTCGAGCTTGGCCGTCTCGAGGAGCCGCGCCGGATCGCGATCGAAGTCGAACCTCATCGGATCAAACGACGGGTCCGGGGGGGTCATGCTGAAGTATCGCAGCGAGTCGAAACCGAGCGTCGCATCCGCCGAGTCGAGCACTCCGTTCGGCGAGGTGCCGAAGTGCATATGATAGAAGGCGGGATCGGCGATGCCCGCATCGTACGGAAACGCGGCATAGAGCGCTCTGCCGTGCGAGTCGTGCGGACCCGCCATCAATGCCCCGAGCGCCGCGATCTGAGCCGGTAACAGACAATGGGATGTCTTCGGGCCCTGGCACTCGAGCACTGCCGGGTCGAAATGGCACGCCCGATAGTCATTGATCATGCCGTCGACGAGCCCATCCAGGCCGTCGCACTGCTTCAGAACCGCGCGTGCGACCAGCCGAAGATCCGCTTCAGACATGACGCGCGAGAGGATCGGACGACCCTGCGGGTCCTTCGGGGCCGCTCGGGCGAGCACGACCTCGTTCCACACCTGATCGATATTCGTACGCGTCAGCCGGAAGGTCGGATCTCCGGCGACCACCCCATCGAAGGCGAGCGGCATCCGCTCTGCGACCATCATCGCTTGCCGGCCGCCGTTCGAGCAGCCGATGAAATACGAGCGCCGCGCGGTACGGCCGTAGAACGCTGCGATCAGCGCCTTCGCAATGGGAGTCGCCTCGCCCACTGCGTCGTACGCGTAGTCGATCCGCGCTTGCTGATCGAGCGCGAAGTGCGCATCGAGCATCGACCGGCTTCGATGACCGCCGTCGGTGGACGCGACCGCGAATCCGCGGGCGAGCGCCGGCGGCTGGATGGTGCCCCACACGGACCCATAGCTCGGGCGCAGGATCCCATCGAGCCCACCGCCGCCCTCGAATGCGAAGCGACCATTCCAGTCGAGCGGCAGACGCACCTCGATGCCGATCCCGAGATGCTGTCCCTGCGCGCCCGTGCGCGGCCGCAGGGTCGCGACGAACAGGCAGTGCTCGGGGAGACGGGTTCCTGGCGCCGGACCCGCCGACCCCTCCGGCGACGGAGCCGGCGGCCCAGCCGACACGACCCTCGCCTCCTGGACCACGAGCTGCGGCCACGCGAATGAGCGCAGTGCCTGGCAGCGAGCTTGCCCGGATCCCATCGCGGTAGATTGCTCGCCGCCGACTGCGCCCCCGGCTGCGCCGCCAGCCGCGCGGTCGGCCGCCGAAGCCGTTCCCGCTGCAAGCCCGATCACCGCAAGGCTGAACGCGACGAACCCCACCTTCTTTTTGTTGAGTCGCCTCATCGGTATGCCCTCCCCCGGACTTCGGCGCTGCCGAGTCCGGAGAATACACGGTCCGGTGGTACGCTCCGCGACTGGTGGTACGCTCTATCGCGGGACACGGAGGTAGACCATGGCTGCATCTGCCGAGATCACTTGCCGGGACGCCGCAGGCACGATCGTCGCCGGTCGCCCCATGCCGCGGTTTCAATGCATCGAAGTGGTACCGCTCACGGGGGCTTGCGGTTGCGAAATCAAGGGGGTCGACACGTCCCGCGCCCTCGAGCCCGCCGTACAGGCCGAGGTCATGCTCGCGTTCGAGCACTTCCTCGTCATCATGTTCCGCGGCCAGACACTCACACCGCAGCAGCACAAGACGTTCTCACGCCTGTTTGGCGAAATCACCGAGCTGCCTCAGGCTCCGACCTATCGGGACCACAGCGACATGCAGGAGGTGCGCCGCGAGGCCGACGAGCCCGAAAGCGTCGTACCCTCCTTCGAGCACTTCCACACCGACAGCCCCTTCCTCGCGCGCCCCCCGCTCTGCATCGTGATGCGCGCGCTCGATGTGCCGAAGTACGGCGGGGATACGGCCTTCGCGAACATGTACCTCGCTTACGAAGGTCTCTCGGAGGGGCTCAAGAAAACCCTCGAGGGGCTGCAGGTCGTCTACTCCGGGAAGGACATCTGGTCGAAGAATGTGCAGCTCGAGAAGGACAAACAGCTGCGCCTGCGCGAGCATCACTCCTTCACCGAGGACCAGCTCGAGAGCGTCCATCCCGCTGTGCGCCGGCACCCGCGCACCGGGCGCAAGGCGCTCTACGTCACGACCGCGTACTTCAAGCGTTTCGTCGGATGGAGCGAGGAGGAGAGCCGCGCGTTCCTCGCCTATCTGCAATCACTACCGCAGCGCATCCAGTACCACTGCCGCATTCGCTGGCAACCCGATACCCTCATCGTCTGGGACAACCGCTTCCTTCAGCACCGGGGAATCCACGACTTCCGCGGCGAGCGGCGTCACCTCATCCGCACGACGGTGATGGGCGAGCGGCCGATCTAGGCCTGATCTAGGGGCGATCTAGGGGCGATTGAGGCTCAAATCGTCAAATCCGGGCGGAGCAACGAACGCCCGGTAGCGCTCCTCGAGCCGCTGCGCGAAATTAAGGCACGTCAGATCGCCGTATTCCGGCCCGATGATCTGCACGCCGACCGGCAGACCCTCGGGGGAAAGCCCGATCGGAGCGACGCTCGCGGGCAAGTAGCACAGGCCGGCCAATCCCGCCCAGAACAGCTGATTCTCGAACGGCTCCTCGCGGCCGTTCACGGTGAGCGTCCGCTGCTGCGGCGGAACCGACGAGTGAGCGAACGCGGGCGTCGAGAGCACCGGACACAGCAGAAGATCGAAGCGCTCGAAGAACTCTCGCCAGGTCTGCCGATATCGTTGCCGCTTCTCATCGAGCCGCAACCAGTCTCGGTGCGAGAGCGTTGCGCCGTATGCATTGAGGCGCGCCATGTCCCCGCTCGAGAGGTTCGCACCCTCGCAAAGCGCCACATCACGCGCGAACTCCTCGTCGGTCGCGGCAGCAGCGCCGGCGGCGCGCAGCAGGACCATGAACAGACGGTAGTACTCCTCGGTCTCCAACGCCGGCCGTTCGCCCTCGGTGACGCTCGCGCCCTCCTGCACGAGGAACTCCTTCAGCCGCGTGAGCAGGTCGACAACCGGCCGGTCCACGCGAGCGAACGCGTCGTCCAGTACGATCGCGACGCGGAAGTCCTTCAATTCCCGCTTGCGTGTGCGGGGCAGCGCGAGCGAGTACGCATCGGATCCGGCATCCGCCGGCCCTGCGATCACGGAAAGCTCGAGCTCGAGATCCTTGGCGCTGCGCGCGAGCGGTCCCACGACGGCGATGTCGACGCTCTGGAACGTCTCGAGCAGCGCGTGGCCCCTTTGTGGACAGAGACCATACGTCGGCTTGTGCCCGAACACGCCGCAGTAATGCGAGGGATTGCGGATCGAGGAGGCGATGTCGCTGCCGAGATCGAGTCCGGTCAACCCTGCCGCGAGCGCCGCCGCCGAGCCGCCGGAGGAGCCGCCGGGGGTGCGCGTCCGATCCCAGGGATTGTTCGTGCGGCCATGGATCTCGTTCCAACTCTGTCCGTCCATCAGCGCGGGCGGCACGTTGGTCTTGCCGAAGATGACCGCGCCCGCAGCGAGCAGCCGATCGATCACTACCGCATTGCTCGCCGCGATGTTGTCACGGAACTTCAGAAAACCGAACGTCGTCGGCATGCCTGCGAAGTTGAACGACTCCTTGATCGTCATCGGCAATCCGTGCAGCGGTCCCAGCACCTCGCCGCGGCTGATCGCCTGATCCGCACGGTCCGCCCGCACGCGGGCGCGCTCGAAATCACGGACGATCACCGCATTGACCGTGCCGTCGTACCGCTCGATACGCCGGATGAAGTACTCGAGCAGCTCGCGCGACCCGATCTCGCGGGTACGCAGACGCTCGAGCAGTGCCGTCGCGGATTGGAACGCTGGAATCGGCACACTCGCAGAGCCGTTCATGGAGCCCCTCTCATCGACCTGCGCGGCCGCTCAGCGGCCGCCGAGCGCCTCGTCGCGCCCGAGCTTGACGAAGGCGCGCACTTTCTCGGCGTATTCCTGGATCTGTGCGCCGTGGCCGGCAACGAGCGCACCGGCCATGCGCACCGGGTCGCCGAAAAAGAAGCGCTCGTAGAGCACCTGCCGCGACCCGAACGCCGAGAGCGCCGTATCCCACGCAAGACGATACAGCGGAATGCGGTCGAAGGCTTCGGCACGCGCCGCCTGGTAGTACTTCTTGATGTCGTCCACGAGAGGACCTTTCAGATCCGCCTCCGTCGGCATCGCGACGAGCCCGCTTGCGCCGATCTGCTGGATGATCTCGACCATCCGCGGATACAGGCGCGGGTAGAGGTTGCGCGCCGCATCGAGCGGATTCCATGCCGGCCGCATGACGCCCCACTCATCGAGCGCTGCATCCGCTTCGGCCGTACGCAGGAAAGCCTTCATGGTCTCGAGATTGATCCAGATCTCGGCGAGCTTCTCCTGGATGTGCTGGAAGATCTCGGCGCCGATCGCGCTCACCATGAGCGAGGCGAGCCCGAGCAGGAACTCGGTCTTGGCGATGTTCTTCACGATGACCTGATGCGTCATGTGGACGACTGCGCCCGTGCGCGCATACGCCTCGTTGCAGCGCTTGATATCCCGGTAGAGGAACACGTTCTCCCAGGGAACGAACACGTCATCGAACACGACCACTGCATCCATCTCCTCGAAGCGCGACCCGAGCGGATGGTCGAAGTGCGAGCGCCCATAATCGACGCTCTCGCGGCAGATGAAGCGCAGCCCCGGGGTGTCGTTCGGAATACAGAACCCGAACGCGTAGGGTGCGTCCTCCTGCGGACTCTTCAGGAGCGTGGAGGGGAACACCATGAGCTCATCGGAGATCGGCAGTGTCGCGAGCATGCGGCAACCGCGAATGACGATCCCCGCGTCGGTCTCCTCCTTGATGCGCGCCGCGAGAAAGGGATCGGCCTGCTTGGCCGCGCTCACTGCCCGGTTCGCCTGTGGGGGAATCAGCGTATGGGTGAGGCACAGATCGCTCTCGCGCAGGTACTCGTGATGGCGAACGGCGTTCGCGCCGAAACGCGGGTCCGCCTCGGCAAGAAACGGCGCGCCGGCCGCGTAGCCCGTGAGCGCCCGATTGATGTAGTCGGGTGCCCGACCCATCATGCCGTGGGTGTAGTCCCCCCAGACCTTCATCGCGGCGCTGATGCTCGCGAGCTCCGCGAGGGTTCTCGGCATCATGAACGAGCGCGCGACCTTCTGCCCGCTCGATGGCGAATCGAAGAGCGTCACCTCGGCGCGCTCCCACTGCAAATCGTAGAGCGCGGCGAGGCTCGTCACGCCGCCCCGAAATGCCGGGTGCTCGGTCACATCGCGCACCGGCTCCCCGCCGTACCAGATCGCGGGAGGATGCTCTCGGAGTCGCTCGAGCACCTGCGCGCCCCGGCGCGCGCCGCCGCCCGCGGTGCCTGCGCCCACATCGCTCGCCATATGCCCTCCGATCCTCGCCTGCCCGAAAGTTCCGCTGCAGGAGGAAGCTTATCGCATCGAGGGGATCGCGGAGAGCGGCCCATACGCCATTGCCGGTAAAATAGGTTCCCGAGGCGGGTCACCAATGCAAGCGCAGCCGATCATCCACGTACATGGATTGACGAAGGTCTATGCCTCGGGCTTCCAGGCGCTGAAGAGCATCGATCTCGAGATCCGCCGCGGCGAGATCTTCGCTCTGCTCGGGCCGAACGGCGCCGGCAAGACGACACTCATCCATATCGTCTGCGGGATCGTCAATCCGACCTCGGGCCGCGTCACGGCGGACGGTCACGACATCGTCCGCGATTTTCGCGCCGCGCGATCCGCGATCGGGCTCGTGCCGCAGGAGCTCGCGACCGACATGTTCGAAACCGTCTGGGACACGGTCAGCTTCAGCCGCGGGCTCTACGGCAAAGCGCGCAATCCCGCCCACGTCGAGAAGGTGCTGCGCGACCTGTTGCTCTGGGACAAGAAGGACGCGAAGGTGATGGCCCTCTCGGGTGGCATGAAGCGCCGGGTCATGATCGCCAAGGCGCTCTCGCACGAGCCACGCATCCTGTTTCTCGACGAGCCGACGGCGGGCGTCGATGTGGAGCTGCGCCGCTCGATGTGGGAGATGGTCCGGCAGCTGCGCGAAAACGGCGTCACGATCATCCTGACCACGCACTATATCGAGGAAGCCGAGGAGATGGCCGATCGCATCGGCGTCATCCACAAAGGCGAGCTGATCCTGGTCGAGAGCAAGAGCGTTCTCATGCGGCAGCTCGGCCGCAGGCGCCTGACGCTGCACCTGCAGCGGCCGCTCGCTCACATTCCCGCAGGGCTCGCGTCCGAGGGGCTCGAGCTGGCCGCCGACGGTCAGGAGCTCATCTACACCTTCGATGCCGCAAGCGGCGAGACCGGCATCACCGATCTGCTGCGCAGGCTCAACGAGCACGGGGTCGATTTCAAGGATCTCAAGACCACGGAGAGCTCGCTCGAGGAGATCTTCGTGGGACTCGTGCGGGCGCGCGCATGACTCGCCTCAATCTTCACGCGGTCCGCGCCATCTACGGCTTCGAGCTCGCGCGCACCCGGCGCACCCTGCTCCAGAGCATCGCCGCGCCGGTGATCTCGACGTCCCTGTACTTCATCGTGTTCGGTGCGGCAATCGGCGGCCGGATGAAAGCGATCGAGGGTGTGCCGTACGGGGCTTTCATCGTGCCCGGACTCATCATGCTGTCCATCCTCACCGAGAGCGTCTCCAACGCGTCCTTCGGCATCTACATGCCGAGGTTCTCGGGAACGATCTACGAGGTGTTGTCCGCGCCGATCTCCGCCGTCGAGATCGTACTCGGCTACGTCGGCGCCGCCGCGACGAAATCGATGATCCTCGGCGCCATCATCCTCGCGACCGCGCGGCTGTTCGTCGGCTTCACGATCCTGCACCCGCTCGCGATGGTGGCGTTCCTGCTTCTCACCTCGCTCACCTTCAGTTTCTTCGGCTTCATCGTGGGCGTCTGGGCGGACGGCTGGGAGAAGCTGTCCATGGTGCCCCTGCTCATCGTGACGCCTCTCACCTTCCTCGGAGGCAGCTTCTATTCGATCGGCATGCTGCCTCCGCTGTGGCGTCGGGTCGCCCTCTTCAATCCGGTCGTGTACCTGGTGAGCGGGTTCCGATGGAGCTTCTACGGTGCGGGGGACGTCTCGACGAGCGTGAGTTTCGGTATCACGCTCGCGTTCCTCGCCCTGTGCATGATCCTCGTCGCCTGGATCTTTCGAACGGGCTATCGATTGAAAGCCTAGCGAGAGCCAGCGAGCCCGCTAGCGAAACAACGACAGATCGATCGAGCGGGCGACCGCCTCGTACCCCGCATCGCTCCCGTGCAGATGGTCCCCTCTCTGAAGCGGCGTCGCGATGCGCTTCGGGTCCGCCGGATCGCGCAGCGCCGCATCGAAGTCGAGCACCCCGTCGAAGGCCCCTCCCGTTCGGATCCAGTGATTGATCTGCTCGCGCACCGCCTCGCCCTCCTCGGAATAGTACGAGGCGCCCTCGTAGGGGGTGATCGTCGCTCCGATGACTTTGAGGCCGCGCGCATGCGCACGATCGATGATCTGCCGATAACCCGCGATCATCTCCCCGGCCGTCACGTGGCCACCCACGGCCTGCTTCTTGAACGCCGCGGCGAGCGGGCCGGTGAAGTGCCCGTAGGAGATCCCGAGGTCGTTCACCCCCTCGAACACGATCACGTACGCGGCGCCCGGCACCGATAGCACGTCCCGATCGAGCCGCGCGAGCGCGCTCTGGCCCGCGCCGTCATTGAGCACGCGGTTTCCGCTGATGCCCATGTTCACGACGCCCCACTCGGTGCGGCCCTTGCGCGCGATGAGACGATTCGCGAGCAGGTCAGGCCAGCGGCGATCGGCATTCGGGGTCGCGCCGACACCGTCCGTGATGGAGTCGCCCAGCGCGACGACCGTTTTGCCGGGTCCCGGCGTCTCGACCTCCACACCCGAAATGAACGCGCGCGCCTGCAGGGTGGACTTCGCCGTAAAAGGCCCGCCTGTGAAATCACCCGGACCGGATACCTCAGCAGTCTGCAGGCCCACGCCGTGACAGGTGCAAGGACCGGTGTCTTGCGGGACGTAGAGGCTGATCGAGAGATTCGCTAGCGGCTTCGCGTCGAGCGCGACCGGATCGCTCAAGTAGGGCGCGCCCGCAGGAATAGTGACGCTGCGCTTGCCGGCAAACGTCAGTGGTCGGATGGAACCGGCCACGATGCCGCCCTTCGAGTCCGCGAGCGCGAGGCTCGCCGCCCCGATCACGAGCGGCTTCGTGCCGTACTCGTTCGTGAAGCGGATGCGCAAGCGACGGCCTCCCGCGGCGATGCGGACGACCTGCCGGATCGTTTGATCATCGTACGAGGCCGTCGCGGGGAAAGGCCCTGCGGCGGGTCTCGGCGGCTCCGGCGCCGCACCCCAGGTGCCAATCCACTCGCGTGCATGTCCCGCAGCCGGAATGGCGAGGATCAGTGCCGCGCAGACGGCAGCGAGCAAGCGTCTCAACATGGTCGTGCCTTTCGTTCTCCGGAGCCTCGGCACCGCCCAGTGCTCCCGTGGATCGATTATAGGCGCAAACTCTGGCCTGACGGTCGCGCTCGCCGGAATTCGAGCTCCCGAGCTTCCGCCCTGTCGCTGAGCGTAAACTCACGGATCGCCGCAACTGCCGGCAGGCAATCTCCCGATCACTTATGACCTCTGCGAAAACGCCCTCCGGCGCGGCGAAAACAGGCACGAGCACGGCGAAGCCCGCTGCGGGTCCGGCGATCGGGGGCGCGGCCGAGCAGCCCACTGCCGTGCAACTGCCGGCGCGCACGATCCCGGCACCGTCGACGATCAGCGAGGCGGCGCGGGCGGCGCTGTCGACGGGCGCCGCCACACCACCGGCGGCGCGCCCGGCCGCGGACGATCTCGAGGGCTGGCGGCGCGCCATCGAGGCGAGCGAACGCATGTGGGAGCCGATCGCGGGACAGATGCTCTCCGGAAGCCGGTGCGAGGTCGCGACGCACACGATCGCGGGGGTCACGACGTATATCTGCACACCCGATCGGCCCGCGAGCGAGGGGCTCGCGTATCTCTACATGCACGGAGGTGCGTTCGTGTTCGGCGGCGGTCGCTTCGCAATGGCGACCGGCGCGGCTTCCGCCGAGCGGCTCGGGATCACGACGTATTCGGTCGATTACCGCCTGCCGCCCGATCATCCCTTTCCCGCCGCGCCGGAGGATTGTCTCGCCGTCTATCGGGCGCTGGTCGACCGGCACGATCCGCGCCGGATCGTGGTCGGCGGCAGCTCGGCCGGGGGCAATCTCGCGGCCGCGGTCACTCTGATGATCCGCGATCGCGGCCTGCCATTGCCCACCGCCGTTGTCCTCCTCACTCCCGAGGTCGACCTGACCGAGGCCGGCGACACTTTCCGCACGAATGCCCTCCTCGATGTCACGCTCAAGGGCGGGTTGCCGGAATGCAATGCACTGTACGCTGCGGGGCGCGATCTGACGGACCCGTATCTGTCTCCGCTCTTCGCGGATTTCACGCGCGGTTTTCCGCCGACACTCATCCAGTCGGGGACCCGCGACGTGTTCCTCTCGAACTCCGTTCTGCTCCACCGGAAGCTGCGAAGTGCCGGCATCGAAGCAGAGCTGCACGTCTGGGAGGCGATGCCCCACGGCGGTTTCGGGTTCGGCCCCGTTCCGGAGAACGAGGAGATCAGCGCGGAGGTGGCGCGCTTCATTGCGCGCCGCACCTCAGGCGCGCCTCAGGCGCACCGCGCCTGAGGCGCGTCATCCGCTACCAGGCGGAGCGCCTCGCGTTGCGGCAGGAGAATCCACGTACGCGAGCACTTCGCCGAGGCTCGCGAGAATGCGATGTGGGCGCCGCATGCGCGGCTGCTCGAACCAGTCCTCGCGCTTCGTCATGCCGGTCGTCACGGCAAGAGCCGCCGCCCCGCCGCGGCGAGCCATGATGATCTCGACGATCGGATCATCGCCGACCACACCTACCGAGCGCATCGGCACGCCGAGCCTTCCGGCTACGAACCTGAGCGCATGCAGGGAGGGTTTGCCGGTCAGGATCGAGCGTGCTTTGGTCAAACGCCGGATCGCGCCGGCGATCGTGTACGAGTAGCCGATCATGCGCCCGTGCTTGGTCGCGAAGAACGGAACATCGGAGGCGACGTAGAGCTGCGCGCCTCCCCACACGGCATGACACGCGGCCTCGATATCGCGCATGCAGCATTCGGGGTGCCACCCGACGTAGACGGCATCGACCTCGCTCGCGCGCGGCTCGCCCGTATGCGTGATCTCGATGGCGGCCTCCGTGAGCGCGTGACCGACGCCGGGCGTGCCGAGCACGAGCACCCGTTTGATCCCTCGGCGTGACATGTGGTCCGCGGTGATGCTCGAGGGCGTGAGCATTTGCAGGTCATCGACCGGGAGACCGAGCTTTCTCAGCTTCCCGGCCTGCTCCGCCGGCGGGTAGGCGCTGCCGTTCGTGAGCAGCACGAACGGAATGCGGCGCTCCTTGAGCGCCGAGAGCGTCTCGATGGCGCCCGGGAGCAGCTCGTAGCCCCCGAGCGCGCGGTCGCTCAGGAGCAGCGTGCCATCGACGTCGAACATGAATCCGCCGATCGCCGGGAGAGTCTCCACGGCGCTCTCGCGAACGACCGCCGACATCACGCGTCCACCGCGCCGGGCAAAGGCGCTCCCGTGCGCCGCAACTCGAGCCGGAAGCCTGCCTTCTCGACGGAGATTTCCGTGAGGTCCGTGCGCGCGATCAGCCTCCGGAGCAGGGCGATCACCGGCTTGGCCGAGGGGTCGTAGTCCTGTGCGGCAGGGCCCGCTGCGACCATCGCATCAACGTGGCCCGCGGGCATCGTCGCGCGGAGCAGGAACTCTTCGTCGGACAGCCGAGGGCCCAGCCGCTTGCGCAGCTCGGCGACGGGCGCCATCGGCGGCTCCGCCTTCAGCTCTCGGGTGCGCGGCAAGGATTCGATGCGGCTCATGACCTCCGGGGCGATCGGGACGTTTGGCTTTCCGAAGCGGCCGAGCGCGTAGCGGATCACCTCGTCCGGAATGATGGCGTAGCGCTCCTTGCCCGTCACATTCATGACGGCCTGCGTGATGACCATTTGCGCGAACGGCGTCATCACGATCGGCCAGCCGAGCTCTTCGCGCACGCGCCCGAGCTCCTCGATGACGGCGCCCTCGAGGTGCGACAGGCGCGTCTCGGCGAGATGGCGCCGCATCGTGCCGATCGTGCCGCCCGGCAGCTGATGGCGCAGATACGCCGCGTCGAAACCCTGCGGCGCGCCGGCGGGCAGACCCTCCGCCTCCGCGAGGCGCGTGAAGTAGGCACCGACCTCTCTCAAAGCCGCGCTGTCGACGTGCACCGTGTGGCCGAGCTCGCGCAGGTTCGCCACGATCCGCTCGGTGGGAGGATTCGAGTTGCCGTCGGCCGCGGCGCCCGAGGCGCACTGCAGCGCGCTCACGCCGTAGCCGGGCGCGTCCATGTAGGTGTGCTCGGCAAGTCCGATGGTGCAATGGGAGTGCAGCTCCAGAGGTTTCGCGCCGATCTGCGCCTTGATGGCGGGAATGAGCGTCGCGGCGCGCTGCGGCGAGAGCAGCCCTCCGGGGTCCTTGATGTAGAGCGCATCGATGTCGAGCGAGGCGGCGAGCTGGCGTGCGCGCTCGGCATAGTGCGCGTCGTCGTGGATGGGGCTCAGCGTGAAGACCAGCGCCGCGATGACGTATTCACCTCCGCTACCCTTCACCATGCGCGCGCAGGCAACGTTCGAGTCGGCATCGTTCATGGGATCGGCGAGACAGAAGCGCCGGATCCCGCTGCGCGCGAGCGTCCGGAAGGCGAGCGCCATGAACTCCGGGCTCGCCGTCTCCCAGGAGATGAAGCGGAAGCCCGTGGACATGAACTGCAGCGGCGTGCGCGGTGTCGCGGCCGCCATGAGCCGGATGCGCTCCCACGGGTCTTCCTTCTTGTAGCGGACGGCGACGCCCATGTGCGTCGAGGTGGTGAAATCGATCGCCTTGAAGCCGACGCGGTCCATCAGCGGCGCGATCGTCAGCGTGTTCGCCGTATCGACGCCGAGCGCCGCCCACAGGCATTGATTGCCGTCGCGAAGGGAGGTCTCGACGATCTGAATGTCAGCCATGGAAGGGGCTCTCCGTCGACTGCGACTGGCTCCTCGATGCGCCAGTCGCGGCCGGACGCGCGGCGCGGCGTTCAATCATGGGGGCCGCTCCGAGGTGCCGCTGCCCCGCTCGAGCAGACGCGCCACGAAGCCGGTATCGACGCCGCCCGCCTGGAACTCCCGATCGGCGAGCACATCGGCGTGAAACGGCAGGTTGGTCGCGACACCCTCTACACGAGCCGAAGCGATCGCTTCGCGGAGCCGCGCAAGGGCGGCCGGGCGGGCCGGCCCGTGCGCGATGATCTTGGCCATGAGCGAATCATAGAACGGTGGGATGCGCGAACCGCTGCCGATGTGCGTATCGACGCGAATCCCAGGCCCCGCGGGCCACACGACCTCGGAGACGCGTCCCGGGCTCGGCTGAAAGCCCCGCGCGGGATCCTCCGCATTCACCCGGCACTCGATCGCGCAGCCTCGAGGGTGGACATCCGGCTGCCTCAGGCGCAGCCCCGATCCCCCGGCAATCGCGATCTGCTCGGCGACGAGATCGACTCCGGTCACCGCCTCGGTTACCGGGTGCTCCACCTGGATGCGCGCGTTCATCTCGAGAAAGTAGAAGGCACCGTGCTCGACATCGACCAGAAACTCCACGGTTCCCGCGCCGCGATAGGCGAGCCGCTTCGCAAAGCGCACACCGGCTTCCTGAATGCGGCGCCGAAGGCTGCGGGTCAGGCTCGGCGCCGGCGTCTCCTCGATGAGCTTCTGATAGCGGCGCTGCACCGAGCAGTCGCGCTCGCCGAGATGGATCACACGGCCCTCGCCATCGCCGAGGACCTGTACCTCGATGTGCCGCCCGCGTGTGAGGAATCGCTCGAGATAGACGCGCGCATCGCCGAACGCCGCGCCGGCCTCCGAGGAGGCGAGCTCCATCATCTGCGCGAGGTCCTCGAGCCGATCCACGCGCTTCATGCCGCGCCCGCCGCCGCCGCCCACCGCCTTCACCAGCGCCGGCAGGCCGATTTCTCCGATCAGCGTCTCCGCTTGGTCTGTCGTTTCCACGAACCCGCCGGGGATCACCGGCAAAGCGGCCGTAGTGGCGATTTCACGGGCCCGCCATTTGTCGCCGACGCTCTTGAGCTGCTCTTCCGTGGCTCCGATGAAGATGACGCCCACCTCGTGGCAAGCGCGGGCCAGCGCCGCATTTTCCGAGAGAAAACCGTAGCCGGGGTGAATGGCGTCGCAGCGCGCGCCCTCTGCCGCCGCAACGACCGCGCCGACGTTAAGATAGCTGCGCGCGGGCGGCGGCGGCCCAATGCACACGACGCGGTCCGCCAGCCGCGCCGGAACGGAATCGAGATATGAATAATATGCGGAGAGCACCGTTTAGT
>JBOHZR010000280.1:0-29473 GCA_050738595.1 Steroidobacteraceae bacterium | reverse complement strand
CATGCTGCTGCAGGCCGGCGCGAATCCCGACTCGCCCAATCAGGACGGCCAGACCGCGCTCATGCTCGCCTCCACCATCGGCTCGCTGCCGATCGCGCAAATGCTGATCAAGCGGGGCGCGCACGTGAACGCGGTGGAAACGTTCCGCGGCCAGACGGCGCTCATGTGGGCAGCCGCAGAAGGTCATGCGGACCTGGTCGATCTTCTGCTCAAGCACGGCGCGAAGAACGAGATCGACCGGCGGGCGAAGTATGACGACTGGCCGCGCGAGATGACCTCCGAGCCGCGCGCCCAGTTCCGTCACGGCGGCGGCCTCACGGCATTGCTCTACGCGACCCGCTCGGGCTGCACCCGCTGCGCCATCGCCATCGTGAAGGCCGGTGCCGACGTGAACGAGCCCAACCCGGACGGCATCACGCCACTCATCAACGCGATCGACAACCGCGCCTACGACATTGCGATGTTCCTGCTCGACAAGGGCGCGAACCCTGGGACGTGGGACATGTATGGCCGCACGCCCTTCTACGTGGCGATCGACATGCACTCTTACAGTGGGAGAAGCGGCTTCGGCAACGGCAACTTCGCCGGGTTCGGCGCGCCGCTCGCGGTGCGTCCCCACACCAAGGCTACGGCCATGGACGTCGCCAAGCGGCTGATCGCCATGGGCGTCGACGTGAACCATCAGCTGACGCGCATGCGGCCCAACGGCAACGGCCGGGGACGCTTTGGCGACTACATGATGCGCGGCGGCACCACGCCGCTGATGATCGCTACGCTGACCTACGACACTGAGGCGATCAAATTGCTCCTCGCGCACGGCGCGGCGGTGAATGTGCCGAACGTGTTCCAGATCACCCCGCTGATGGCCGCCGCGAGCATGAGCGGCTCGAGCCGCGGCGGCGTCGGCAGTGCCATCGCGATCGGCCGCGGCCGGCGCGCCAAGCTGGACGACGTGCAGTCTCGCGTCAACGAGACCATCGACCTGCTGCTCGCGGCGGGAGCGAGCGTCAACACCCGCGTCGCCAACAGTCATACGCACACGGCCAAGCTCGTCGCCTACGTGACGGGCCGCGATCACGAGGGCCAGACGGCACTCTTCGCCGCGGCCGAGTCGGGCTGGAATCAAGTCGTCAAAAATCTTCTCGCGCACGGCGCGAACCCGATGTTCCGCGATGACGGCGGCAAGACTGCCCTCGACTACGCCATGCATCCTCCG
Organism: Steroidobacteraceae bacterium; assembly: GCA_050738595.1. Taxonomy (GTDB): domain Bacteria; phylum Pseudomonadota; class Gammaproteobacteria; order Steroidobacterales; family Steroidobacteraceae; genus JASHUC01. The sequence goes on along the minus strand of JBOHZR010000280.1, from coordinate 28,257 downwards.
CGCGTATTTCGTGGACCGGCAGCGGCACGCGGCGGCAACCCCGAAGAGAAGGCCAGCCGCGCTGCGACCGTGGCGCTCCTTCAGGGCGCGCAGCAGAAGCCCGCGGTCGCCCGAGAGACCGCGCAGGCCGACGAATAGCGGCTCACCGGGCGGCGCTGGCGTTGGCGTGCAGCCATTTCCCCATGCGTTCGAACAGGTGAAAGCCATGCCTGGCCGTCGCCTGTTGAATCGGCGCGGAGCTCGTTGAGGGCGTCCGCTGGGCGCTGCGGGTGCTCTGCGCGCGCGGGGTCACCTGGATAGCCTGAGCGCTCCGGCCGGCCTGCGTGGCCTGGGCGCCATTGGGCGGCGCCGCGGCGGCCGCGACCACACATCCCGGCTTCAGGGGTATCGCGATCCCGACCGGAATCGGCACGCTGAGAGCGTCGTCGGAGCAGCCCGGAGCGGCGGCATACCCGGTGGCATAGTCGATCGCCACATCGCGCAGCGTGGCAGGCATCGGCGGTTTCCAAGATGTCGTGCTCAGCTGGCCCATCAGGTCGGCCCAGATGGGCAGGGCGCCGGCGGATCCCGTGAGGCCGGTCGGTCGATCGTCGTCATACCCCACCCAAGCGACGATCAGGTGGCTGCCGGAGAAGCCGGCAAACCAACTGTCGCGCAGATCGGAGGAAGTCCCGGACTTTCCGGCCACCACGAGGCCGGCGGGAAGCACATCGCGTGCGGAACGTCCGGTGCCGCGCTCCATGACCGCCTCGAGCATCCGGTCAACGGCGTACACGGCGTCGCGGCGCGCGACCGAGACCGGATCGGACGCGTACGTTTTGACCACCGTGCCCTCTCGCGTCAGGACCGCCCGCACGGCCCGCAGGCGGACGCGTTGCCCTCCGTTGGCGAGGCCCCCATAGAGCTGCGCCACCTCGATCGGCGTCAGGTCGATCGTTCCGAGCAGCAGCGAGGGGTATTGAGGAAGCGGCCGATCGAGTCCAAAGCGCTCGATGGACTGAGCCACGGTCGGCAGTCCGAGCTGCAAACCCAATCCAACGGTTGCGAGATTCAGGGAATCAGCCAGCGCTCGCACCAGAGGAACCGGTCCGTAGACCCGGTGAGTGAAGTTCGCCGGCTGCCAGAATCCGTGGTGCGGAATCCGAACCCGAATCGGGGTGTCGTAGACGATCGTGGCGGGCTCGTAGGCGCCGGACTCGAGGGCGGCCAGGTAGATGAAGGGTTTCACCAGCGACCCGATCTGCCGATGCGCGTCCAAGGCACGATCGAAGCCATCGGAGCCCACCTCGCTGCTCCCGACGATCGCGAGCACATCCCCCGTTTGCGGCGCGGTGACGACGACGGCCGCCTGCAATGGCGCATCGCGACGGGCGTGCTTTGCCGCAATCCGGGGAATCGTACGCTCGACCGCGCGCTCGGCCTCCTCCTGTACCCGCGGATCGAGGCTCGTGAAGATCTGCAGGCCCTCGCCCGTCAAATCCCGCGATCGATATTCTGACCCCAGGTCTCTGCGAACGAGATCCAAGTAGGCCGGATAGTAGCGGCCCCCAGGACGGGGCCGAACCCCGAGCGGTTCCAGCATCGCCTGGTGCGCGCTCGCGTCCGACACGAGGCGCTGCGCGGCCATGATCCTGAGCACGAGGTTTCGACGCTCGATCGCCTGCAGCGGGTTGCGGCGCGGATCGTAGAGCGTCGGGCCGCGCACGACCGCCACCAGAGTGGCGAGCTGCGCCAGATCGAGCTCGCCGACCGGCTCGCCAAAATAGAACTCGCTGGCGAGGCCAAAACCGTGAATCGCCCGATCACCGTCCTGTCCCAGGTCGATCTGGTTGAGATAGGCGTTGAGGATATCGGCCTTGCGGTAATGCGCCTCCAGGAGCAGGGCCATGAGGGCCTCCGGGAGCTTCCTCCCCAGGGTGCGCCGTCGCGAGGGGAAATAGCTCTTCACGAGCTGCTCGGTGAGCGTGCTCGCGCCCTGTTCGGCCTGTCCCGCGCGCACGTCGATCCAGAGCGCCCGCCCGATGGCACTCCAATCCACCCCGTGATGCTTGTCGAAACGCCGGTCCTCGACGGCCTTCAGCGCCGCCGGCAGGAGCGGCGGCACTTCCTCTGGCGTGAGGATGAGGCGGTCCTCGCCAGTTGCGGGATAGAGGCTCCCGATCCGCAGCGGCTCGAGGCGCACGCTCGACACCGCGCCGTGCTCGTCCGCGATGCTCCGAATCGCTCCATTCTGTAGGGTGATCGACACGCGGTCCGCGGGGCGGCGGCCATCGGCGAATTGCGCGGGCCGCAGCCACACCTCGAGCCGATCCCCCGCCCAGCGGTACGTTCCGGGGTGCGCCAGCGTCTCGGTGCGGCGGTATCGCAGTCGCTCGAGCGTAGGGAGGAGATCGTCCGCGGAGAGCGCGGAGCCCGTCCGCAGCTCCAGTGGAGCGGCATAGACCTGCGCGGGAACGCTCCACCGATGGGCCTCGAACTGGCGGGTGACCCGGGCATCGAGCCGAACGAGGTAGACGACGGCCGGGACGCCGAGTGTCCCGGCGATGAGAGGCAGCCACCAGCGCTTCTTCATCGCAGCTCCCCTGGTGGAACGCACCCGTTGCGCTCGGGAAGAACGAGCGGGGCAGTCCCACCGCTGTTCTTTTCGAGTGCCCGTGCCGCGCCCAAGTTCCAATTCGCGGCTGCCCAGCCGACGTTTGCCGGCCGGTAGAATATAACGGTGCTGAATCCCGAGCCGAATCCCGAGCCCCCGGAACAGCGTGCGTGGAGCATCGCGCACGCCGCGGCGAAGGCGTCACCAACGGTGGAGATGGGCAGGCCGGCCCTTTATGCGCTTGCCGCAAGCGGCGAGCTATGCAGGGTTGCCGCCGATGATCCGTCCGCGGTGCTGCGCTGGAATCCTGCGACGGGATGGGAGTCGCTGCTGCCCTCCCACGATCCGCAGCGCGATCTGGTCGACTTGTACCTGCCGATCTGCAGCGCAACCGCGGCCCGTCCGATCACCGTCGGTCACCTCGGCCAGAGCCTCGACGGCTTCATCGCCACATCATCTGGAGACTCCTGCTGGGTAACCGGCCCGGAAAACATTCTTCACATGCATCGCCTGCGGGCGCTGTGCGATGCAGTCATCGTCGGGGCGGGCACCGTGAAGGCGGACAATCCGCGTCTGACCACCCGCCTGGTGGCGGGCACCAACCCGCTGCGCGTGATCATCGATCCCATGTGCCGGCTGCCCGCGGAGCACGCAGTGTTCAGCGATCGCGAGGCCCCGACACTCCGGGCCACCATTGCAGGCAGCGCCGCGGCTGCGGCCGCGCGGACACGCGGCGAGGACGTCCTCGAAGTCGGAGCGCTCCGCGACACCTTGGACCTCGGCGACCTCCTGCACCAGTTGCGGACCCGTGGACATTGCCGCGTCTTCGTCGAAGGCGGCGGGGTGACGGTCTCCTCGTTTCTGGAAGCAGGCCTCCTCGATCGCCTCCACATCACCATTGCTCCGCTGCTCATCGGACAGGGACGTCCGACTGTCCGCATGTCGCCGCACGTGCAGCTGCGTGATTGCCTGAGACTGCACCATCGGGTCTATCGTGCCGGCCTCGATATCTTGTTCGATTGCGATCTTCGCGCGACGGTCGGACCTGGCAACGGAAACGATGACCTGACGTGCGGCACGGTCCGACGCATTCTCTAACGCAGCATCACCGCGCAGCCCGCTCGCGCGCGCCTGCTCGCTCATGCGCCCCGGTCGTGCCGCATGCCGACTGCCCGCACACGCGCTCGAGAACGCGAGCCATGCGCTCGCACGCTTGCGGCCAAGACGCAAGCCGTGCACCTGCTTCGCGAGCGGCAGTGCGCATCGAGGTGCGAAGAGCGCCGTCCGTCAGCGCCCGCTCGAGCGCGGTGTGCAGAGCGTCGCGATCACCGGGCTCTATCAGCAGTCCCGCTCCGGCCCCGACGAGCTCCGCAATGGCACCCGTGCGCGAGCTGATGACCGGCAATCCGTGCGCAATGGACTCGGCAACCGCCAGGCAATAGCTCTCGCGCAGCGTCGGCAGCACGAACAGGTCCGCTGCGAGGTACAGCTCGCTCAGCGCCTCATGGGGCAATTCCCCCCTCAGCGCGACCCGATCGGCGAGCCCAAACCGCGCCACTCGCTCAGCGAGGCGCTGCACCGTCGCCGGGCTTCGCGATAGGCTGCCGACGCACTGCAAGCGCCACGGGAGATGCGTGAGCCGCGCAAGCGCTTCGATCAGCAGCTCGTGCCCCTTGCCCTCGTGAACAGTGGCGACGCAAAGCAGCTCGATGACGCAACCGTGCACAGCAGCACCCGGACCGCTCGTGATCGCCGCCTTCCAAACACCCGGCTCGACCACTGTCAAACGCGATCGATCGACACCGTACGCCGCCAGGTCCCGCTCCGTGGCTCGGCTCGTCACGATCACGTGCCGGACGAGCTGCAACGCTCGCTGCTCCTGGCGGCGCAGCCGCTCGGCGACAGTGGATTCAATGCCGAACTCGAATGCGAGCGGCATGTGGATCAACGCGACCAGAGGCAGGCGTCGCGCGTGCGCTTCGAGCTCCTGCGGCAGCGCTCCGAGCGCCAGCCCGTCGACCAGCACGCAGGTCTCATCCGGAAGATCAGCCAAGACGCGCGCCGCGTGCGCCAGCGCATCGGCGTTCGGGTGTGGAAAACTGCCCTCCAGCCCGTGCACGCCCACCCGCCAGCCGAGGGCACGCAACCCTGCCGCGATCGTCCGATCGTAGACGTAGCCTCCGGTCGCGCTTTGAAGATCGCCTGGAACGAGAAATTCCAGGGCACGCGCATTCATCTCGCGACGAGCTCCGCCTCGAATGAAGCCCGGGCGACGTGCGATTCGTGCAAGGTCACCCGCAGGCTCATCAAGGCTGCCGCCGAAGCCCCGAGGCTCCCCGCGCGCACGGCCCGCGCCATGCGGTCGAAGATCACCTTGGCGAGAAATTCGGTCGTCGTGTTGCGGCCGGCGAATTCGGGCAGCAGATCGAGGTTGCGATAGTTGAGGGGCGCGAGCGCCTCGCGCAGCGCCTCACTCGCAAGCCCGATGTCGACGACCAATCCGTCGGCGTCGAGCTGCGGGCGGCGAAACTCGACATCGACGATATAGGTCGCACCGTGCAACTGCTGGGCCGGCCCGAACACCTCGCCGGCGAAGCTGTGCGCAATCATGATGTGGTCGCGTACACAGACGCTGTACATTGCGGCTCCCGCGCCGGATCGGCGCGATCGGCTCAATCGGCGCGATCGGGCACACCGTAGCGCACCCGATGCATGATCGTATCACCGGGGGCGCGCGCGAGCCGTTGCATGGCCTGCGGCAGACTCTCGAGCGGACCCTCGCTGTTGATCAGCAGGTCGAGCGCCGGATCCGCAAGCAGCGCGAGCGCGAGCTGCATGCGTCGCCGAGCAGTCCAGCGTCCGCGATGCGAGGCCGCGACGCTGCCGACCTGCGAGGATTTCAGGATGAGGCGCCGGGAGTGAAACGCTTCTCCGAGCGGGAGCGTCACGGAGCGTGTGCCATACCAGCTGCACTCGCAGACCGTCGCTTCGAACGCCGCGACCCGCAAGGCGAGCGCCAAACCCTCGGGCGAGCCGCTCGTGTGCAGGACGACGTCGGCATCGGGTCGGGCCGTGCCGGGGTGCGCAAAAGCGATTCCGAACGCATCGGCGATCATCCGCCTGTGGGGATTGGTGTCGATCAGCTCGACCTGGGCTCCGGGCAGACGTGAGAGGACCCACGCCGCGAGGCATCCGACGCATCCGCCGCCGATGACCGCGACGCGATCGCCGGGCGCGGCGCCGGAGTCCCAAACGGCGTTGAGCGCCGTCTCGAGATTTGCGGCAAGGACGGCGCGCGATGCCGGCACCGACTCCGGCAGCACATACAGTGCATCGGCGGGAACGACGTAGTGTTGCTGGTGCGGGTAGAGGCAGAACACCGTCCTGCCGGCCAAAGTGTCTGGCCCGTCCACCACTCGGCCGACATTGGCATAGCCGTACTTGACCGGTCCCGGAAACTCCCCCTCCTGGAAGGGCGCACGCATGCGCCGATACTCGCTCCCCGGCACACACCCCTCGAAGATCAGCGCTTCGGTACCGCGGCTGACTCCGCTGTATAGTGCTCGGACACTTGCTTCTTGCCCGCCCGGCGCCGGCACGCTCTCGCGGCGCAGCTCGCCATGACCCGGGGCGGCGACCCAGAAGGCGAGCGTATCGTCACGGCGCATGGGAATTGCCGAAGCTTTGATATCGAGGACTGCGATTGGCCGACCCGAGCACCGGCAGCTGCTGCGTGGCGCGCTCATCGGCATCTTAGCGGTTGCCCTGTCGAGCGTCTCGGTCGCTGCACTCGGGGCGGCCCTGCTGCACCTGAGCGCGGCGTATGTGCCGAAGGTATTGCTGCTGTTCGCGGGAGGCGCTGCCGTCACGCTGCTCGCCCTTCCCGGATCTCACGCATTCCTTCGCCTGGGCGCAGCCAATCAGGTGACGATCGTCCGCGGCGCGCTGGTTGCACTGCTCGCGGGGCTCACGGGTGAGCACGGCAGTCCAGCCATCGCCACGGTCGCGGTCGTCGTCGCCTCGGCCGAGATGATCCTCGACGGGGTCGACGGTCGGCTCGCGCGCCGGTCCGGCATGGCGAGCGGATTCGGCGCCCGTTTGGACATGGAGACCGACGCCGTATTCGTCGCCGTCCTCGCTCTGCTCGTGTGGCAATTCGGCAAAGCCGGCTCCTGGGTGCTGCTCTCGGGGCTGATGCGGTATCTGTTTGCCGGTATCGTCGCGCTCGTGCCGCGCCTGCGGCGGCCAGTTCCTTCGACGTTTCGAGGAAAGACCATTGCCGTGCTGCAAATGATCGCACTCGTCGTGGCACTCGCTCCCCTCTGCAGTCCCACGAGCTCTGCCCGTGTTGCGGCGGTCGGGCTGCTCGCACTGGTGCTGTCCTTCGCGCTCGATGTCGTGTGGCTCCTGAGGCAGCCGGTGCCCGATGCTCCCTAGCCGACGCAAATTCTGCAGGCCATGCAGCGCCACGGTTTGCGCAGCGGGCTCACACCCACGCGGCCCGACGTCGGCGCGATGAATGAGCTTGCACCCTCAGCGCGTGCGCGTGCGCGTGCGCGTGCGCGTGCGCGTGCGCGATCGCGGGCCGCAGGGCGGGCAGGAACGGCCCGCTAGGCCTCGACAACCGTCGAGAAACAGACGGACCGCGCGATCTGCCCATGCATCGATCTGCTCGGCGGTCCCGGGGACCTCGAGACCCATGATCCGACGCTGCGGCATCGTGACGATCATCTGCAGAAACTGCTCCGCCGCAAAAAGGCGCAGGCTTTCCGCGAGGCGTACGGCAGGCAACTCGCGCGCCAGCAGGTCACGGATCAGCGTCGTGGCATCCCGCATCCAGCCCCCGTAGACCGCGCTTGCCAGATTCGGGAAGCGCACCGACTCTGCGGTGACCAGCCGGTGCAGCGCGGCCGCCTGCGGTGACAGCGCCGCCTGCAGCAGCAGGCCCGCGAGGCGGCGCATGATCTGCTGCAGCGTCGTTCCCTCGAGCAGCGGCACATCAGCGGGTGGGCGGATCTGCTCGATGATTCGATGGACGACCGCGGTGAACAGCGCCGCCTTGTCGTTGAATCGGTGATAGAAGGTGCGCTTGGAAATGCCGGCGCCGGCAGCGACCGCTTCGATGGACGTGGAGCCATAGCCTTCCGTCAGGAACAGCTCGGTCGCAACCGCCAGAATGTGCTCATGGAGCCGCAGTGCGTCGTCTCGCGACGGTCTGCCTCCACGACGCTTCTTGGAATGGGCTCGGCGGCGCTTACCGCCGGCGATAAGCGAACCCGCGGGAGCGAGACGAGAGCGGGGCACCATATGCGCGAGAGTAGCGCATCGCGGGGCCACGATATCCACGCGGCGGCGAGTAAAAGCCGCTCGAGGCGCGCCCGTGCCAGGGGGCAGCCCGGTAATAGGTGGGGGCTGGGGAGAAGCGAACGGCGGGCGCGTAGTACCGCGGTCGCGCCACGAAGTACCGCGGCGGCGCGTACGAGTAGTAGCGCGGGTAACGACCTGTCGCCGCATAGGAGTACCGCTGCCCGGAGTAGCCGGAGTAGCCAGCGGGCGGCGCGTAGTATGCCGGCAACGATGGGTAGTACGCCGGCGGTTCAGGGTACGCCGGCGGTTCAGGGTACGCCGCCGGTGCGGCTCCGTAGGCGTACGCAGGCGAATACGACGCGGGCGGCGGCGCATAAGCCGAGGACGTCGCGGGTGCGTAGATCGAAGCCGCCGCGGACGCCGCCACGGCAGCAGCGGCTACTTTGGCCGTCGCAAGCCTCGCCAGTCCCGCGGCGAGATGGCCCAGGGCCCACGGCACCAAGAGTAGCGGTCCCGCAGCCGCGGCTGGCGCAACCGGCGCGCATCCGAGGGCAGCGATCGCTGTCGCGGCAAATACCGTGCGTCTGATGGTCGTCATCGCTCCCCTCCGCCGGCACTTCCAACGCTCCGGGCGGATATTAGCCGCCCGCTCCGATAAACGCAACGGTACCGTACCGTTTCTGAAATGCGCCGTGACTCGCTTGCCTCTCCCCGCGATCGCGCTTCATGCGTGCCGTGCCACCAACTCGGCGATGTCCGCATCATCGGCGAGCCATACACCTACTGCGTCAACGCGCACGGGCAGCCGCACCAGTGAGCGGCCCAGACACGGCCCGGATATGCACAATCCGGTGTCCTTCTCGAACTGCGCCCCATGCATTCCGCATTGAATGAAACGGCGGTCGTACGTCAGGAACTCGTCCGGCAGATAGTTCAGCGGATACGCAAGGTGCGCGCAGCGATTCACGTAGGCGCGCACGCCATCGGGCACGCTCACCACGAAGCCGCGCAGCGGCCAATCACCCTCCCCGAGCCGGAACTCGCGGCAGCCGCCGGCCGGCAGCTCATCGAGGCGGCACAAAAGTCTCGTGAGATCGACCATACAAACCGGCCGGCTTCCCGCAAGTCGCGCAGCCACTCGCAGCCGGCAGTACGGCCATCGAGGGCAATAGAAGCGTCTTCATGGCGAGGTGACTCCGCTGAATCGCGCGGCATGAAAATCAGCTTCCGCGCCTACTTCGCATCCCCCGTGAACGTCCGCAAGGCCGGATTCGTGTGATCCGGCATCGCGAGCGCCTGCTGCACGCCCGGCCGCGCCTTGACCCTCTCGACCCACGCGAGCAGCCGCGGGCAGCGCTTATCCGTCCCGATCTCCGGAAACATCCGCTGCAAATACAGCCCGAGGTGCGAAAAAAAATTGATATCCGCCAGCGTATACACGTCGCCCGCGAGATACGGCGTCTTGCGCAGCTGATCCTCCACCTTGCCGACGGCAACCTCGATCTTGCGCGTCGCGTTCGCGAGGTCCGACTCCGAGAAGCCCGAGCGCGCCGTCTTCCACTTCTCACGCTGCTCGTAGAGCGGAATGCGCTCCATCAGCTCGTCGAACTCGCCCCTCTCGATCCCGCGCGCCAGCACACCGATGAAACGGTGCCAGCCCCACATCGAGACGAAATTCATCACGTGCTCGTCGATGAACTTGTTCCAGTAGCGCATCCGCGCCTTCCCCGCCGCATCCGCGGGCCGCAGCGGCAGCTCATCCGCAAAGGCGTCCTCCAGGTACTCATTGATCACCGTGGACTGCGTAACGATCACCCCATCGTGATCCAGCACCGGTACCTGGCCCTCGGGATTGATCGCCACAAACCAGGGCTCGTGCTGCTCGAACTTGTGCAAGTCGATGTAGCGGCTCTCGAACGCGAGACCCTTCTCCGCGAGCGGGATCAGGCACTTCAGCGAATTCGCGCCCGGCTCGGCGTGGTAAAGCTTCAAGGCCATGAGCACGTCTCCTGGCTTCATTTGCGCCGGGTACATTCCGGCTTGGATCCCCGATCCGGCCGTAAGTTATCATAGTCGCCCGCATCGGTCGGCGCGCTGCGCGGCTTGCGGCCGGGAACAATCGACTTGACGCCAGCTCAAATCGTGACTGACTGGTCCCCCGCCACCTATTTGAAATTCGAGGACGAGCGCAACCGTCCAGCGAGCGATCTACTCGCTCGCGTGCGGTCTGACCGGATGCGCAAGATCGTGGACGTCGGCTGCGGACCCGGGAACTCGACCGACCTGCTGGCGCGTCGCTTTCCCGAGGCGCAGATCGTGGGCCTCGACAACTCCCCGGCGATGCTGCAGGCGGCGCGCGGCCGCCTGCCGAAGGTACGATTCGACTCCGCCGATGCCGCGCACTGGACACCGGAGCCCGACGTCGATTTGGTGTTCGGCAACGCGACGTTCCATTGGATTGCACGTCACCTGGAGCAGCTCACGCGAATCTTCTCCGCGCTGTCCCCCGGGGCGACCCTCGCCGTGCAGATGCCCGACAACACGGAAGAGCCGACCCATCGCGCGATGCGTGAGGTGTCGCTCGCGCGCACTTGGAGCGCATCCCTCATGGGCGCCGTCCGCGAGCCGCTCCCGCCTGTGCGGGTGTACTACGAAGCATTGAGCCCAGCGGCCCAACGTCTCGACATCTGGCGCACGACCTACCATCACGTGCTGCCCAATGCCGCCGCCATCGTCGAATTCGTGCGCGCGACAGGATTGCGCCGCTTCCTTGATCCGCTCCGGGAGTCTGAGCGCCCCGAGTTTCTCGCCCTGTATACCGAACAAGTCGCCGCTGCCTATCCTCCGCTGGCCGGCGGCCGTGTGATGCTGGCGTTTCCGCGGCTGTTTATCATCGCCGAGCGAGCGCTCCGCTAGTCGAGAGGTTGAAAGGATGCGCCGACGATCTTTCCGTCCGCACACTGCCGGCCGGCCGCTATTGACACGCTCATCGCGCCGGTTGTATTTCTGCCCAGCGGCCACACGATCTCCGTCCGTTGTCCGCGCCACGCTGGGCAGCGATCCGTGATATGCATCAGAAGGTTTCCGACGACGCTCGAAGCGCATCTCGCGAGGATCGCGCTAGAAGGAGCCAATGTCCCCGCGGTCGTCATCGGCATCGGCACGGGCATGGAAGGGGGGTCCGCAGGCGTCCAATTGCTCGTGCCGGGTGAGCGCGTCGAAGAAGCATTGAAGGTGCTCGGGGACGATTGAGCCCCGCTGTGCTCGCTCGACCGCTTCGCGGCGCTGCTGCCGCCGGGCGGGACAGTCCTCGACCTCGGCTGCGGCGGCATGCCGAGCGCGGCGTGCAGTGAGGAGCAGGCCAGGCCACGCGCCGGCACGGCGCGCAGCCCGCAATGCCGCTCCTGGTTTCAGTCGCCGGGATTGAGTCGCAGGTCGTTGTCGACGCGTCTCACGCCCTGCACCGAGCTCGCCACGCTGCCCGCCGCGTCACGCTGCTCTTGTGAGTCGACGAACCCGGCGAGCTGAACGACGCCGTCGGACGTGGTCACCTGGATGCGCGAATTCTCGGTCTCCGTATTCGACGCGAGTGCCGATCTCACGTCCTGGCTGATCGCCCGGTCGTCCGTCGCACGGCCCAAGACCGGCCCGCCGGCGTTGATCTGCAGCTTGTTCTCCACCGAGCGTACGCCCGCGACGCTACGGACGTCGTGTTCCGCCTCAGCGCCCTCTCCTCGCGAGTTCACGAACCCCGTGAGCTCGACATCCCCATGAATGGTGTTCACGGAAATATTGCTTGCTCGGGTCTCGGAATCCTGCACCAGGACGGCCTTCACGTTCGCCGTGATCGTCGCATCGTCGACCGCGGCAGCGTTCGATTCGTACGCCGGCCGCGTTGCACAACTGGCGAGCGTGGCCGCCGCCAGGGCCGCCGCCACGGCAATTCCTGCTTTGGTCCTCATTCCTCCTCCTTCACAAATCCAAACACTCGTGGCAGTGCATTGAGCAAGCGGCATACCGATTCCGGCGCCCAGCATGTAGGGCAATTTCTCAACGTACATCGCGCTCCGACCTACATCGGCTGCGGGACCGCAGGCTCAGCGTCTCCCCGGCCAGCGCGTTCGCGAGCCTTACAGCAAGGTCAGCTGGTGTTCTTCGCCTCGAGCTCTTGAGATCTCGAGAGATGTGCACGGGTTCTCAGTCTTGCACGTCCGAGGAGAACGCTCTTGGCGCGGTTCGGCTACGCTGCGGCTCGTGCGATCACTGATTGGATGGCTCGGAGCCTTTCTGCTGGGCTCGGTCGGCTGGTGGCTCGGCGCGAAGCTCGGGCCCGGAACCGGTGTGTTGCTCAGCGCCGTCGGCAGCGGTGGGGGACTTTGGGCGGGCTATCGCTGGTTCGACGAGAATTTGAAGTAGACGCCCAGGCGACCGGCAGGCACGGACGCCCGTAGTAACTCCGTCGCATTCCGTTGGACCTCCACTGCTAAGCTTCGCGGATGCCTCGCATCCTGCTTGCAACGCTCGGCTCCCTCGGAGACCTGCACCCATACATCGCGTTGGGGAGGGCACTCGTGGCGCGTGGTCAGCACGTGCGCCTTGCGACGTCGATCGATTATCGCGCGCGCGTCGAGTCGGCCGGACTCGAATTCGCGCCGCTTGCACCGTCCATCGCCGGGCTCGGCGACCGTGAGCAGATCGCGCGGCGATTCTTCGATCCCTTGCGCGGACCGAAGCGCCTGATCGATGCGCTGGTCATGGCACCGCTCCGCCGCGCCTACGCCGATTTGTCCGCGGCCGCGGATGGCGTGGCGCTTGCCGTTTCCCATCCGATCACTCCGACGCTGCCGCTCATCGCCGAAAGTCGCGGCCTACCGTGGCTGTCCAGCGTGCTCGCCCCCTACAGCCTGTTCTCGATGACCGACCCTTCGGTGATCCCGAGCCTCGAGTGGGTGCAACGATTACCGCGCCTCGGTGGCTGGCCTGACCGCCTCGCGTTCGATCTCGTGCGCGCGGTCATGCGACGCTGGGAGCGGCCGCTGCACGAGCTGCGCGCAGAGTTGGGGCTTTCTTGCGTGAGGGGGCCGCTGTTGATGGACGGCCAGTTCTCGCCCGGCGGCACGCTCGCGCTGTTCGATGCTGCGCTTGCCGCGCCGCAGCCCGACTGGCCCGCCCGGACGTTCCTCTGCGGCGCGGCCCTGCACGATGCTCCCGATCCGCAAGCCGCGACCGCAGCATCCGATGAGGCGCTGGAGCGGTTTCTCGCGGCAGGCCCGCCGCCCGTCGTCTTCGCGCTGGGATCCTCGGCCGTCTGGCTCGCCAGGGACTACTGGAAGCACGCCATCACGGCCTGCAAGACCCTGGGGATTCGCGGACTCCTATTGACCGGCGTGCCGCTCGAGCAGCGGCTTCCGGGGAGCGTGGCCGCTTTCGATTACCTGCCCTATTCCCGCGTGTTCCCGCGCGCAGCGGCCATCGTGCATCAAGCCGGGATCGGCACCCTGTCCTGCGCCCTGCGCTCCGGGCGCCCGCAGCTGCTGACGCCCGCGGGATTCGATCAGCCTGACAACGCTCAACGTGCCGCGCGCCTTGGCGTCGGCCGAGTCCTGCCATTCCGGCGCGCGCAAAGCGCGACCCGGATCGTGCGCGAACTGCGAGCTCTGCTCGGCGATCCCGTACATGCAGCGGCCGCGGCCGAGCTCGCGGAGAAACTGCGCGGTCACGACGGCGCCGCCGCCGCCGCACAGCACATCATCGACTCCATGAATTAGAATCTCCTCCAGCGCCCTGAGGAGTCCGCATGGCCAATCTCGATGCCTTCCCGATCACCAGGAAATGGCCCGCTCGACATCCCGCCCGGCTCCAGCTCTATTCGTTGACCACGCCGAACGGCGTCAAGGTCTCGATCATGCTCGAGGAGATCGGGCTCCCGTACGAGCCGCACCTTGTCGGCTTCGACCGGAAAGATCAGCTTTCGCCGGAGTTCCTGTCGCTCAATCCCAATAACAAAATTCCCGCGATCCTCGATCCGGACGGTCCGGGTGGCAAGCCGCTCCCACTGTTTGAATCAGGCGCGATACTGATCTATCTTGCCGACAAGACCGGGCAGCTCTTGCCGCGGGATGCCGCGCGGCGCTACGAGACCATTCAGTGGCTGATGTTTCAGATGGGCGGCATCGGCCCGATGTTCGGCCAAGTCGGGTTCTTCAACAAATTCGCCGGCAAGGATTACGAGGACAAGCGTCCTCGCGAGCGTTATGTCGCGGAAGCGAAGCGCCTGCTCGGGGTCCTTGACAAGCGCCTCACCGGCCGCGCATGGATCATGGGCGATGATTACACCATCGCCGATATCGCGACGTTCCCATGGGTCCGCAACCTGGTCGGCTTCTACGACGCCGGTGAGTTGGTCGGCATCCAGAATTTCCCGAACGTGACTCGGACATTGAATGCCTTCCTCGCACGCTCCGCCGTGGAAAGGGGCCTCGAAATTCCGAAGCGGGAATGACGGGTCGAGGCCGTGCCTCCTGATCAGCCGCGCGCCCAGTGTCCCCGCACGAAGTGGTAGCGCCCACGGCGCGCAACCCAATGCTCGGGCACCCAGTGGAAGCCCGGGCGGGCGCGAAGCCAGCGTCCCTCCACCCAGACGTGTCGACGCCCGTTCCAGCGCCAGTAACCCGGCCCCCAGAGGAATCCAGCGCGGGGAGGCGGCACCACGATGGTGCGAGCCGGCGGAGGGGCTATCTGCACGTCGATTCCGATCGCCGCGGACGCCGGTGCGATCGATCCAAGCAACAGAACCACTGCCAGCGCCGGCAATACTGTAGTGCGGCGCACCAGCGCGCGCGCGAGCTTCCGCGGGCGACCCCCGACCGGGCGTACCGCAGCAACCTGAAACGTGCCTCTCATGTCAGTCTCCGCTCAATCGGGACAACCGTCCCGCTTCGCATGGAACGAAGCACCGCCCGTCAGGTTGACTGGATCCCTTCAAACCCGGCGCGCCGCGATCCAGCGCTCCATCACGCTGTTGAGCACGGTCAACGGCACGCTGCCTGAGGTCAGGAGCGCGTCGTCGAAGTCCTTTAGATTGAAGCGAGCGCCCAGCGCCGTCTTCGCCTTGCGACGCAAACCGTCGATCTGCAGGTGGCCGATCTGGTAGCCGCACGCCTGCCCCGGCCAAGCGCAGTAGCGGTCGATCTCGCCGCGCGCGGCGTCCACCGGATTTCCGTTGTGCTCGACCATCCACTGGATCGCGTGCTCGCGCGTCCAGCGTTTGGCGTGCAGGCCCGTGTCAACGACGAGTCGGCATGCGCGAAACTGGATCGACTGCAGATAGCCCAGCCGCCCGAACGGGTCGTGGTCATACAGGCCGAGCTCATCCCCCAGCTGCTCGGCGTAGAGCGCCCAGCCCTCGACATAGGCATTGAACAATAGCTGGGAACGGATGGTCGGCAGCTCGTGCACGAAGGTCCCTTGCCAAACATGGCCCGGCAGCCCTTCATGAAAGCACAGCGTAGGCAGGGTGAACTTCGGCCAGTTCGAGTTATTCCTGAGATTGATGTAATAGGTAGCCGGCCGGCTTCCGTCGATCGGCCCGTCCTGCTCGTAGCCGTCCGGCGCGCCCGCCTCGATCGAGGGCGGCACGCGTTTGATGACCAGGTCGGCCTTGTGGACGATCCCGAACGCCAGAGGCAGACGGCGCCGGATCTGCGCGATAACGTCGTTCAAATACGCAAGCAGCTGCGCGCGGCCCGCATCGGTGTCAGGGAACAGGAAACGCGGGTCCTTGCTGAGCGCGGCCATGCGCTCGCCGACCGTGCCCCGCGTGAGCCCTTGTTTCCTCAGCAGGACATCCATCTGCGCCCCGATCGAGCGGGTCTGCTCGAGGCCGAGCCGATGGACCTCCTCGGGCGTCATCGTGGTGGTCGTCCCCACCTCGAGCACCCAGCGGTAGTAGGCGTCCCCGTCCGGCAGCTTCCAGGCGCCCGCCTCATGCGTCGCCTTGGCGCGCAGGCCCTTGAGCACTTCGATCTGCCGATCGAGCGCAGGCGCGACTTCAGCCGCGCAGATCTTGCGCGCCCGCTCCGCCCAGTCGCCGGCGATCCCACGCTGCTTCGCGCGGCGGGCCAGCGAGGTGACGAGTCCCCATTGAGCGACCGGCTGGCCGCGAAAGTCGAGCTGCTCCTTCAGGGTGGTGTCGAGGAGGAAGTCCGGCGCGATCGAGCCGATCGCGGCGTCGCGTCGCATGCGCTCGCTCTCCCCGTCCAGTCCCTTCGCGAAAGACGCCAGCCGCGCGAGGTACGCCTCCGCGTCCTCGGCCGTCGCGACCTTGTGCTCGCTGTCCAGGAAATCCGGGACGGTGGCGAAGAAGCCGGTCGCCTGGCTGACTACATAGGGCGAGATGCTCTCCCCCTGCCACACGTTCAGCACTGCGTTATCGCCGTAGCGGAAGCCGCGGTAACCCTCGTCGGCCCGCTCGTGCGCGTAGAGCACCGCCTCCAAGTTCACGCGGTCCAGTCCCTGCAGTCGTGAAGCGTCGAAGGCTCTCAACCGCCGTAGACGCTCCCTGCAGGACCGAGCCCGCGCCTCATCCGCCGCGATGGACCGACCGGGCAGCTCTCTGTGCAGCACCGCGTTGGCGCCCGTATCCAGCCCCAGGAACGTCGCCGCGTCGGGATATTCCACGAGCAGCGCCTGGGAGAATTCCGCCAGCAACCGGCCAAGCGCCGGGTCCCCTTGCCTCGCCTCTGCTGCCAGCACTTCACGCGCGAGCGCACACACGCCGGCCGCGGCGGCCGCGGCCATGAACTGACGCCGGTCAATCATGCGAGTCCCTCACAAGGAAAAGCTCCACCATCCTAGCCGTTGCGCGCCCCGGGCACACCCGGCGGCGTGGCAGGCGACGTTTCGGCGCTCGGGCGGTGGGTTCGGATACCCTCAGCCCTCGGCGTCGGCGTGAGGCGCACCTCTTGCCAATCGGGAATCGACGCGAGCTTGAGAAAGCCCGTCAGATCCGGGAGTCGCTCGATTTCGGAGGCCATGACGGCGGCTTCGGTCCGCAGGAGCTCGCCCCTCGTGCGCGCCGCCACCCATTCACCGGGCTTTCGAGCGAGCCCGTGAACCGTATGAACCACCTCCCGCTGGCCGATGAGCTTCGATGCAAACTCGGAAGTCCCTCCATGCTCGCTCGCCGAGCAGCGCAGGATCAAAGTATTGCCGCAGTTCTCGACGATCGTTTCGGCGCTGCCGCGCCCGTAGGTTCCCGAGACCTGAGCAATGGATTGAAAGCCCAAGATGCAGCGCCCGCCGAACTTCCGCAGCCGTGCGAGCGCGTCCTTGAGCCCATCGATCTCACCGAGCGCGTCCAGCTCGTCGACGACGAACCACATCCGCTGATCAACCTCGTCCCGGTCCATCGCCTCGAAGACGCCGAGACGCATCCAGGCCGAGACGACCGAACGCAAAGCCGCGATCTCACCGGCTTTGTACGGGAGGAACAGCACGCCTCCGCGCCCACCCCGGCTCGTTGCGTCACCCGCCCGCACCCATCCGCGTACCGACAACGGTGCGGCCTTCTGAACGACGGTGTACTGCAGCACCCTGATCGCGGAGCTCGCGACCGAGCGCAGTGATCCGAACATCTTTTCGTTGCCGTCGGCGAGGAACGGGCCGGCCGGGGTCGCCTCCAGCATCTGCTTGAGCTCCTTGACCGTCGCCCTGGTCACGATCCGAACGAGCTCGCCGTCATCTCGTATGTCCGCCTTGATCGCTTGTCGCATGACCTCCGACAAAAATGTCCGCGCATACTCGCACCAAATGCGGTCCGGCCCCCCGCTGTCGGGAATCAGCGAGCGCGCGAGGTGCTCGATGTCGTAGTCGTGAGACATCTCGCCGAACAGATCCCATTTGCGGGCATCGCTGTGCCAGGGATTGAGGATCACGTCGCCGCGGGCCGGATCGTAGAATCGGCGGAGATATCCGCCGTCCGGGTCAGCGACGATCGCCCGGTCGCCGCGCGCGAGCGCCGCGCTCAGGATCTCCTCGATCGCGGTACTCTTGCCGGTGCCGGTCGTCCCGATGAATTTGAAATGCTTGGTCTCGTCCTCCAGCGGAATCGAAACGCCGGCAATGGTGACCGTATCGGGAGCGCGACGCATCACTCGTCGCATATCGAATGCAGCGGGCACAGCCTGCCCGGCGGACACGACCGCGCCGCGGCGATGTTGTGGACCCCTCGCGACCCGATAGGACAGCAGGACCCATCCGGCCGCGTATCCCATCAGGCCGAGCACCGCCGCCCCGAAGGCGAGCTGCAACCCGCTCTCACTGGCGATCCCAGCGGCCCGCGGCAATGAGCTCGTGAGGGCGACGGCGATCGCTGCGACAAGTGTCATCGGCAACGCGAGCAATACCGCCAGCAGGTACTTGATCGCCGAAGCGCGGCCTCGATAGAGCGCCGCGAGCATCCCGATCAGCACCACGGTATAGGCGAGCTCGAAGCCTTCCGTTCCGTGCGTCAATGTCTGCCAATGCGCGGACATGCGATTCCCTCACAAGCCGAAGTCGTGATCGCGTTTCCGGTCGCGCTTGCCATCGTCACTCGAGCGCTCTTGGCTCGCGAGAGGTGTCGGCAGCGAAGGAAATACACTGCCACGTCGGTTCGGGGTCCCTGAGGATAGCCCAAAGCCAAGCTCGTCGGGGCTGCGGCACCGCAGCAAGATGGCCCGGGAGGAATCACCGGTAGCCCGCCGCAATTCGCCGGCAAGCCCTTTTCGGTGCAGAGCATGCCTCGTAACGTGCGCTCTCGGGGGGCACAGACCACCCACGCCATCAGGTCAGCGAGGAGCGCAAGTCATGCAGATCGACAATCCACGCAATCTCGAACGCCGTCCGCACCCGCTCGGCGTCATCATCGTTGGACTCGTCGTCATCGCATTCGGGTTGAGCCTGCTCGCCGACAACCTGGGCTGGTCCGACGCACATGAGTTCTTCCGCTCCGCCTGGCCGCTCCTGCTGGTGCTGGCCGGCGCGGGAATCGTCCTGCAGCATCGGCAGGGGCGCGGTTTCTGGGGAATCGCGCTGATTCTGGCCGGACTCTGGTCATTCGCGGACCAGCAGCATTGGTTGCGGGTCAACTTCTGGGCGGTCTTCGGGCCGACACTGATCGTGCTGGTCGGCGCATCCCTCATCTGGCGGAGCATCACGCGTCCCCGGCCCGACAGTGTCGGAGACTCGTACGTCCATAGCTTCGCCGTCTTCTCGGGCGCCGAGCTGCGCCCCACGGCGCCGTTTCAGGGCGCCGATCTGACTGCCGTCTTGGGAGGGGCCAAGCTCGATCTCACGAGCACGCCGATGGCAGGAGATTCCGCGACGATTGACGTCTTCGCGTTCATGGGTGGAGTCGAAATCTGGGTGCCGAGCGACTGGAACGTCGTCGTGAAGGTGGGCTCGTTCATGGGCGCATGCGTCGACAAGCGGCGGCCTTCGACGCTGCCGCCGGTCAAGCAGCTGATCATCCGCGGCAGCTCTATCATGGGCGGGGTCGAGATCAAGAACTGAGCGCAAACGGGTTCGCATGCACCCCATCGTCACGCATCGTGATCGCCTGCTGCTCTATCTGGCAGTCTGGATCGCTTTCGGCGCTCTGCTTGCCCTCGTGCTGGCGTTCAGCGGCGATGCGCCGCCGCGGTGGTCGCTCCTCTTCGCCCTGCCGCTGTCCGTGCTGCTTGGGGCGCAGGCTCTCTGGTGCTGGTATTTGGTGCGCGTCCTGCCCCCCGGAGCCACATCCCTGCCACGCTTCCTGGGAACGTGGCTCGGCGTCGGCCTGCTGTCGCTCGCGATCTGGGTATCGGCCGGACTCGGATGGCGGTGGGCTCTGCGGACCCTCGGTGTGCCGGGCAGCCCGGCGACGGCCGCACTGACGCCGCTCCTGCTCTTCGGCGGCAGCATCGGGCTGCTCGTGTCGGTATTGGGGCACTACATGGTTGCGGCCTTCGAGCTCTCGCGCGATGCCGAGCGTCATGCCCTCGAGCTGCGCGTGCTCGCCCGTGAGGCCGAGCTCCGTTTCCTGCGCGGTCAGCTCGACCCTCACTTCCTCTTCAACAGTCTCAATTCCGTGGCGGCGCTCATCGGGTCGGACGCTGCGGCGGCCCGGCGCATGTGCTTTCTGATGTCGGACTTCTTTCGCAAGAGTCTTGGGCTCGCGGCGCAGCAGTCGATTCCGCTGTCTGAGGAACTCGCACTTGCCGAGACCTACCTCGCCATAGAGCAGGTGCGCTTCGGGGAGCGTCTGCGCCCGCGGTTCGACCTGGGCGAGAACACCGCAGCGCTGCTGGTGCCCGCACTGGTACTGCAGCCGCTCGTCGAGAATGCGGTACATCATGGCGTCGCGCATCTCCTCGAGGGCGGCGAGCTCAAGGTAAGCGCGCGGCGCTACGCGGGTCTCCTCGAGCTTGCGGTCGAGAACCCCTGTGATCCCGATCGTCCAGCTTCGCGCGGCACGGGTGTAGGGCTTGCCAATGTGCGCGCCCGAATCGACACGCTATTCGGCAATCGCGCGCGGATCGATGTTGTGCCCGAGCGCGAGCGCTTCCGCGTCCTGATCATATTGCCGACGGCAGAAGCGGTACCGCCGACGACCGCGGGCGAATCGCCGACGACAACTGCGTCGGGCGGGTGACGGACGCCATGCGGGTTCTGATTGTCGATGATGAGACCCTCGCGAGGGCGTTTCTCGCGGAGCAGCTCGCCGGCATGGCCGACATCGAGGTGGTCGGTCAGGCCGCGAACGGCTTCGAAGCGGTGAAACTTGCCGAGGAGCTGTCACCGGACCTGATGCTGCTCGACATTCAGATGCCGAAGCTCTCGGGCTTCGAGGTGCTCGAGCTGTTGGGGCCGGCGCGACCGGGGGTGATTTTCGTGACGGCGCACGATGCCTTTGCAATCCGTGCGTTCGAAGTGCATGCCGTCGACTATCTGCTGAAGCCCGTTGATCCGGCGCGCCTGCGCGCAGCGCTAGAACGTGCTGTTGCTCGAGGGAGCTCGTCGCCGGCCGAGCCGTCACCGCAGCAGCTGTCGAGCCTCGCCCGACCGCCGGGGCGCGCCTTGGAACGGTTTGTGATCCGGGAGGGAGCACATGTCCATGTGCTGCCCGTAGAGCAGATCGATTTCATCGAGGCGCAGGACGATTACCTGCAGTTCGCCTCATCCGGCAAAAGGCTGCGCAAGCAGCAGACCCTCACCGACGTCGAGGCGCAGCTCGACCGCGCTCGCTTCGTGCGCATTCACCGCTCCTTCGTTCTGAACCTCGAGCGTCTGGTGCGCATCGAGCCGTATGCCAAGGACAGCTGGCTCGCGATTCTCAAGGACGGCAGCCGTCTGCCGATGTCCCGCACCGGGTACGCGCGGCTCAAAGAGCTGATCGGCTGAAGCGCTCCGCGACCATCCCTCGGTGGGACGCTGACAGCCACCCGCGACCGGCCAGGACGGAGCTCAGGCATGTCGGACTCGACTGAAAGACCACGGCGCGAGCCCCACCGCCGCGAGTGGCAGCAGCGTCGATGCGAAGGCTACCGCGGCAAGCGCAGGGGCCGCCGGCTTCCCGCTGACCGCTCAATTCTCTCCGCGCACCCGCATCAGGTTGTGAAGAGCGCGCCGCTTGAATGGGGGGACGGCGTTCACGACGCGCATCGCGCTCCGCATGAGCGCGAGCTGCAACCCGCCAATGATCGGCTTGTGAATCGGGTCCGTCGAGCTCATCTGCTTCCTTGATTCGCGGACCGCCTCGGTGCTGTAGCGAAGCATCTCGACTTCGTAGTCGTTGATCGCCTCGACGAGCGGTTTTCGCCCAAAGCCGGCCTCGACCAGCAGTCGACCGAGCAGCGCAGCGTCGCGAAGCGCCGTGTTGGCGCCCGCGCCGCGCCCGGGCGTCATGGTGTGAATCGCGTCGCCGAGCAACGTGACGCTCGAGCTCTCCCAGTGAGGCAACGGGACGGAAGTCCTGACGCTGATATATCCGATCGCCTCAGCATCGGTCATTCGGATCAGCTCACGCATGTGAGGATGCCAATTGTGCGTCAGCTCCAGTCCCAGCTCTCGGAGCTCTGCTCCGGTCAAGGAGGCCGGATCTCGCGGAAAGTTCTGGCGCGCGCCCCAAAGGCCCCAGCCAATGCTGTCATCGTCGAGCGCTTCGAGAAATTCCGGCCACCGCGCGGCGAAGCCCGGATCCGCCCGATGCGGTGCGAATTCCAAGGAGTGGATGATGGCGCCCATGCCTCTCGGGGCCATGACCATTGACATGCCGTAAAACATCTTCTCTGACAGCAGCCCCTTGCTTGCGGTCGTCATCGGAAGTCTGCCGCCGAGAGACACCATACCGGTGTCGTCCAGTCGTGCCTCCGGGAGGCGCTGTTTGCGCACGGCAGAGCCGGAACCGTCCGCCCCGATCAGGACATCTCCGGTCGCAGTGCTTCCGTCCTCGAAACGGGCCGTGACCGATCCGTCGCGATTCTGCTCGTAGCTGACCAGGCCTTTGCCGAAAGAGACATGGCTCTCGAGTCCAGTGAGCAATACACGCCGCAGCGTCTTGCGAATGACATTCCTCTCGCCATCCATGACGTCCGCGGTGGCGCCTTCCAGTTCGAAGCACAGGACTTCCGAGAAGTGCTCCGTGAGCAGGTTGAAATAGCGCGGTGCGCGGGCGCAGGTGGCGACGAACAGCTCATAGAGCTCGGGCGGGACACAAGCCTTGAGCGCGCGACTCCCGGCCGGGCTGATGCCCACACGGTAACCGCCGGTATCGGCGTTTGGTACGAGATCTCGCTCGTAGACCGAAACGCTGACGTCGCCTCGCTTGAGCGCATGGGCGAGCGCCAGGCCGCCGGTTCCAGCGCCGATGATGAGAGCGTGCATGGCGTCACTCAGAGCCGGGATCGGAAGCCGGTGAGAGCTCAGCCGTGACTTGACGCAGCCACGCCTCGCTCCACGTGAGGCGTGCGGCGCGCAAGTCTTTCACGATCGAATTCACCCACGTCAATTCCGCGGCCTGCACCGCGCGCACATATTCGATTTCCAAGAGGAAGAGCCTGGGAACCCGCGCGGCCTGCTCCAGGCCCTGATCAATGCGATCGAGTTCCACGCCGAGTGCTT
Organism: Steroidobacteraceae bacterium; assembly: GCA_050738595.1. Classification (GTDB taxonomy): domain Bacteria; phylum Pseudomonadota; class Gammaproteobacteria; order Steroidobacterales; family Steroidobacteraceae; genus JASHUC01. The sequence goes on along the minus strand of JBOHZR010000280.1, from coordinate 5,216 downwards.
TGGATCTGAGCTCGAGCTGATGCAGCGCGTCTTCCGGCGGGAGCAGTGCAAGAAATGACATGGCTGCCGGGAAATCCGGATATTCTCTCGCGGGCGTTGACAGAATCTCCCGCATCCAGTCGAGCGCGGCCGCGCGACCCCTCTTCGTAATCTTGTAGACGGTGCGTTCCGGCCACCTGTCGTCGCGGATCGTTCGCTGCGCAGAGATCAGACCTTCCCGTTCGAGCCTCTGGATCGTCTGGTAGAGGCTGGCCCGCTGTGTGACGTTGATGACCTCATCCTTCCCACGCTCTTTGATGAGACGCTGCATGCGATAGGGGTGCATCGGTGCCTCGTACAGCATCACCAGCACCGCCAGAGCGATCGAAGAGCGTCTCGGTGACCGCATAGTAATTATATTACTAGTCATATATATACTATGCAAGCGCTGCGCCCATCGCAGGCGGATAACGCGATCGCGAGCACCGCGGACCATGCGAACCCGCTGATCTGCGCGCGACTCCGAGCGCGGGTGGCTCTAAGGTACCCTGAATTCGCCGAGCGCCGGCGGCACGACCGCTTTCTCCGTAGGACGCGGCAACTGCGGGATCCAGGAGTAGGGCACACGATAGGCGCGGTACACGGCGTTCGACGATCGCGGGCCGCTGAACAGCGGATAGACGTACTCCCAGACGATTTTGCGGTCGCGGGTCACCTCGAAAACCCGCCCGTCGACCCCCTCCGTGATCAGGGTATCGCCATTCGGGAGCCTCTGCGCACCGCCGATGAAGGAGCTGTAGAACTTGCCCGGCGCCTGATACGACCAGAGGAGCGCGAGCGTAACGGGGTTGATCTCCAGCACCCGAGTGCTTGCGCGAAGCAAGGCACCCACACCTTTCGGCGCGATGGGGCTGGTGTAGCCGTAGCCGCTCGCCCCGCCGTTGTCGAACACGAGCAGATCGCCCGCGCCGGGCAGACCCTCGGGAATGAGATGAGCGTTATGCTGGCCGATGATCTGCCCGATCGCGAGCAGCGCCTTGGAGCGGCTGAAATCAGGTCCGAGTTGCCAAACGATGGATCCGTCGCGCGCCACGATGGCGAGCAGGCTCGCCTCACGGCTGCTGATGAGGACGTTGTCGGGCGCAAACCGCCGGTCGCCGCCGTCGAACCAGTGATTGGGCCCGACGTACGAGGCGGCATTCATGTGCAGCCAGTCGAGTCCGTTGCGCGCGGCATTGGGGCCTGGACTCATCCTGATCGCCGCGCGCGCCGCCGCACTCAAACCGAACTCGTCGATGTGATCGCCCGCGGTCCATTCCCAGAGGATTTTCCCGTCCGGCGTAACTTCGATGAGGCGGTCGTCCTCGAGCGTCACGTCGGCCACCTGCGGCAGCAGATGACTGATGTGAGTGAGGATCAGCATCTTGGCCCCTAAGACGGCCGGCGCCGCTCGAGGGGAGTAATACCCGGCAGGAAAATCCGCGCGCGCCCAATCATGATGCTGACGCAGCGACCAGATCGTCGCGCCATCTCGCGTCCGCACCTGCACGTTGTGCCCGAACCGCCAAAGGACTCTGCCGTCGAAATCGCGCTCCACGAGCTCGAGCGACTCCTGATGCGGCGGACGTGCCCCGACCGCCGCAATGACCTCACCACCCGGCAGGATGCGCGCCGGCCCACCCGCGGAATCGTTGTAGCCGTCCCACCGCTTGACGACATTGCCGTTCATGTCGATGACGATCACGGCCTGCGTGCCGAGAGGCGAGAGCACTGTGTAGCCGCTCCAGGTGCGCGCCGGATCGTAGATCGTCGTACCGGTCGGGTAGACAGTCGGCGCAGACCAGGCCGACCCGGCTGCAAAGGCCAGGACGATCGTCGCGACCTGCGTGATTCGAGTCATGCGCGTCACCTCCTGAGCGGCGGCAACCCTGGCTGTAGGCTCATGTCCCGACCGGGCCGGCTCACATTGTTCCAAGTGTGATCAGGATTCAGAGGATTCGCCAGAGAGATTGCGCATCAGTCCGCCATCCGCGCCAATGATCGCCTCCGCGAACTCGCGTTTGCTGGCCGCGGTTGCTTGAGCAGTTCTAAGACGAATTCATCCGCCTGCGACGTGGGCACGAAGATCGTGCCTTGCTCACGGAGCAGGCTGATCCACTCGAAAGCGCCGTGGTGCTCCAAGCGCGCGATGTGGTCGCCAAAAAAGACGAGCCCCGAATGGAGCAGCATGAGCGGCTTTGCCAAATCCACGCGCTCCACGTCGCGAACGAGCGTGCCAGCCGCTTCATAGCCATCAGGCCTTTCCAGTGAACATGGGAAAAGAGGCTTGCGCCGCCACGCGACGAGATATAGCATTACTACTACGATAGATATATGGATTGCGATGGATATCGGTAGCGACAGTCCGGTGATCGCACTCGAGGTGCGCGACCTGCGAATGAGATACGGCGCCAAGGACGTGCTCACCGGAGTGACGTTCACTGCGAAGCGCGGTGAGGTGTTGGCGTTGCTCGGCCCGAACGGCGCGGGCAAGACAACCACGATTGAGATCCTTGAGGGTTTTCGCGCGCGGTCGGCGGGAGAAGTGGCTGTCCTCGGGACCGACCCGGCACGAGGCAACGAGGCGTGGCGAGCGCGGCTCGGCGTCGTGCTGCAGTCCTGGCGCGACCACAGGTTCTGGCGTGTGCGCGAGCTGCTCGCCTATCTGGCTCGGTTCTATGCTCCGTTTGCCACCGCTGAGGTCGCACGGCCGTGGGATGTGGACGAACTCCTCGGGGTTGTCGGTCTGTCGGAAATCGCGAATGCCAAGATCGTGACGCTATCGGGCGGGCAGCGGCGGCGCCTCGACGTCGCGATCGGGATCGTTGGGCGCCCCGAGATCGTCTTTCTGGATGAGCCCACGGCTGGCTTCGATCCCCACGCACGCCGCGACTTCCACGATCTCGTGGACCGACTGTCCAGCTTCGAGAACACGACGATCTTGATGACGACTCACGACTTGGACGAGGCCGAAAAGATCGCCGACCGGATACTCGTGCTCGACGAAGGGCGAATCGTTGCTGACGGCAGCGCCGACCAACTGGCCCGTGATCTCACGACGCCCGCCGAAGTGCGTTGGACCTCCGGTGGGCAACGTCACGTGCACGCTGTACGCGAGGGTGACCCTAGCACCTTCGTCCGAAACCTACTGGTCAAGAACCCGCAAGTCACCGAGCTCGAGGTGCACCGCGCGAGTCTCGAGGACAGCTATATGGCACTGGTCCAGCGCGCCGAATCGGGCCAGTCCTGCGGCGGCGGGGAGTCCGGCGCGACCCCTGCGAAGAATTCCGAGGCGCAGGCATGAACGTCACGGCCGTCCTCAACCCCCGTTGGGCCGCCGTCCGCGCAGGCCTCTTCAGCGGCTGGATCGAAACCCGTCAAGCGCTCACCGAGCCTGCCGGCGTCATCGGTCACCTGGTCTTTCCAGCGATGTATGCCGTCGCTCTGGTGTGGATGCGTGGGAAAACCGTGCCCGGCACTCCCTTCACTCTTGGCGCCATGGTGCTGCCGAGCCTGCTGGGCATGTCCATCGCCTTCGGCGGCCTCGCCGCTCCGGCTACGGCCATCGCCTACTGTCATGAGGACGGTACGCTGTTGCGCGCCAAAGCCACCCCGAATGGAATGCTCGGTTTCCTCACCGGCAAGATCGCCAAGTTCTCCTTGGACACGCTCGCCGGGCTCGTTCTCATGGTGATACCCGGCAGCATTGTTGCAAGTGACTTGGTATTCGACACCCGGACATGGCTGATGCTCGCATTGATCTTCGTCGGCGGAATGATGTCCACCGTCCCTATCGGCCTTGCACTCGGCTCTCTCATGAAGTCGACCGTGCAGTCCACGCTGGTGCTGCTGACGGTCTGCCTGCTCATTGCTCTCTCGGGCATCTTCTACCCGATCACGGCTCTACCGAGATGGATGCAGTGGGTGGGACAGGCGTTCCCAATCTACTGGTTGGGCCTCGGCGCCCGCTCCGCCATGCTCCCAGCGCCGATGGCCGCGGCTGAGATCGGTGCGTCGTGGCGTCCGGTTGAGACGCTCGCTGTGCTCGGCACGTGGGCCGTGATCGGCTTGTTGCTCGCGCCGGCCCTGCTGCGCCGCATGGCCAGGCGCCAGTCGGGATCCATCCTGGCCAAGGCACGCGAACGCGTGCTGTCCCGAGGGTACTGACGAGTGGCGGACTTAAGCGACGTCGTCCACAACCGTGTGGCGATGCTGCGCGCAGAACGCCGAATTTCACGGCGGCAGCTGGCCGAAGCGCTCGGCGTGCATTACCAAACCATCGGCTACCTCGAGCGCGGCGAATACAGCCCCTCCCTGCACTTGGCACTGAGCATCGCGGCTTACTTCGACGTTGCGCTCGAAGTCGTGTTCTCCCTGAAGCCGTTCAAGCGACTCGGGGCGTAAATCTCTAGTCGACCGTCGCATCGTGCGCAGACGGTTCGGTGAATTTTTCCGCCGAAGCCGAGAACGGTCGTGCCCGCCGCGATCTGAGTCAGTGCTGGATTTGCCGGACGACACCTGTGGAAGGTACGCTGCGGCCGCAGCTGCTGGCTTGCCGCACTGCGCGGCACCGGTGGATTTCTTCCGGGGGGAACCTGATGCGTCGATTGATCTTCGGTCTAGTCGTTGCGGCCGGCGTGGCCGCGGTTTTGCAGTCCTGTGCAGGCACCACTATAGCCAACAAGGGCACTGACCGTGCCAGCCCAGGCGCGGCGGTCGTCAGGCACAACCCCAACGACGTCGAGTGGACCCGGTACGGCGGCGACCCGGACGAGCAGCGTTATAGCAAGCTCAACCAGGTGACCGTCGACAACGTCGGACAGCTGGGCCTTGCCTGGTATGCGGATATCGCCGAGCGCGGCGGCTACCAGAGCACGCCGCTGGTGATCGACGGGGTGATCTACATGACGGCCCCGTGGAGCAGCCTCTACGCCTTCGACGCGAAGTCCGGCAAGCAGTTGTGGAAGGTCGACCCCAAGGCGCCGCGCGAGATCGCCGCCACCTCGATCTGCTGCAACATCTCCAACCGCGGCGCGGCCTATGCGGACGGCAAGATCATCTGGGGCACCATCGACGGGCGCCTGATGGCAGTGAATGCGAAGACCGGCCGGAAGGTCTGGGAAGCACGTGTCGCGGACCCGAAGCTGCAGTACTCGATCACCGGCGCGCCGCGCATCGGCGATGGCTTGGTGTTCATC
>JBOHZR010000279.1:0-5933 GCA_050738595.1 Steroidobacteraceae bacterium | reverse complement strand
GCATTAGTTTGCGTGCCATAGTCGGCAGCTTTCATGAACCAGCCGGCCACATAATCCAACGACTTCCAGGTTCGCGCGCGCCCGTCGAAAATCGCTTGCAGGTCAGATTTCTGATCCGGTGATTGCCAAGTAGATCCGAGGTAAGGCGGGTTACCGCAAATATACGTCTCGCCCCCTTCGTTCTGGAAATCTATTTCTGCCTGATCTAGCGGGGTGCGGAAAAGGTCGTCCGCATGCAATTTCACGCTCGTCCCGGTCGGCGGGCAAATACTTGACCAGTCAAGCCGTAAAGCATTTCCGCATGTGATCCAATTTTGGGAATCAAGCGGCAGGAACTCCGCGAGTGCTTCCTTTTGGCCGCGGTACACGACGTCGCACTGGAACTCTGCGATTATCAGAGCCAAACGCGCGATCTCCGCCGGAAAGTCGCGTAACTCTATGCCACGAAAGTTCGTGAGCCGAATGTCGGAGCGCCTATTCGCTTCGCCCCGCAGCTTGTTTATCTCGGCTTCGATGGCTCGCATCTCCTTGTAACCTATGACGAGGAAATTACCGCTGCCGCACGCCGGGTCGAATACGCGGATTCTCGCCATGCGGTTACGTAGATTCAGGAGCTTGCGCGAGTTGTCGCCAGCGTCCTGAAGCTTCGATCGCAAGTCATCAAGGAAGAGCGGGCTGAGCACTTTCAATATGTTGGGGATGCTGGTGTAGTGCAAACCGAGCGCGCCGCGCTCTTCATCTTCCGCGACCGCCTGGATCATCGAACCAAAAATATCGGGATTTATTTTTTTCCAGTCGAGATTTCCAATGTGGAGAAGATAGGAACGCCCTATCTTGCTGAAGCGCGGCACATCCAGGTTGCCAGAGAATAGCCCACCATTCACGTAGGGAAAGGCATCCGCCCAGCGCGGAATCTCGGCCGCCGATCGACCCGACGACTTGGTATTCATGGCACGAAACAATGTAGCGATCACCTCATGGCTATTAGATGAATCCCTTTCGCTCATCCGCTCGATCGTAGAGGTGAACAGTCCAGTCCCCGGAAAAATGTCTGTGTCCTCGGCAAAAAAGCAGAAGATCAGCCTCGCGAGGAAATGATTCATGTCATGTCGTCGTTCGGCGGTACCCCAAGCGGGGTTGTTTCGCAGGAGTTCGACGTAGAGCTTGTTTAGGCGGCTGGTCGCCCTGATGTCGAAGGCGTTTTCAGTGATTTGCCTGACGGGACTGATGCCTGCGAGAGAAAGGAAAAAACCGAAGTGATCCGGAAAGTCGTGATAGGAACAGGCGACCGTCTCACCGCTCGCCAAGTTCTCCGCTTCGAACTCCGCGCCGTCAGTCGCCAGGATGAACTTTGCCTTCGCCCTCGCGGTGGCCGGACTCTCCCTTAGAGCGTTCAGGGCCTCGCCGACTTTGCCAGTCGCGCAGGTGGCGATGTGGATATTGTTGGTCTGAAGCACGCCCCCGAGATCAGACCTATTCGATTCGCCCTTGCGCAGGCGCTTGATTGTCGTTTCCTTGTTGCCGAAGGCCTCAAGGAAGGCAAAGGGGAAGTTCTCACGGTCGAACGGCTGCTCCGCCAGTTGAGAAATGGCTTGTTCTATCTCGACCGCGTTCAACTGCTGGCCTCTCCAGGCGTAGTCGCGTAAGTCACGACTGCGCTACTTTCCCGCCGACCGAACGGCCCAGTGGTCCCCTCTCCGGAAACCGAGTAGCAGCCCCCTTGGTCAGGCCGGACGTGGTCTCAGGACCGATACGGAAGAGAATCGGCGAGCCCGTCCGACCTGTGTCGAGGGGAATTATATGGGACGTTGGGGGCAATCATGGACCATTGTCCCGCGATCCGCCGCAGAGCAGCCTTGACATTTCTTGGTCACCGACCGTGGACCAGCGGCGCGGCTGCAGGCAACTCTCAGGGCGAATCCAAGTCGAGAGCCGATCGGCAATGCGCGTCGAGCTTTGGCGTATAGCTCGACAGCACGGTGCAGCGAGAGGTGCAATTAATTGCAGCGGGTCTGCTGACCCAACGGGCTGACGCGTCCGGCGGATTCGCTGACCGCCCCGTGAGCTACATCACATGGCGCGGCACGTCACGGCATTTGCTGCCTGATCCTCAGGAGCGTCAGAACATCGAGTTTGCGGCCCCCGAGTCGTATGCGCTGACGAAGCTCGGGGGCCGCTTGGCCTGGCAATCTCCGGGGGAACTGGCCGCCATCGATCCTCGTCTCGATCAGCCGGCCAGTTTCACGGCGAGGTCCGCTGCGCGCAGGTGGGTATATCGCTGGAGCATCTGAACCGATCGGTGCCCCGTGATGCTCGCGACCTCCATCGTGTTAAGGCCGTGCTCGAACAGGCGACTTGCCGCCTCATGACGAAGATCGTGAAACCTCAGGTCGGTTAGTCCCGCACGAACGCAGGCCCGCTCGAACGCTTGGGACATGCTTGCCGCAGCCAGCTCCCAGACTGGACCCTTGCGCGGTCCCGGCAAGTTCTCGAGGACAGCGATTGCGCGCGGGGAAAGAGGGACATCGCGAGGAATGCCGGTCTTGGTGATCGGGATGTTAAGAACTCGCAGATCCAGAGCCACGTGCGCCCATTGCATTGCCGCGATTTCGCCCCGACGCATTCCGGTTTCGAGGGCAAACTCGACGAATGCCCGGGCACGGGGATTTCGGGTAAGCGCGCTAAACAGGCGATGTTGCTCCTCCTGGGTAAGTCGTCGCGACCGCCCGAGTGGCATCGTTGGCTTCCTGACCTGCGGGATGCCATACGGAAGCACGTATCCCCATTCGACCATCGCGACCTTAAGCACGCGTCCCAGGAGATTCAGCTCATGGCGGACGCTCTGAGGCGAAACCTGCTCAAGACGGGCGTCTCGGTACTCGGCAAGGTGAGCGGAAGAGATCGTCGCTAAAGTCAGGCAGCCGAAGAACCGGCTCAGATGCTTTAGCCGTCCGAGGTCGGACTTGAAGCAAGCCTTCGACGGGGACACCTCGTTGCCATAGCGGGCGAGGATGTCAGCGATGAGCGTCCGCTCTGCGGTATCGCGGTTGGCGAACAGCCCGCGCTCGATTTCGGACTCTCGCTGACGTGCCCAAGCTTCGGCGTCCGATTTCAGGCGAAATGACTTGGCGACGGGTCGATGCCCGCGACGACGAATCTGTGCCTGCCAGAGATTCCGGTGCTTCCGGATAGTAGCCATGTGGTCTCCTCTGTGACCGAGGTGTGACCACAACGACTTGGCTGAGCTTTATGAGGGCGAATGTCCTCGGAAGCCCTTGATCCGAATGGCGCGCCCGGCAGGACTCGAACCTGCGACCCTCGGCTTAGAAGGCCGATGCTCTATCCGCCTGAGCTACGGGCGCACTCTCGAGCCCTCGAGCACGTCCCTGGTCCGGGTTGGTCGGGGCAGAGGGATTTGAACCCCCGACCCTCTGCTCCCAAAGCAGATGCGCTACCAGACTGCGCCATGCCCCGACCGGAAAGCCCCCACCGGGGTCGGGCATCATACGGAACCCCTCCGCGGAGCGTCAATTCAAGCCCTCCGCCAAGCCGTCTTCCCGCCCGGCCGGTCCTCGAGAATGATCCCCGCATTCGTGAGCTCGTCGCGGATCCGGTCCGACTCGGCCCAGTTCCTCGCGCTGCGCGCGGCTGCGCGGGCTTCGATCAGGCTCTCGATTTCGCCATCCGTGAGGCCGCCGACGATCCCCTTCGGCAGCCGGAACCAGCGCTCCGGCGGCACCGTCAGCAGACCGAGCACGCCCCCGAGCGACTGCAGCTCGGCGGCGAGCGAGGCGGCCTTGCTGAGCTCGCGCGCATCCTTGGCCAGGTTCACCTCCCGCGCGAGGGCCTGCAGCACCGCGAGCGCCTCCGGTGTGTTGAAGTCGTCATCCATCGCCTCCTCGAACCGCGCGGTGAGCTTCCCCGGCGGAGCGGTCCCTTGCGGGAGGCCTTGCAGCGCCGTGTACAGACCTCTGAGCGCCGCCTCGGCCCGATCGAGCTGATCCAACGAGTAGTTGATCGGCCCGCGATAGTGGCTCGCGAGAATGAAATACCGCAGCACCTCCGGATGCCGGAGCGTCGGCAGGACTTCCCGCAACGTGAAGAAGTTGCCGAGCGATTTCGACATCTTCTCGTCGTCCACGTTGACGAAGCCGGTGTGCATCCAGAGCTTGACGTAGCGATCGCCGGTCGCCGCGCACGATTGCGCGATCTCGTTCTCGTGATGCGGGAACTTCAGGTCCATGCCGCCGCCGTGAATGTCGAAATACGTGCCGAGGAGTGCCGTCGACATCGCCGAGCACTCGATGTGCCATCCGGGCCTGCCGGGCCCCCAGGGCGACTCCCAGGACGGCTCGCCCGGCTTCGCAGGCTTCCAGAGAACGAAGTCGAGCGGATCGTGTTTCGACTCGTCCACCTCCACGCGCGCGCCGGCGCGCAGGTCGGCGAGATGCTTACCCGAAAGCCGGCCATATCCATCGAAACGGGAGACCGAATAGAGCACATCCCCGTTCGAGGCGACGTACCCGTACCCCTTCTCGATGAGCTTCGCGATCATGTCGATGATCGTGGGCAAGTACCGCGTCGCCCGCGGCTCCTCGTCCGGCGGCAGAATGCCGAGCTGAGCGCAGTCCTCGTTCATCGCGCGAATGAACCGCTCGGTGAGCGCGCTCACCGACTCGCCGCTTTGCGCAGCGCGCCGAATGATCTTGTCATCGATGTCGGTGATGTTACGGACGTAGGTGAGGCGGTAGCCGTGGTAGCGCAGATACCGGCTCACGACGTCGAATACGGTCAGCATCCGCGCATGGCCGACGTGCAGATAGTCGTACACCGTGATGCCGCACACGTACATCCGGACGTCATCCGGCACGATGGGCTGCAGCTCCTCTTTCTCACCCGTCAGAGAGTTATGGATCCGGATCATGGTGTCTCTCGCCCCGGCACGCTCACGCGAACCTCGCCAGCCGCTCGCGCGCCTTCCCGGGCGGCATGGCCCTCATGAGCGGCGCGAGCTCCGGCCCGTGCGCGCGTCCTGTGAGCGCTGCGCGCAGCTGAGTGTAGAGCGCCGCGCCCTTGCGTCCGGTCGCGGCGCGCACCGCGCCCGCAACGGCCGACAGGTCGTCCCCGTTCGCCTCCGCCGCCCGCAGCGCCGCTGCAAAGTACTCTCTGCCCGCCTCGCGCACGGCCGCGAGCGAGGCCTCGTCGAGCGCCGGCGGCCCACCGAATACCACGTCCGCCCAGACTCGCGCATCCGCCGGCAGCACCACGTTCGGCCGCACCGCCTCGATGAATTGAGCGGCCGTACGCTCGTCGAGGTCCTCGGGCAGCTCGCGCTCGAGCCAGCGGCGCATCTGCGCGGGCGCAAGGCGGCGCACCGCCTCCTTCTGCCAGACCGTGAGCTGCTGTGGATCGAAATGTGCCGGGGAGCGCCCGAGGCGCGCGGGATCGAACGCGCGCGCCAACTCCTCAAAGTCGAGCAGTCCGAGCTGCGGCGTCGAATGGCCGAGCCGGAAGAGATGATTGACGATCGCCGCAGGAAGGTAGCCGCGTTCGCGATACTCGCGCACACTGCCTGCCCCTACGCGTTTGGAGAGCTTCGTTCCGTCGGCTCCGAGAAGCAGCGACACGTGTCCATACGCCGGCGCTGCGAGCCCCAGCGCCTCGAGCACGAGCAGCTGGCGCGGCGTGTTCGCGAGATGGTCCTCGCCCCGCAGCACGTGCGTGACGCCCATCCGCGCATCGTCCACGGCATTGCTGAAGAAGAATGCGGCCGACTCGTCCGCGCGGCGTACGACGAAATCGCCGATGTCATCGGTGAGGAAGCTCTGCGGACCGTGCACCAGATCGAGGAATTCCACGCGCCGGCCGCTGGGCACGCGAAACCGCAGCGTCGGTGCGATGCCCGCCGCGCGCTTGCGCGCCTGCGGCTCGGC
>JBOHZR010000278.1:0-5403 GCA_050738595.1 Steroidobacteraceae bacterium | reverse complement strand
TGCCATAGCAGTGAACCAGCCACTCGCGGCCGATCTTCGGGTCGCGCGCGGCAGGGAACTCTCCCGCGAAACCGACCTCGGGCGCATACGTATCCGGGTCCGGCAGGGCAGTGAATGGAACGTCCTTCGAAGAGACGATGAATTCCGCCGGCAGCGTCTTCTCGGCGGTCCCGAGCGGGCGCGTGTGCGCGGGATCTCCCCATTCGGCGACGAAGTTGTCCTGCACCCGATAGATCGACAGACCGTCGAAGTAATGCTCGCGCACGAGCTTCTTGATATTCGCGACGTACCGCGGTGCGAAGCGCGGCGCCAGCTCTATGACGACCCGGCCCGGGGGCAGCTGCATGTACAGTGTGTTCTGCGGATCAAGGGGCCGCCAGTCGCTCGGCTTCGATTCGGCAAGCACGCGTGCCGCGGTTGGCGGCTGGCGTGCAAGCGGCGGCTGGGCCTGGGCCTGGGTTTGAGCCTGAGTTTGGGCCTGAGCGCGCGGCACGAGAACGGGCAGCGCAGCCGCTGCAACGAGCAAGGCCGCGCGCGCAATCAGATCGACACGTACTTCAGTGCGGCGCATCGGATGAGTGTACCGCGGGCACTGTTCTTGTTACCCAAGTCCCTTTGTGATTCCGCACATGAGGGGTGCTCATATGAAACGCAGCTTGGTCTTGCTCTCCGTCGCCGCGCTGATGATGGCGGTCGGCTGCTCGAATCAGCAGCCATCGCAGTCGGCTGCGCCGTCCGATCAGAACGCGAATCCGCCGCCGGCGACGAACCCGCCGGCTAACCAGGAGCCGAACAGCACATCACCGAATGCGCCGGATACGACCCAGCCGGGGGCGCCGCCGAGCACTGCGCCGGGCGGAGCGCCTCCGGGGGGCGCCACGCCGCCACCGGGTGGAGCCCCGCCGCCGAACGGCCAGCCGCCTCAGGGCGCAGGCGGAACGCCGCCGCGAGGTGGCGGCACGCCGTAAAGGCCTGCGCGGCACACGGCGAGCGGGCCGATTGCCGGCTCTCGCGGCTCTTCAGATCGAGCCGGCATCGAGGGCACTGGCGCCCGCGCCATAGAGCGGGCGCTTGAGCTTCCAGCGTCGGTGCGACCAGGTCCAATCCTCGGGGCTCGCGAGGATCTGCGCCTCGACGAGGCGCGCGTAGCGCTCGGTGATCTCGCCCGGCTCGAGCGTTGCGCGCGCGGGCGCGAGCGGCTCGAACGAGATCTCGTAACGGCCGCGAGCGATGCGGCGCCCCGCCGCGAACACGACGGCGAGCCGCGTCGCTTGCGCGATCTTCTCCGGTCCCATGTAGAACGCCGTCGCTCGCCCGAGAAACCGCGTCCACCACTTGAATTCGCTCGTGACCGGCTCCTGGTCGGCCACCATGGCGACCGCTTGCGGCGAGCGGTTTCTGATCAGATGACCCAGCAGTTCCTTGGCGGGGATCAGGGTGCCGCCGAAACGTGTGCGCAAAAGCCGCATCCAGCGCTCCGCGCGCGAGCCATGCAGCGGCTTGTACGCCGCCGCGAGCGGGAAGCCGAGCTTCAGGGACATGACGAGGAGCATCCACTCCCAGTTGCACTGATGTGCAGCGACGATCAGCACGGACCTGCCGCCCTCGAGCTCGCCTCTGAGGACATCGAGATTGCGAAGTGCCACGCGCTCTTCGAGCTCGCGCGGCGCGAGCGTCGCCGCCTTCACCACCTCGGCCGCGAGCTCGCCGAGGCGGCCGTAGTAGCCGCGCACGATGCGCCGCCGTGCGCGCGCATCGAGTTGCGGGAACGACGAGCACACGTTGGCGCGTACCACCTCGAGCCGGTAGCGCAGCACGTGGTGCGCGAGGCACGCGAGGCACGCGGCCGCGCCGTACATCATTGGCCACGGCAGGCGCGAGAGTGCGCGCAACGCGAACGGCAGCGGCGTGGCGGCGCCGGGCGGGCAACCCTCATCGGTCGCGCGCGGCTTCGAGGGGGCGGAGCTCGTCACGCCCTGATTGTATAGGCCGAGACTCAGGCCTTCTGCAATTTCGCGGCGGCGTTCTCGAAATTCGCGAGCTTCGCCAGGAAATTGTCCACGAAGTCCGGCCGGCGATTGCGAAAGTCGACGTAGTAGGCGTGCTCCCACACATCGAGCACGAGCAGCACCTTGCCTTCGCCCGTCGCGAGCGGCGATCCCGCATTGGCGCTCTTCGTGACCTTCAAGCGGCCGTCCTTGCCGAGAACGAGCCACGCCCATCCCGAGCCGAACTGGCTCACCGCGGCGGCCTTGAACGTCTCTTTGAACTTCTCGACGCTGCCGAAATCCTCCGAGAGCTTGCGTTCGAGCGCGCCCGGTACGGTGCCGCCGCTCGGGGAGAGCGACTCCCAGAACACGCTGTGGTTGCAGTGCTGCCCGGCGTTGTTGAACACCGGCTGAAGATCGGGCTTCTCGTAGGAGAGTTTGATGATCTCCTCGAGAGACTTGCCCTTCAGCGAGTCGTTCTTCTCGACGAGGCCGTTGAGCGCCGTGACATACGCGTTGTGGTGCTTACCATGGTGCAGCTCCAAGGTCTCCTGACACATACCGCGCGAAGCGAGGGCGCTCACGGAGAAAGGCAACGAAGGCAGAGTGAAGCTCATACGTTAGACTCCATCGGAGGAACCTGCGGGGGGACGCCATTGTACACGCCGCTCCGCGGCACAGCAGTTGCTCGGCCTTGCTTCGGGCTCAGGTTCCCGGGAAACTCGTAGCTCAGGCTCCGCGCGTCGCGGCGGCCGCGATATCACGAGAAACGCACGATGAAACGGCCGTATCCGTCCATCTCCGATTATGCGCTGATCGGCGACTGCCACTCCGCGGCCCTCGTCTCCCGGACCGGCTCGATCGACTGGTGCTGCCTGCCGCGATTCGACTCGGACAGCTGCTTCGGCCGGCTGCTCGACTGGGACCGGGGCGGGTACTTCGAGGTGAGCCCGCGGGGCCGCTGCGCCGTTCGCCGTGAATATCTCCCGAAAAGCCTCATTCTGCGCACGACGTTCAGCTCCGGGGCGAGCGAGGCTCGGCTCATCGATTTCTTTGCGATGCGCGAGGGCGGACGCACACATCCGCGGCGCGAGCTGGTGCGGATCATCGAAGGGGTGAGAGGAACTCTCAAATTCACGGTACGCATCGTGCCGCGGTTCGATTTCGGCGAGGTGCGCCCGCTCATCTACCGGACGGGCTCCGCTGCGCCCAAGCAGCAGGCCGCGCAGGCCTTCATCGCAGCAGGGGGCAACACCGGCTTGCTCATGTTCGGCGGCGTCGCGCTCGAGGAAGGCGACGACGGACACAGTCTCGAGGCCGAGGTGGTGATCTCGAGCGGCCAGCGGCTGCACCTCGCGCTGCAATTCGTCGCGCCGGAGGACCTGCACACGACGCCCGCGCGCGCGGAGGCGCGGGATCAGCTCGCGGCCCACTACGAGGAGACGCTGAGCTGGTGGCAGAACTGGGCCGCGAAGCTCGCCTTTCCGGAAGCGAGCGGCGTCGGGGTCGTGCGCTCGGCGATCGTGCTGAAGGCACTGAACTACGCCCCGACCGGTGCGATCGTCGCGGCACCGACCACCTCGCTCCCGGAGCGGGTCGGCGGCAAGCGCAACTGGGACTACCGCTTCAGCTGGATCCGCGATTCGGTGTTCACGGTGCACGCGCTCTCCGAGCTCGGTCTCGAAGCGGAGGCTGATGGCTTCCGCCGCTTCATCCAGCGCAGCGCCGCAGGCAACGCCGAGGACCTGCAGGTGCTCTACGCTGTCGACGGCCGGCGTCGCATGCGTGAGGTCGAGCTCGACCAGCTCGAGGGCTGGCGCCGCTCGCGCCCCGTGCGCATCGGCAACGGCGCAGCTTCCCAGTACCAGGGAGACATGTACGGCCTCGTGCTCGAGCTCTACTGGCGCTGGAGCGAGCGCGGCCGGCCGCACGCGCAGGAGTTCTGGAAGTTTCTGTGCGACATCGTGGAGACCGCCCTTTCGAAGTGGCATCGGCCCGACCGGGGCTTCTGGGAGGTGCGCTCGCAGCCGCGGCATTTCGTGCACTCGAAGGTCATGTGCTGGGCCGCAGTCTCCCGGGGCATCGCACTCGCGGAGCGCTACTCGCTGCCCGCGCCGCTCGGCCGCTGGCGCAAGGTGCAGGCGCAGATGCGCGCGCTCATCGAGACGCGCGGGTTCGACCGCCGGGCAGGCCATTTCGTCCGCAGCTTCGGCAGCCGCGAGCTCGATGCCACCTTGCTGCTGATGCCGAGCGTCGAGTTCATCGCCTGGGATGATCCGCGCATGATCCGCACCGCGGATGCGATCTGCGCGAACCTCCGCCGAGACGGGCTCGTTCTGCGCTACCAGGGCGAGGACGGCCTTCCCTCTGGCGAGGGCGTCTTCCTCGCGTGCACGTTCTGGCTGGCGGAAGTGCTGGCGCACCAGGGCCGCAAAGCCGAAGCGCGCGTGCTGTTCGAGCGCGCCTGCGCCTGCGCGAACGAGCTCGGCCTGTTCGCCGAGGAGTACGACGTGCGCGGCAAGCAGCCGCTCGGCAACTTCCCGCAGGGGCTCACCCATCTCGCGCACATCTCCGCGGCGCTCGCGCTCGATGGTGCCGGGGCCGTGCACGCAGCCGCCGAGCGCCCGGTGCGGCCGGCGCGAGCCGCATCCATTCGGGCCGCATCCATTCGGGGGCGCTGAGAGAGCGGGTATCGCGCTTGCTGGGCTCCCCTGCACGGCCGATCAGCCTCACGGGGAGCAAACCATGGCCCAAGCGAATCCCAGTCACGCCCAGCGCATCGCGGCGCTACGCGCCCGGGCGCGCGAGGAAATCACGAAAGGCGCCCTCACCAAGGACTATCCGCTCGATGCCGCGCAGTCGGTCGCCGTGCTCAATCAGGCGCTCGCGACCGAGATCGTGTGTGTCCTCAGGTACCAGTTCCACTACTTCATGGCGACGGGCATCCACTCGCAGTCCGTGAAGGGGGAGTTCAAGGAGCATGCGCGCGACGAGCAGGAGCATGCCGAGCGCATCGCGGAGCGGATCAAACAGCTCGGCGGGAAGCCCGAGATGAACCCCGACGTGCTGGCGAGCTTGAGCCACAGCGAGTACAAGGAGGGCAACTCGCTCGCCGACATGGTTCGAGAGGATCTCATTGCCGAGCGCATCGCGATCGAGAGCTACCGCGAGATGGTGCGCTTCTTCGGCGAGCGCGATCCGACCTCGCGCGTTCTGATGGAGGACATCCTCTCGAAGGAGGAGGAGCACGCGGACGATCTCACCGACCTGCTGTTCGCCGTCGAGCCTCAGACCGGGGAAAAACCACGCCCGCTCTACTTTCCGGACGAAGTGCCAGCGCGTTCCGGGGAGGGCGCCGGCGGCAAGCCGCGGCAGTAGCGGCGCCGCCCTCGAAGCGCTCGCGCCGCATCTGCTC
>JBOHZR010000277.1:0-7724 GCA_050738595.1 Steroidobacteraceae bacterium | reverse complement strand
GGGCCACGGAGTAGAACTCCCCGACCGACCCGTCGCCCTGAAGAACGACGCCCGGGTACTTCCAGGTGATCGCCGACCCGGTCTCGACCTGGGTCCAGGAGATCTTGGAGTCGGCGCCGGCGCATCGGCCGCGCTTGGTGACGAAGTTGTAGATCCCGCCCCTGCCCTCGGCATCGCCGGGGTACCAGTTCTGGACGGTCGAGTACTTGATCTCCGCCCGCTCCATCGCAACGAGCTCGACCACCGCCGCATGAAGCTGGTTCTCGTCGCGCTGCGGCGCCGTACAACCCTCGAGATAGCTCACGTACGCGCCGTCATCGGCAATGATCAATGTGCGCTCGAATTGTCCGGTCTTCTCCGCATTGATGCGGAAATACGTCGAGAGCTCCATCGGGCAGCGCACGCCCTTCGGCACGTAGACGAACGAGCCGTCGGAGAAGACCGCCGAGTTGAGGGCGGCGTAGAAGTTATCGGCGGAGGGGACGACGGTGCCGAGGTACTGCTCGATGAGCGCGGGGTGCGCCCGCACGGCATCCGAGAACGAGCAGAAGACCACGCCGGCGTTCGCGAGGCGCTCTTTGAACGTCGTCGCGACGGACACGCTGTCGAACACGGCATCCACCGCGACACCGGCGAGCCGCGCGCGCTCGTGCAGCGGCACGCCGAGCTTCTCGTAGGTCGCGAGCAGCTTCGGGTCGACCTCGTCGAGACTTTTCGGGCCGTCGGTGCGCGCCTTCGGCGCGGAATAATACGAGATCGCCTGATAGTCGATCGGTGGATAGCGCACGTGCGACCAGTGGGGCTCGCGCATCGTGAGCCAGTGGCGCAGTGCTTTGAGGCGCCACTCCGTGAGGAATTGAGGCTCGCCCTTCTTGCGCGAGATGAGGCGCACCACGTCCTCGTCGAGACCGGGCGGAACGGTGTCCGACTCGATCTCCGTCACGAACCCGTGCTTGTACTGGCGCGCGACGAGCTCTTGCAGCTCGATGGCAGGCTTGCTCATTGGATGCTCGACAGTCCTGGTTTCAACTCGATTCCTGAAGTCCGCTCAGTCCCGACGTCCGCTCAGTGCTGCGGCCGCCGCGCGGTGAACTTGATCTCGCGCTCGAACGCCGGCAGCTGGGGCTGCGCGGGATCGATTCCGGCGAGCTGCGCGAGCGTCACCTCGTGGAGCGAGCGGCGGATCGCCTGATTGAGCCGCTGCCAGACGCGCCCCACGCGGCAGGTCTGCTCGATTCCGCACTGTCCGTGCCCCGCGGAGCAGTCCGTGAGTGCGAGCGGACCCTCGAGCGCATCGAGAATCGCCGCGGCGCTGATCTCGCTCGCCGGTCGGGCGAGCTGGTACCCCCCGCGCAGCCCGCGCGTCGAGCTCACGAGAGCGGCGCGCTGCAGCTGCTTCAGCAGCTTGCTCACGGTCGGGGCCGCGATGTGCGTCTGCTCCGACAACGCGGCCGCGGTCTGCACGCGGTCCGGATCGCCGGCGAGGCTCGCCAGTATCACGGTCGCATAGTCCGTCAGGCGGCTGATGCGCAGCATCGTTCACCCATCCGCATGGTTCACCCATCGGGAAACTAGGACTACTTTAGTCCTGATTGCCCGTCCGCGCAAAGCGTCTGCTATCCTTCGCGGCCCGATCCGGCGCCAACCGGCGCCCGCCGGCATCAAACCGGAGGTTCGAATGAATCGCAGCGAGCTCGAGCGCACGGCATGTGCCATGGTGGTCAAGGGCAAGGGAATCCTCGCCGCGGACGAGAGCACCGGCACGATCAAGAGACGCTTCGACGCGATCAAGCTCGAGTCGACCGAGGAGCACCGGCGCGCCTATCGCGAGATGCTCTTCACGGCTCCCGGGGCGGCAGAGTCGATCAGCGGCGTCATCGAATACGACGAGACCATCCGCCAGCGCACGCGCGATGGGGTTGCCTTTCCGGAGTATCTCGCACGTCAGGGCATGATTCCCGGTATCAAGGTGGACGAGGGCGCCAAGCCTCTCACGGGCTTCCCCGGCGAGACGATCACCGAGGGACTCGACGGCTTGCGCGAGCGGCTCGCCGAGTACTACGGGCTCGGCGCGCGCTTCGCGAAATGGCGCGCGGTGATCGATATCGCGGAGGGCATCCCGAGCTCCTATGCCATCGAGGCGAACGCACACGCGCTCGCCCGCTACGCGGCGCTCTGCCAGGAGCGCGACATCGTGCCGATCGTCGAGCCCGAGGTGCTGATGGATGGCGCGCACTCGATCGAGCGCTGCGAGGAGGTCACCGATCGGGTCCTCGAAGCCGTTTTTGCGCAGCTCTTTAAGGCCCGCATCGACCTCGGAGGCATGGTGCTCAAGCCGAATATGGTGATCTCCGGCAAGAAGGCCGCGAACCGGGCCTCACCGGAGCAGGTCGCGCAGGCCACGGTGCGCTGCCTCAAGCGACACGTGCCGGCGGCCGTGCCCGGCATCGCGTTCCTCTCGGGCGGACAGTCTCCGCAGGAGGCGACTCTGCATCTCTCACTGATGAACCAGATCGGCGGGCTGCCGTGGAATCTCACGTTCAGCTACGGCCGCGCGCTTCAGGACACGGCGCTCAAGGGATGGGGCGGGGCGGCAGCGAATTTCGCGGCGGGCCAGAAGGAGTTTGCGAAGCGCGCAAAGCTCAACGGCCTCGCGACGCAGGGCCGCTATCAGGCGGCGCTCGAAGCGCAAGCCGCCTGAGACGCGTGTACCGCTCTCGTGGCGCGCCCTGAGCCGCCGGCGGCAGCGAACGGCATGGGTCCCCCCATGGCCTCACTCGGTGCGGCCAGCGCATCGGATGTGATCGTCGATGCGCACGACGTTCACTATTCGATCGGCGGGCGCGCCATCTTCTCCGGGCTCACCCTGCAGGCGCGCCGGGGCCGCATCACGGCGGTCATGGGGCCGAGCGGCACGGGCAAGACGACGCTGCTGCGCCTGATCACCGCGCAGTCGCTCCCCGACAGCGGGCAATTGCTCCTCTGGGGGCGGGAAGTCTCGACGCTCCGATCGCGCGAGGTGTTCGCGATGCGCCGTCGCATGGGCATGCTCTTTCAGAACGGGGCGCTGCTCACCGACCTCGATGTGTTCGAGAACGTCGCTTTTCCGCTGCGCGAGCACGCGCGCTTGACCGAGCCTCTGATCCGCGACATCGTCCTCACGAAGCTCAATGCAGTGGGGCTGCGCGGGGCGGCGCACCTGATGCCTGCCGAGCTCTCGGGCGGCATGGCGCGCCGCGTCGCGCTCGCGCGCGCGATCGTCATGGACCCGGAGCTGCTGATCTACGACGAGCCGTTCGCCGGCCTCGATCCGATCGCGCTCGGGGTCATCCTGCGGCTCATCCAGAGGATGAACGAGGCACTCGGACTCACGAGCATCGTCGTCTCGCACGATGTGCAGGAGCTCGCGACGATCGCGCACGACAGCTATCTCATCTCCGAGGGGCATGTGGTCGCATCAGGCACTCCGCAGGAGCTCTCGGGCGGCGGCTCCCCGATCGTGCAGCAATTCATGAGCGGCAGCCCGGACGGCCCGGTGCCGTTTCACTATCCCGCGCCCGATCTCGACACGCAGCTGCTCGAAGGAGCGGGTGAGTGACGCCGCAAGCGCGGCGGTCCCCGGACGCGGCCGTGGCGGGCGGCGGCGGCCGACCTGCAGTCCCTGTGCCGGCAAGAGCGCCGGGCCGAACTGCGCGTGCTGGGACATTGACGGCGGGCCTGACAAGGATCGGCGGCACCTCGATTTTCGCAGTGCGGCTCGTCATGGCGTGCGCCCCGGCATTCGCTCGCCCGGGCCTCATCGTTCAGCAGATCTACAACGCGGGCGCCCGCTCGCTCATCATCATCATGCTTTCGGGCCTGTTCACGGGCATGGTGCTCGGTCTGCAGGGCGCCTATCTGCTCTCGAGGTTCGGGTCCGAGAACCTCCTTGGCGTCGCCGCGGCGCTGAGTCTCCTGCGCGAGCTGGGGCCGGTGCTCACCTCACTGCTCTTCGCGGGGCGCGCGGGCACGGCACTCACCTCCGAAATCGGCTTGATGCGCGCCACGGACCAGCTCACGGCGATCGAGATGATGGCGGTCGACCCCATGCAGTACGTGGCCGCGCCGCGCTTTCTGGGCGGGTTCATCGCGATGCCGCTCCTCGCCGCCGTCTTCAATGTCATTGGCCTGTTCGGCGCCCAGCTCATCGGAGTCTGGGAGCGGGGCATCGATCGGGGCGCATTCTGGTCGCAGATGCAAAGCTCGGTGGTCCTGCGCGACGTGACCGAGGGCATCGTGAAGAGCCTGGTGTTCGGCTTCATCGTGAGCCTGATCGCCGTGTACGAGGGATATCACTCGGAGCCCACCGCCGAGGGCGTGGGACTTGCTACGACGAGGACGGTGGTAGCGTCCTCGGTTCTGACCCTGCTGCTCGACTACATGTTGACCGCAGCCTTTATGTGAGGGGGTGAGGCGATGCGCGCCACTCGGACACTCGAGATCGGGACGGGTTTTTTCGTGCTGCTCGGCTTCGCGGCGCTGTTCTTTCTTGCGACGCAGCTGCCTACGGGCGGCATCAGGGTGGGCGGCGGCAAAGGCGGATACGGCGTGACGGCGGAGTTCACCAATATCGGGGATCTGAAGGAAGGTGCGCCGGTCGCGCTCGCAGGCGTGACGATCGGCACCGTCACGGGGATCGGCATCGACCCGCAGAACTACAGCGCGCGCGTGACGATGCGCATCGATTCGAAGTACAACCAGATTCCGGACGATAGCTTTGCAAGCATCCAGACCCAGGGCCTGCTCGGGGGCCAGTACGTGGCGCTCGACCCCGGTGGGTCGGACACGTACATGAAGAACGGCACCCAAATTCCAATCGAGATGACCCAGTCTGCGTTCGTCCTGGAGAACCTGGTCAACAAGTTGTTTGCGACCCTCGCGAGCAAGCCCTCCGAATCCGGTCAGAGCGGCGCGGCCTCGAGCAGCTCGGGCACGAAGCCGGGCGGCACCGGCGGCACCGGCGGACGCGGCGGACCCGGACCCCGATAAGGAGCCCCGATCATGCGACGCCTCACCGGACGACTTCTCCCCATGCGTTCCCTGGTGTTCGGCCTCGCCCTTGCGGCCGGCGCGGCTCTCACCGTCACGCCCGGCATCGCCACCGCCGCTGCGCAAGCCGGTGGCGGCACCGCGGTGGGCGGCGCGACGGGCGCGCAGCCCTCGCAGATCGTCGAGAACGTTGCGCAGCGATTCCTCAAGGATGTCGACGCGAATCGCTCGCAATACAGCAAGGACCCGAAGGCGCTCCGCGCCGCGGTGAACCGCGACGTGCTGCCATACTTCGATGTTCAGTTCTCTGCACGACTCGTGCTCGGGCGGTACTGGCGCACGGCGACGCCTCAGCAGCGGCAGCGCTTCATCGACGCGTTCGAGAACTCCATGTTCGACAACTACGGGAGCGCGCTTCTCGGATTTCGAACCAACCGGCTGCATGTGGTGCCGACCACGGTGAATCCCAATGCGACGAACGCGCTCGTGCGCACCCAGATCCACCGCGACGATGGCTCGTCGGTGGACGTGAACTTCGCCCTGCACAAGACCGCCTCGGGCTGGAAGGCGTGGGACGTCGTCATCGAGGGCATCAGCTACGTCAAGAGCTTTCGCGACGATTTCGGCGCGCAGATTCAGGCGCAGGGTGTCGATTCGGTGATTCAACGGCTCGAGCGCGGAGAGAAGCCGGCTCAGCTCCCGAATCCCGGCGCCCGCAAGTCGTGACGACGGTGGCGATCGAGAATACTGGGGCGAATCAGTATGCCGTGAGCGGGCCGCTCACCTTCGCGACGGCACGGGGCGCGCTCGCGAGCGGCATCGCGGCCTTCGCGTCCGCCTCAGGGAGCAGCGGCCCCATCGAAGTCGATTGCGGCGGGGTTGGAGCATCCGACAGCGCCGGGCTCGCAGTGCTCATCGGGTGGCTCGCTTGGGCGCGCCGCAGCGGACGCGAGCTCAACTACACCCACGTACCGGAGACGATCTGCGCCATCGCGCGCATCAGCGAGGTCGAGAGCCTATTGCTTGGGCGGTGAGGCCGGAGGCGGCGCGCTGCTGCCGTGCCCGCGCTGACCCGTACCCGTGTCGGGCGTACTGTCGTCGTCTGACCCCGAGTCCTGGAGCGACTTCTCGAGCTCGAGCTCCTGCTGCTCCTGCGACTTGGCCGAATTGCCGTGAATGCGGTACTCGCGCTGCTGCAGGTAGGCATTGCGCGCGAAGGCGTATTCGTCGAACGGATGCTGGGATTCGAGCAGATCGTAGGCCGGGAGCAGGGTACGCGAGTCGAGGTCGAGCAGATACACCGCATCCATCGAGAGCCAGATCCACGCGGTGTCGATGTAATAGGTGGGCGACAGGAACCAGTCCGGCACTTTGCTGGAGGCGTCCCGCAGGGTCGACATCCCGGCGAGCGGCAGCACCAGATAGGGACCGGGTCCGGCTCCCCACGTGCCGAGAGTGATGCCGAAGTCATTGTCGTTCTTGCGCAGTCCGGCCCGAGTCGCCGGATCGAACAGGCCGCCAATGCCGACCGTCGAGTTGAGGACGAACCGGCCGGTATCGCTCAGGAAGGGCTCGAGCTTCCCCTGCAGCAGATCGTTGATGAAGACGATGGGATACACCAGGTTGTCGGAGAAGTTGCCGATCCCCGCCTGCACCGGCTTCGGGGTGATGCGCTGGTAAGTGCGCCCGATGGGCAACGCCACCTTGCGGGCGAACCTCAGATCGAATGCAAAGATCTTGCGATTCATCGGCTCCCACGGATCGCGCGGGTCCCGATGGGCGCTCGGCTGCGTGGCACATCCTGAGAGCAGGACGGCCACGGCAGCGAGGAGGGCGGCAGCGCGCCTCGCGAGAGTCGACGGCAGAGCGAGAGTCGGCATGTTCTGGACGGCCCGAGCCAAAGCGTGGAATTGTATCAGCCGCGCCGGCCGGTGCTGCTCGCCGCGCGGGCTCACGCGGGATGCCGCGCGGGCATTGCGCAAGCTCAGCGCGGTGCGGGATCGAGACCGTTGCTGCCGCCCGTCAGCTGCTGAGGAAGGCGGCCGTGGTTTTCCCGCTGCTCCTGCGCGAGGAAGTCGCGGATCTCGGCGAGGCGCGCGCGGTAGCGCTCGCGCTGAACGTTATTGAGGTGCGGCGCCGCGAGGGCGAGCTGGTACTGCCGAGTCGCAAGCGGCAGGTTGCCGGTCGAGATCTGATATTCGCCCATGTAGTAGTAGGCATCCCCGGGGTCCCCCGCCGCGCTTGCCGCCTGGGCGGTGAGCTTGATTTGCATGGGGGTCGGCTCGACGTTGTTGAACAGATCGAGCAGCAGACTGTGAGCCTCCGCACCGCGGCCTGCCTTGATCAGCGCCTCCGCATAGCGGACGGTAAGCGGCACGTTGCGCGGGAAGAGCACTTCGCCCTCGGCGAAGGTCGCGAGCCCCTGCTTCATCTGCCCGTCGGCGACCTGCGCTTGGCCGAGCGCGCTGCGCAGCAGGATGACATTCTGATGCCGATTGACGAGGGGTGTGAGAACGCTCACCGCCTGCGCCGGCTGGTCCCGCCGCATGAGCGCGATGGCATAGCCGTAGAGATCGTCGAGCGACGGCGTGTCCGACTCCATGCGACTGCGGTAGTAGCCCAGGATGTCGTAGTTGGGGTCCGCCGTCAGCACACGCAGCCGCTCGCGGATCAGCCCGTAGTCCACGGAGTCGTGG
>JBOHZR010000276.1:0-3373 GCA_050738595.1 Steroidobacteraceae bacterium | reverse complement strand
CGCCGCGGGTGCAGCCCGATCCCGTGCGCTCGGGCCGCGGATGGGCACCGCGGCCCATACCGCGCGCTCATCGAGGATGGCGTCCGCAACGAGGACCAGGATCGCCGCCGCGAGCAGGCACCAGCCTCCCGTTCCGATCCGGACGAACGCGACCTTCTCGATGCGGCTGTAGGCGACGCACGCACCGAGCAGATACACCTCGATCATCGTCCAGGGCCGCAGGCGCAGCGCCCAGCGGAAGAGGATGCCGAGCATCGGCATCCCGGCGGGGCTAGCTGCCCGGGACACAGCTCGCGAGCCTTTGGCATGCACGCCGGTCAGCACGGTGGTGAGGAGTAGAAGGTAGGCCCACGGGGCCGCGATGCTGAATGTCGCGACGATCACGGCGAGAGAGGGGAAGCCTGCGGACCAGAGCGCCGCGACGCCCCCGATGAGCCCGCCTTCGCGCGTCACGCCTTCGGTGGACACCCTCATGAGCGGCGCGAAACACGCCGGGACCCACACGAGAAGCGCCGCCGCCACGGCTGCGAGCGCGAGACCGCGCTCGGAGGGACGCGCGAGCGGTCTGTGGCAGCGCGGGCATTGTGCGCGCCATCCGTCGGGCAGCTGCGGGGGCAGGCGCTGGCGCAGTCCGCAATCGGGACAGGCGAGGATTTCCATCACGTCGGGTTGCAAGGATACCTCGGCCGGCGCCGCGGCGCTGCCGCCACCCGCCACGGCACATCCGCCCCGCGCCGGTGCGGGGCGGCTCCTCGCCTGCGGCGCGCCGCCTCGCACATCGTCCCGCGGCTTGCTAGGCTCGGTCCACGATGCGACGCGACGCGATCAGAATGAGGCGGGCTGCTGCGCGCATCGTCATCGCCGGCGCTGCGCTCCTTCTCCTCGCGGGCGCGGCCGCCGGGGCGAGCGTTCCGGCCTACGGACCGAATCTCGAGGGCTTCAAGTACCCCTACGGGGTCGCGCTCTACAGCTTCAAGACGCAGGCGCAGACCTACGTCATGGCCTACATGGACGTGGGGCCGGATACCACCGGCATCGGTACGGGACGAACGGCGGTTCTGCTGCACGGCCTGAAGTTCTGCGGGGCGACCTGGGCGCCGACCCTGGCGGCGCTGCACGCCGCGGGCTTCCGCGTCGTCGTCCCCGACCAGCTCGGCTTCTGCAAGTCCTCCAAGCCGATCAATTACCAGTACAGCTTCGAGCAGCTCGCGGAGAACACCCACGCGCTGCTCGGCCACATCCAGGCCGGCCGCATCGTGCTCATCGGCCACGATCTGGGCGGTATGCTCGCGACGCGCTATGCGCTCATGTTTCCAAACGAAGTCGAGCAGCTCGTGCTGGTCGATCCGCTCGGGCTCGAGGACTGGCGGAGAGAGGGGGTTCTCTACCGCACCATCGACGAGCGCTACGCGATGGAGCTCGCGACGACCCCGGAGAGAATCGAGACCGAGGAGCGCACGTTCTACTACGGCGGGCATTGGCTGCCGCGCTATCGGCTCTGGGTGAGCGTGCTTGCGTCGCTGCACCAGGGCGGCGGCCGCGAGCGCTTCGACTGGAACCAGGCGCTCATCTCCGACATGATTTTCACACAGCCGGTGCTCTACGACCTCGACCGGCTCGCGATGCCCGTGCTGCTCGTCGTGGGCGACCTCGATCGTGCGGCGCCGTTCCGGGAGTCCGCCCCTCCGGCGCTCGCTGCAAAGCTCGGCGACTATCCCGAGCTCGCACGCCGGGCGGCCAAGCACATCCCGCACGCGCAGCTCATCGAGCTCCCCGACGTGGGCCACGTGCCGCAGATCGAGGCGCCGGAGCGCTTCAACCAGGCCCTCCTGCACGCGCTCGGGAATCCTCCCGCGCATCGCTAGCCGTGCCCATGAGGCCGAGGCGCCTCTGCAGCAGAGGACTCGTGGTGGTGTACTGCAAGTGCACCTTCTCGCCGGGCGCGAGATACTCGCGCACGCCGAAAGCGGCGAGCGCCGCTTCGTGGAAGCCTGAGAGGATGAGCTTCTTCTTGCCGGGATACTCGTTGATGTCTCCCACGGCGAAGATGCCCGGCACGCTCGTCCGGAATCCCGCCGTCTCCACGACGATCGTGCGGCGGTTGAGCTCGAGACCCCAGTGGGCGATCGGTCCGAGCTTGGGATGCAACCCCCAGAAGACGAGCAGGTGATCGAGCGAGACGGTCCGCGTCACGCCGTCGCGCGCGAGTACCCGTACGGCTGTGAGTCGATCGCGCTCGACGAGGAGCGACTGCACCTGGCCCTCGATGTGATCGAGCCGCCCCTGCTCCCGAAGGTGAAGCATGCGCTGCACGGACGCCGGCGCTGCGCGGAACTCGGCGCGCCGATGCACGAGCACGATGCTGCGCGCCTTCTCGAGGAGCTCGAGCGTCCAGTCGAGCGCGGAGTCGCCTCCGCCGAGGATGACGAGGTCGAGACCTGCGAACTGCGCCGCGTCTTTCACGCGGTAATGAATCGAGGTTCCCTCGTGGGGCTCGGCGCCTTCGAGCGCGAGGCGGCGCGGCTGGAAGGCGCCCACGCCGCCTGCGATGAGCACCGCGCCAGCGTCGAAGCGCAGCCCGCGGCTCGTCACGACATCGAAGCGGCGGTCGGGTCGCGGCGTGACCTCCATCACTTCCTGGCCGAGGTGAAATCCCGCGTTGAACGGGCGGCACTGCTCGGCGAGCCGCTCGATCAGCTCCTTCGCGGTGCAGACGGGCACGGCCGGAATGTCGTAGATGGGCTTGTCGGGATAGAGCTCGATGCACTGGCCCCCGATCTGTGCAAGCGAGTCGATGACTTCGGCGCGCAGGCCGAGGAGCCCGAGCTCGAACACCTGGAACAGACCGATGGGACCGGCTCCGACGATCACGGCATCCGTGACCGTCGCAAGCTTGGAGCGCTCAAGCGACAAGGACGTTCTCCAGTTGGATGGGCTCGCTGCGGCGCAGTCCCGCGGCACTGCCCGCGAGAGCCTTCTGAGCGAGCCACTCAGGGTTGAAAAGCCTCGATTGATACTTCGCTCCGCCGTCGCACAGCACGGTGACCACGAGATGACCGGGGCCGAGCTCGCGGGCGACGCGCGCCGCCGCCGCGACATTGATGCCGCTCGTGCTGCCGAGGAACAGTCCCTCCTCGTTGAGGAGGCGGTATACGTGGCGTACCGTGTCGGCGTCCTCGACGTGCACGGCGTCGTCGAGCGGCGCATCGGCGAAATTCTGAGTCACGCGCCCGATGCCGATGCCCTCGGTGATCGAGCCGCTGCCGGTGGCTTTGAGCACGCCGTTGCGCACGTACTGGTAGAGCGAGCTGCCAGGTGGGTCGGCCAGCACCGTGCGCACCTGGGGGCGGCGCGACTTGAGATACTCCGATAC
>JBOHZR010000275.1:0-4151 GCA_050738595.1 Steroidobacteraceae bacterium | reverse complement strand
CCGGTGCAGACCTCCAAACGGATGCAATCTTATAACCCACATGAGACTGCATCTGCAACTGATTGAAACGCCAAGGGCTGCATGCCGCCCCGGCTTATTGAGCAGTTACGGCATCTTGCGGAACTCGTGGGTTCGTATGGCAGCCTGTATGGCAGATGCGCAGAAAGAAACCAGCGGACGCGCATAGCTGGACATGGACGGAACACCCGTGCCCGGATTCACGCGTTGATAATTTGAAAGGGAGCAGACGTGCCAGCGCAGAACCGCATCTCCAGGTGGACGGCTGCCTTGCTCGCCTTTGTTTCGACGCGTTGAAGCTCGGAATTCATAAGTCGCACAGTGAAGTTTCGTAGGCCGTTGAGCTTTGGCTTCATGCCGTGACCTATCGCGCGAAGTGCTTGCGAAAGAATCTCTCCAATTCTTTCAATCCGTTCGCCGTGAACGCGACGGACTTTGCCTTGCTCACCGGGCCTCGTGATGAATCCCTTGCCCTGTAGTCTCTCCATGGCGTCCCAATCGAAGTTCTTCCACTGCACGCACCCTCGTGAAGCCCGAGGTAGAGCAAGGCAAGCACGGCTTCGTTAACCTTCTCTGTATCGACTTCCATCGAAAGCCCCTTGGCAGCTTGGCACCGCGTTCGCAATCGTGCCGGCTTATGGGAGACGGCTGCAGGCTCAGTCGCGAGTGGACCCGGCTGGATGCCGGTGGAGAACTTGCGCCGGCGATGACTGCGGGGTGGGCCACGAGTGAGTGGCGCCAACCCGCACGCAGCATGCGCTGCGGCTAGCTCGAGCTCGCCCGGCGGCCGCCGCAGACCTGATCAGGTCTTGACGGTGTGGTACCGCCCCCAGAACCATTCAGGCAACCACGACACCACGGCCAATACGACGGTGGCGTTGACAACGTCTTCGAGCGCATGGGGAGCGGAGACGATGCCGGTTCCCACCAGTGCGGCCGCCATGGCGCCGAGCCACAGTACGGGACCTGAGATGAAGCAATGCCGACGCGCACAGCGCCACGCGTTGAGTGCGCACCCCGTTCCCATCCACGCGAATGCGCCTGCCCACAGGAAGGCGGCCTGCGCGAGCGAAAGACCCAGGAAGTTCGAGGAGAGGCCGCCGAGGATCGGCAACCCCCACCAGAAGACGACGGCGAGAGGCTTTCTCACCCAGTCTCTCGGTTCATTAGCCGTTGATGGTCCGCTCATGGATTTCTCCTGCACGGGAGGTCAGCCACAACAGCTCGTACCGGCACCTCCGCTGGCGCGCGCCACCTGAATGGGGGGACACGGCACCGAGCCGTAGGAGCAGAACACGCAGCAATCCCCGGGCTTCGGCTTCAGCATCGTGCCGCATGCCGTGCACTCGAAGTAGTAGATGCAGGCGTCGGTCGGCGCGGTTTGCGTATGGCGCGCGCCACAGGATGGGCACGTCAGATCGCAGGTCGTCAGCGACGGGGTCGATCGGTCCGCGGAGGTCATCGGGAGGGGCTCGTTTCATCGAGATCGACCAACATCGAGCGTACCTTGGCCGCGAACACCCGCGCGTCGAGATGAGGAAACTTCGGGTCGTGCCAGAGCCCATCGAGCTGGTGCATCAGGAAGACCGGCTTCGGCGGCGTCGCGCCTTTCCACGCCGTCCCTGGCGGATAGATGAGCCAGGTATCCCAAGCATAGACCCAACGCGCACCGTTCCAGTATCCCAGCGCGTGTGACATCTGCCTGCCGAAATCGCCCGTCGGATTCCAGTAGAGCCTCGGTGTTGACGACTTGAGCAGCGCCGCGGCGCCCGGGATGTTCTTGGCCTCACCGCCAATGACCGGCTCGAAGACGACGTATATCTTCACGTGCGCGTCTTTCGGCAGTCTCGAGAGCAGATCGTCGCCCATGTCCGCCAGGCCCCGCAGGCATCCCGGACATATGGGGTCCACGAGGAACATCAGCCTCACATCGGCTCGATCGCGGTTGAAGTCCTCGCGCAGCGGCTGATCGCCAGCGTCGAGAACGGCATAGTGGATGTTGGGGATCGCGGTCGTACCCTCGATGCGATTGCAGCCGGCGAGCGCCAGCATGCCGATGCCGGCGAGAACGGCGGCCAAGAGCTTCGATGACATCGAGCGCACCTTCACCAGAACGAGGACAAGCGCGGCACGTAGGAGGCCACATCGATGATCACGACAATCAGCGCCCCGCTCCATACCACCACGCGTAAGCCCCTGCCGTTCCCGGCTGCACAGCTTTCGAGCGCCGCGGCGGCGGGCCGCTTGCGATAGGCATAAGAGAACGCGAGGCCGCACAGCGCGAGCGTCGCCGCGACCACGTAAGGCTGCAGAACTGCGAGCCTCGCGAGCATCACCGCGCCCCCGACCCCGAGGAGCGCCACCGCCCCGGGGGCCACGCAGCAAGCACCAAATGCAAGCGCCAGGGCGTTCAAGCCCACTGCGCCCCCGGCGGCGCCGAGAGCTTTCGGCTTCTCACTCACCTCGAACCTCCCGACCTCGATGCTGCCACCCCTGTCATAAGGGCCGGCTCACGTTAAACCCTGTAGGCGCTACAGACGCAAGCCGATTGGCGCGGCAAATCGTGCACGAGCGGGGAAGACTCCTCACGTTGCGCCCGCCATCCCCGGCAGGTAGCCTGCCCGCAAACCCTGTAGCGACTACAGAGGCGCACTCATGGTTGGATCAGCGGCAAAACACGGTGACTTTACGATCGGAATGCTCGCCGCCCAGAGCGGTGTCAAGATCGAGACGATCCGCTACTACGAGAAAATCGGCATCATGCCCGAGCCGGCACGCAGCGCCTCCGGCTATCGGCGCTACACCGTCGAGCATCTCAAGCGCCTCGCCTTCATCCGCCGCGGGCGCGAACTCGCCTTCAGTCTCGAAGTGCTGCGGGGCCTGCTCCAGCTCGTCGATGGCCACGGCTGTACATGTGCCGAAGGGCGCGCTCTCGCCCTCGGGCATGTCGCCGATATCCGCCGCAGGATTGCCGACCTGAAGCGACTCGAGCAAGCGATGACCGACATCGCTTCGCGCTGCAGCGGCAAGCGCGTTCTGGACTGCGCCCTCATTGATGCACTTTTCACCTCAACGAGATTCGGCAGCTGATCGAAGCATCGAGGGCCACGGCATGCCTTTCCTGCGGAGCGCCTCGAGCGCGTGCAAGCCGCGCGACTGCGTCAAGCTGCTCGGCGGGCAGGTGCGATATAGATCGTCTACTTCACACGGAGAGGGGCGCCTGCCTTGTCCGGTGCATCTTCCCCTCGATAAGGCATGAGGCTAGAGGCGATGGTCGCAAAGCACGGTCATTGGGATGCGGTGTACGAGAAGAAGGCCACCACCGATGTCAGCTGGTATGAGCCGCACCCGCAGAAATCGCTCGAGTTGATTCGCAGGGCGGGCATCGAGCTCATCGATCCGATCATCGACGTGGGCGGCGGCGCCTCCTTTCTCGTCGATGACCTCATCGAGGCGGGCTACCGCGATCTCACAGTGCTTGACATCTCGGCGGCCGTTCTCGACAAGCTTCGAGAGCGTCTCCGGTCGAAAACCTCTCAGGTCATCCTGCTGCATCGGGATGTGACGGTGTTCGAGTCAGAGAGGCGGTTCGCTCTCTGGCACGATCGGGCCGTGTTTCACTTCCTCATCGAACGGGCCGAGCGCGAGCGTTACCTCGAGGCCCTACATCGAGCCTTACGCCCGTTGGGTCATCTGGTGATTGCTACCTTCGGGCCCTCGGGGCCCGAACGATGCAGCGGACTGCCGACCATGCGTTACGACGAGGCCGCCCTTGCCGCGGAACTTGGCTCCGATTTCAAGCTCATCGAGTGCTCGCGACTCATCCATCGGACACCGTGGAACGCGCCCCAGCAATTTCTCTATTGCCGGTTCGTCCGGCAACCCCGAGCCGTTCGGCGCCGTCCGATGTCCGAGCGACTCACACTTCGTGCCCTCGGTAGAATGGCCGCGCCGGACGCTGAGCAAAATTTGCCGAAGGCTGCTCTCGCCCAGCGCATAGTCAGCTCTCCGACGCACTGAATTGAGATGCTGACCACGAGGACAATACGCTGGCATTTTGCAGGTGCGCAGGTCACGCTCGGCATGGATGAGGCTGGCGATGGACCCTCGGTGGTCCTTCTGCCATCGTTGAG
>JBOHZR010000274.1:0-1788 GCA_050738595.1 Steroidobacteraceae bacterium | reverse complement strand
ATGCTGGGCGAGATTACCGAGCAGCACTTCGATGCGGCCTTCGGCCTGAATACGCGCGGAACGCTGTTTGCGGTTCAGAAGGCGTTGCCGCTGTTCAACGATGGCGGATCGATCTTCATGACCGGGTCAGTTGCTTCGGTAAAAGGCTTTCCTGGTTTCGGCGTCTATTCGGCGAGCAAGGCGGCGTTGCACTCATTCGCACGCACTTGGCTCAACGAACTGAAGGGCAGGAATATCCGGGTGAACGTGCTGAGCCCGGGGCCGATCGCCACACCGATGCAGGACCAAGCTCTCGACGAGGAGGGGAAGCGGATGTTCGAATCCCTGATCCCGCGGGGAAAGATGGGTCGTCCTGAGGAAATCGCGACGGTCGCGCTGTTTCTTGCTTCAGACGATTCGAGCTTCGTGAATGGGGTGGACTTGTCCGTCGACGGCGGCATGTCGGCCATCTGAAATCGCCCCGAAAAGCCCCGCCCGGGCGCGCGGCACCGAATTCGGACCGGTGCGACGTTGCCCCGCGGGGGTGTGATTGCGGCGGGCCGAGCGTGTGCTTGAAGTGTAGTATAACCATGGTTATACTCAGGTCATGAAGACAGCGATATCGATCCCCGATGCCCTTTTCAGGGAAGCCGAGACTCTCGCGAAGAGGCGCGGCATCTCGCGCAGCGAGCTGTACGCCACCGCAATTGCGGATTACGTCAAGGATGAAAGGTTCTTAGGGGTACGGGAGCAGCTCGACGCCGTATATGAGGCGCAGCCGAAGGCCTCGGAGATTGACCCTGAGCTTACAACGATGCAGTCGCAGTCACTCCCCAGGGAACGGTGGTAGGGGATGCGACGCGGCGAGCTCTGGTGGGCATCGCTTGCGGATCCAAGCGGATCAGGGCCAGGATTTCGGCGACCTCTACTCATTGTTCAGTCCAATGACTTCAATGAAAGCGCGATTCGCACGCTCATCTGTGCGGTCATAAGTTCCAACCTCCGCCTCGAGCGGGCGCCCGGCAACGTTCGCGTCCGCGCACGTGCCAGCGGCCTGAGCCGAGATTCGGTCGTCAACGTGTCGCAGCTGATCACGGTCGACAAGCAGTTACTGACGGAGCGGATCGGTAGGCTCGCGCCGGACTTGCTGCGGGACGTGGATCTGGGCATCCGACTCGCGCTGGCCCTATAGAGAGAGCGCTCACCGACGGCGCAACCGCTCGAGGCCATCCGCCGTCGCGAGCCGCCAGACGCCGCTCAGTGGGTGGGCTTCCACAGGTGCTCGATCGACTCGAGCGAGCGTCCCTTGGTCTCCGGCACGAAGCGGATCACGAACAGCGCCGCGAGCACCGAGCAGACGCCATACACCCAGTACGCAAAGCCGTGATTGAAGCGCAGGTTCAGAGAGCTGCTGCCGTCCATCATCGGGAAGGTCGTCGAGACGACGAAGTTCATGACCCATTGAGCGGCGACCCCGATCGACATCGCCTTGCCTTTGATCGAGTTCGGATAGATCTCCGACAGCATGACCCACACCACGGGTCCCCACGAGAAGGAGAATCCCAGGATGTAGACGACGACGGCCGCGAGCGCGATGTAGGAGGATCCGGTCGTCGAGGCCGCACCGGCGTGCGCGACCGTCGCGCTCACCAAATGCTCATCGAACAGGAACCCGAGCACGATCATGGCCACTGCCATGACCAGCGCTCCCGCGATCAGCAGCGGCCTGCGCCCGATCTTGTCCACCGTGAAGGTTGCGATCAGCGTGAAGACGAACATGGTGACGCCGCTGTAGATCGCCGAATCCCA
>JBOHZR010000273.1:0-2116 GCA_050738595.1 Steroidobacteraceae bacterium | reverse complement strand
CAGCTGCTGCAGGCGCGCCGCGAACGAGATCGACTGGCGGCACCGGATCCGCGAGCGCCTTGCGGGCACGGCACCGCGACACGATCCGAGCGAGTGGTTGATCCCGGGCCTCCCGCTCGAGGAGAGCCGCAAGCTGCGTGAGTTCTTCCCGCTCGATCCGGTTCCAGCTGCAGTTCTCGTCCCGATCGTCGATCACGTGCAGCAGCTCACCGTGCTGCTCACGCAGCGGGCTACGCAGCTGCGCCATCATGCTGGGCAAGTGAGCTTCCCAGGCGGACGACTCGAGCCGTTCGATGCCGGGCCACGCGCCGCGGCGCTGCGCGAGGCGCGCGAGGAGATCGGCCTCGATGCGGCGCTCGTGGAGGTCGTCGGGTATCTCCCCGATCACATCGTCATCAGCGGCTTCCGCGTGACACCCGTCGTCGCATTCGTGTCGCCCGCCTTCGAGCTGCTTCTCGACGTGCAGGAGGTCGAGGATACATTCGAGGTGCCGCTCGCCTACATCTTCGAGCCCGCGAATCATCGCAGGCGCCGGCGGCGTTTCGGCTTCGGTCGGGGCGAGGCGGAAGTGGAGCTCTGCGACATTCCCTACGGCGAGCGCAACATCTGGGGCGCGACCGCGGGCATGCTCATGACGCTCTATCGGGTGTGCGCCGAAGAGCCTGGCGCCACGCCCGCCGCGCCCTCCGAGGTGCGCGAGGGATGACGGAGCCGCTCGAACCCACTGAGCCGCTCGAGCCGACGGCGCCCGATCCGCTGGTCGCGCTGCTCGCGATCATGGCGCGGCTGCGCGACCCGCTATGCGGCTGTCCGTGGGATCGGGCGCAGACCTTTGCCACGATCGCGCCCTACACGATCGAGGAGGCTTATGAGGTCGCGGACACGATCGCGAGCGCCGGACCGATCGATGCGCAGCGGCTGAAAGAGGAGCTCGGCGATCTGCTGTTTCAGGTCGTTTTCCATGCCCGGCTGGCGCAGGAGCAGGGCTGGTTCGGCTTTGCCGAGGTGGCGCGGGCCATCGCGGAGAAGCTCACCCGGCGTCATCCGCACATCTTTGGTGAGGAGGCGCTTGCGGTCGATACGGCCTCGCTCAATCGGCGCTGGGAGGAGCATAAGGCCGAGGAGCGGGCCGCCACCGCGAGGCGCCGCGGCGAGCTGCACGCCGGGGTGCTGGCGGATGTGCCGCGGGCGCTGCCGGCGTTGCGGCGCGCGGAGAAGCTCGGCAAGCGTGCGGGCCGCGTCGGATTCGATTGGACATCCGCGGCCGAGGTACGCGAGAAGGTGCTCGAGGAGCTGCACGAGCTCGAGGGCGCAGCCGCTGGCACCGCCGCGGCAACGGGCGCCGATGCTCGCGTCGTCGAGGAGCTCGGGGATCTGCTCTTTGCCGTCGCGAACTGGGCGCGGCACCTGTCGGTCGACGCAGAGAGCGCGCTGCGCGCTGCAAATGCGAAGTTCGAGCGCCGCTTCGCCGCCATGGAACGGCTCGCGCGGGACCGCGGCCTCACGCTCCCGGCCCTGTCGCCCGCCGAGTGGGATGCGCTCTGGCGCGAGGTCAAGGCGGCAGTTTGAAATCGATCCCTTGCGCCAGGGGCAGCGAGCGGCTCCAGTTGATCGTGCTCGTCTGCCGGCGCATGTAGGCCTTCCAGGCGTCCGAGCCGGACTCGCGCCCGCCGCCCGTCTCTTTCTCCCCACCGAACGCGCCGCCGATTTCCGCGCCCGAGGTGCCGATGTTGACGTTCGCGATGCCGCAGTCGCTGCCGGCAGCGCAGAGGAACGCTTCAGCGTGCTGCAGCCTGTCCGTGAAAATCGCGGACGATAGTCCGTGCGCGACGGCGTTCTGCTGCTCGATCGCCTCGGTGAGCGATGCCACCGGAATCACGTACAGGATCGGCGCGAACGTCTCGGTCTGCACGATCGGCCAGTCGTTGCGCGCGCGCACGAGCGTCGGCTGCACGAAATGTCCCGGGCCGGGAAGCCGACGGCCGCCGTGGAGGATCACGCCGCCCGCCGAGTGCACCCTGGCTATGGCCTTCTCGAACCGCTCGACGGCGTGAGCGTCGATGAGCGGTCCCATGAGCGTCCCGGAGGCGAGCGGATCACCGATACGGATCTGCCG
>JBOHZR010000272.1:0-3273 GCA_050738595.1 Steroidobacteraceae bacterium | reverse complement strand
GGCCGACGGTCCGCGACGCGTGGACGGACTACGCCGCCACTCGCGCTACACCGCCTGAGGCCCGGGATCTGGCGATCTGGCAGCGCTTCATCGAACCGGCGCTCGGGAGTCGTGCGGTCGCGAGCTTGACGACAGGCGAGCTGGAGCGCTGGCTGGCGGTGCAAGTTGCCGAGCACGGCAAGCGCCGCCGGAGCCGGTCCTGTTCCGCCGGCGAGGAACGCGAGGCGCGCCGGCGCGCCCAGTGCACGGCCAATCGGCGTTTCAATCTCCTGCGTGCGATCCTCAATTCGGCCTACCGCAAGAACCCGCAGCGCGTGAAGAGCGCGGATGCGTGGCGCCGTGTGCGCGCCTTCCAGCGGGCGGATCGCCCGCGCACGCGCGTTCTCGACGTCGAGCAATGCCAGCGTCTGCTCGGCACGCTGCAGATGCCGCTCCGTACCCTGGCGCAGGGGGCACTTTATAGCGGGTGCCGGCTGGGGGAGCTGCTCGCGCTGCGCGTGGCCGATATCGAGGCGGGACGCGTGCACGTGCGGGATTCGAAATCCGGCAGACCTCGCTTCGTTCCCTTGAGCGGCGAGGGGGTGGCCTTCTTTGCTGCGCTCGCGGGCGCTCGCTCGGCGGACGCCCTGCTATTTGAGCCCTTGTCGAAGGTTCAGGTGTCGCGCGGCATGCGGACGGGATGCCGAGCGGCGGGCATCATGCCACCCGCGACCTTTCATGATTTGCGAAGAACGTACGGCTCGCTGCTCATCAACTCAGGTGTGCCCGTGCACGTGGTCCAGGACCTGCTGGGCCATGCGGATGTGCGAACGACCCGTCGGGCCTATGCGCATCTGGCGGTGGAGACCCTGAGGAAAGCGGTCGAGGAACATCTGCCGAACTTCGCGGACGCATCGCCCTGAGCGGTAGCGTGCGCAACCATGGACCCCATTACAGCGGGGTCATGGAGTCGACGGATCGCGCAACAGACGCGCGGGGCCCGCTACCCACCGGGCCGCGACGGACCGCTGCGGCAGTCGGGCGTCCCTGCCCTTGCCATCGCCTTTCAGGCGGTGGCCGCCGCGTTGATCCATCCCTGCCGCGCGGTTCTGCCGGTGAGAGTCGGCGGAGCTTACTTCGAGGCGACTCGCATCGAGAGCGCGTTGCGAAGCGGCCCGGACTGCGCACTGATCGTGCTGCCGCTCGGGGAGCCCTCGAGTACCTGACGTGCACTCAAGTGGCGCCCGTAGTACGCGTGGTCCATGTTGCGATCGGGCGTAATGTCGGTGACGCTCGCGGTGAGGCCGCCGTACAGGCCGCTCGTGTTCGACCACGCGATGACATCGCCATTGCCGGTTTCGGCCTGCGCCTTGCCGGACCAGGTCGCGACCGTGAGCCCGGCGTTACCGTTGAGGGTCCACCTGCTGTTTGAGTTCGCGAATTTGTCGATGGCCTTGCGAGTCATGAGGATCATCACGACCGAGCCGCCTTCAGCGCCTGCCTGCGCACCGATGCTGCCCCCACCGATGCTGTAGAACGCAGGATCGCTCCACGTTCCATTGCGATGGGCGAGCACCACGCCGCCGCCGCCCTGGCCGCCGACGATGAACGCCCCCTTGCCGTAGTGCGGAATGATGAATACACCCTTGGCACGCTCGAGAAGGGCGGCGAGCCGCGGATTCTGCTTCATCTGCTCGACGATCCGGGTGGAGTCCTCCACCCGGTCCTTGGCGGAGCTGGCCGCACCGTTGTGGTGCCGATGCATCGAGGCGCCCGCACCGGTCTCAGTCCCATGCTGCGCATTGGCGGGCGTCGAGCCGAGCATCGCAGCGGCAAGGCCGAAGGCCGCGAGCGCGGCGGGGAGCGCTGTGATCGGGGATACATGCTTCATGTCAGAGTTCCTTGAATGAACGGGTCCTGCCGAGCGAATGCACGGCGGGGGGGAGGCGTTCCCGAGCGTACGGCGGATCCTCAAACGCGATCGCTGAAGACCCGCGTGAGCTCAACCGGAGGCGGGGAAGCAGCTCGAGCGCGACCCCGGGGCGCGGCGCAGGGGGGGCTTCGGCGCGGCCGGGTGCAGCATGCACAGCAGCTCACCCGTGAGCGTCACGGCGACGGCTTCCCGACGGTACCGCCCGGCAACAGGTCGCCGCAGGGTCCCCTCGGATGACCGGACACCCGATTTACCGCGAATCGCGACGCTGCTCGGTGATCATTCGAGTGGGAGTGGGAAGGTATTTCCAAACATGCCGCGTACGAGCAACGTACCAACGGCGGGAACTTTCATGAGGTTGAGCGCCGCGTCGCGAACGCGGATTCCGAGGGCCGTTTTCGGTGCAAAGGAGCCCGCGAAGCGAGCTGCTGCGTGCTGCTGGCGCACGATGTATTGCCGCAAGCGTCGCTCGTAGGCGGGGAATGCCTGCAAGGCATCGCCGTCCGCGCGATAAAGCTCTTGTGCGAGCACGTAGGCCCCGAGCATGGCAAATGCCGCGCCGGCGCCGGCAAGCAGCGAGGGGCAGTGCGCTGCGTCACCGACAAGCGCGATACGGCCAGTCGTCCAGCACGGCATGCGGATCTGGCTGACAGTGTCGAAATACAGGTCCGGTGCCGCCTGGAGCCGGTTCAGCATTTCCGGCACTTCCCAACCGTCGTCGGCGAACCTCGAGCGCATTAGCTCCTTCTGTCCGTCACTGTCCTGCGCGCCAAGCGGAATGTCGCCTCCGTCCGCGAACACGAAAAGGAATGCGCTGCGGTTCTCGCGCATCGCATAGCGACTGACCTGCCGCCCCGGTCGCGCAAAACTCACGTAGGCGCCCTCGTCGCGGTGCGGATAGCCATCGACGATGAAGGACGCGGCGCGGTAGCCGAGGTTTGTCTGAAAGCCCGGCTCCGCACCGAAGCTGAGCTCGCGGACACGGGAATGAAGTCCGTCTGCTCCGATCACGGCATCGAACTGGCGAACCTCGCCGGAAGATAGTTCGACTTCGATGCCATCCCGGTGCTGATGCAAGGCGTGGATGGAGGTGCCGTAAAGCACTTCGGCTCGGCTCTCGACGCTCTCGTGGATGACCCGTGCCAGCTCACCGCGCGGAATGCTGAAGAACCTTCCGCCCAGGGCGCGGCGGAATACTTCCCCACCGACCGCCGCTTTCTCCGTGCCTCGCTCGTCGACGAACGTGAGCCGGTCGAAGACGTAGCCCCGCTGTCGAGCAGCCTCGAGCAGGCCGTAGCGTTCGAGGATATCGAACCCGACTCCCCAGACATCGATCATGTAGCCGCCCGCACGAAAGGCCG
>JBOHZR010000271.1:0-10088 GCA_050738595.1 Steroidobacteraceae bacterium | reverse complement strand
CGGCTCGGCCGCGAGCTCGCGGCACGTCCCCGCATACCGCGGCGGCTTGCCCGCGGCGAGCTGCGCCTTGCGCGCGAGCTCGAGCTCGAGCGGGGAGCAGAAGCAGGGGTACAGGTGCCCCGCTGCCGCGAGCGCATCGAAGTCGCGCGCGTAGAGCGCGGCGCGCTGCGACTGTCTGTAGGGACCGCACGCATCCTCGCGGTCCGGGCCGGCGTCCCAGTCGATGCCGAGCCAGTGCAAGTCCTCAATCTGCCGCTCCCGGAACGAATCGCGGCTCCGCTCGGCGTCGGTGTCCTCGATGCGCAGCAGGAAGCGTCCGCCGCCGCGGCGCGCAAGCAGGCGATTGAACAGCGCCGTGCGCGCATTGCCGAGGTGCAACTCGCCCGTCGGGCTCGGTGCGAAGCGTGTGACTGGCGCCGCGATCGCGGCGCGCGCTGCGGTGAGGCTCACCGGAAGAATGGTACAATCCGGCCCAGACCGCCAAACGGGGGATGCCGAATTGCTCGACGAGATCTCGTGCCGCGCACGTTATCTGCTGGGAGTCGCGGGCTGCATGGCCCTCATGCTGCTCACGGCCGCCGTGCCGGCCTATGCGGACGCGCCCGGCGCGAGCGGCGCGACCAGCGCCGCAGCGAGCAGCTCGTCGAGCGCATCGAGCAGCGCCGTCGGCGGCGCCTCCGCGATCACCGACACCTGCGGGGCGCCTTATCCCAATGCGCGCGTGCGCGTCACGACCAGCATGGGCGATTTCGTGATCCAGCTCGATTGCGAGCGCGCGCCGTTCACGGTCACGAACTTCCTGCGGTACGTCCGCGAAGGCCAGTACACGAACACGCTCTTCCATCGCGTGATTTCGAATTTCGTGATCCAGGGCGGCGGCCACGATGCGACCACCTTCCGCCTGAAGCCGACTCATCTGCCGATTCCCAACGAGTCCGGCAACGGCCTGCAGAACAAGCGCGGCACCGTCGGGCTCGCGCGCGCCAACAAGGCGCACTCCGGCAACTGCCAGTTCTACGTCAATCTCGTCGATAATCCGGAGCTCGATCCGCTGCCGACGCGTTGGGGCTACGCCGTGTTCGGCAAGGTCATCGAGGGCATGGATGTCGTCGACCGCATCGGAATCACGCCGACCGGCACCATGGGCCCGTTCAAGAGCGACGCGCCGCTCAAGCCGGTCGTGATCGAGAAGGTCGAGCTGCTGCCGCAGGGCGCGGTCATCGCCGAGCCCCAGCCGTTCACGAGGCCGGCCAACTCGACGCCGCCCGTGGCCTCGCCGCAGTAGTCGCAGACGGGGCGCCGGCGGGGCGCTGTGGCGCGGCTCTTCGTCTCCGACCTGCATCTCGATGCGGCCTCGCCGCGATCGATCGAGCAGTTCGTCAGCTTTCTAGGCTGTGAAGCCTTGCGTTGCGAAGCGCTCTACATCCTCGGCGATCTGTTCGAGGCGTGGCTCGGGGACGACGACCCGGAGCCCGAGCGCGCGCGCGTGTGCGATGCGCTGCGCGCGCTGACCGGGAGCGGGGTGCCGTGCTTCGTTCTGCACGGCAACCGCGACTTCCTGCTCGGAACGCAATTCGGCCGGCGCACGGGCTGCGTGCTGCTTCCCGATCCGGTGATCACCGAGCTCGACGGGGAGCGGGTGCTTCTCACCCATGGCGATGCGCTGTGCACGGGAGATCACGCCTACCAGGAGCTGCGCAGCATCGTGCGCGACGCCCTCTGGCAGCAGCGCTTCCTCGCGCTGCCGCTCGCGGTGCGCGCGCGGCTTGCCGACCGTGCCCGCGCCGGAAGCCGCGCTCACACGTCTCGCACGGTCACTCGGATCATGGACGTGGATCCGGGGGCCGTCGCGGCGGCACATCGGGCGACTCGCGCTCGCCGCATCATTCACGGCCACACGCACCGGCCGGGGATTCACGAGTCGATGCTCGACGGCGCGCCCGTGTACCGGATCGTGCTTGGCGCCTGGTACGAGCAGGGCAGCGTGCTCGTCGCCGAGTCGGGCCGCTACACGCTGCGCGAGCTGCCGCGCGGCTGAAGCGAGCCCGCCGGCCGCGCCGCGGCGGCCGGGGCCCGCGATCAAACGCGAAATTACTGTGCGGCGCTGCTCGAGGAGGACGCCGAGCCGGCCGGTGGCCGCCGATGCCGCCAGTGACGACGGAACTGCGGGGTCATCAGCACCTGAAGCTTGCTGTACTGATTGGCCGACAGCAGCGTCTGCAGCGTCGCGAGCGTCTGCTGCCGAAGCTGCTGCCGCTCCGTGCGCATCTGCTGGAAGTTCAGCTGCGCGCCCGAGGCCTTCTGCTGCTGCCAGAACGCCTGCATCTGCTGCCTCTGCTGCTGAAACACCTGCTGCACCTGTGTCTTCTGCTCCGCCGTCAGGTCGAGCAGGATCGCCATGCGATCGATGCGGTTGAGGTGCGGTGCGGCATTGTTCGCGGCCGGCGGGGAGCCCGCCGGAGGGGTCTGCGCCGATGCGAAGCCCGCGGCGAGCAGCAGGCCGAGCATCGAAAGAGTCAGTCGCATCTTCGTCTCCGAGTCTGTGAACGACCAGATGCTAAACGGACGGCCGAGGCGCAGGTGTACACAATTGTCAGCCGGTATGTTATGAATTGTGAGCGAGTTTGAGCCGGTCGGTCGGACGCACGCGCGGAAGTGACAGAATGGCCTCGAGGCCGCCCGCGGGCAGATTGCGCAGCACGAGCGAGCCGCCGTGCGCCTGTGCGATGTCGCGCGCGATCGCGAGTCCGAGACCGGTCCCGCCGGTGTCGCGGTTGCGCGAGGACTCGACGCGATAGAAGGGCTCGAACACACGCTCGAGCTCCTCGGCCGGCAGTCCGGGGCCCTCGTCGTCCACGCGCAGCACGAGCGCGGCGCCGTCCTCCACCAGCACCCGCGCGCGTTCGCCGAATTTCACGGCATTCGAGAGGAGGTTGGTCAGGCAGCGTTTGAGCGCCTGCGGTCTGCCGCGAAAAGCGCCGCGCGTCTCGCCCTGCACTTCGACGTGCTCGCCCACCTCCCCGAATTCCGCAACGAGCGTCGCGAGCAGCGCGCCGATGTC
The DNA here is from genome assembly GCA_050738595.1 of Steroidobacteraceae bacterium. Lineage (GTDB taxonomy): Bacteria > Pseudomonadota > Gammaproteobacteria > Steroidobacterales > Steroidobacteraceae > JASHUC01. The sequence continues at coordinate 7,027 of JBOHZR010000271.1, read as the reverse complement.
GACGGCGACCGCCGCTTCATCGTCGCTCAGGCCTTTGAGGAGCGCGAGCGTGCCGTGCACCATGCTCTGCATCTCGTCGAGATCGCGTCCGAAGCGCTCCCGCACGTCCTCGTCATCGATGAGGGTCTCGACCCGCAGGCGCATGCGTGTGAGCGGGGTCTTCAGATCGTGAGACATGGCGGCGAGCACACGGGTGCGGCTGTCGAGATAGCGGTGCATCCGGTCCTGCATGGTATTGAATGCCCGCGCGGCCTCCTTGAGCTCCTGTGCCCCCGACTCCTCGAGCGGCGGCTGGCGCATGTCGCGGCCCATGGCTTCCGCGGCGCGCGCGAGCCGCGAGAGCGGCCGCGTGATGCCGTGGGCGACCACGTACAGCACGATCGCCGTGACGAGCGTGAGGAGCGCGAGATTGAGCTGCAGCCCCCATGGAAAGAGCGGCCCGCGCCGGCCCTGTGAGACGCGGAACGTGAGCGAGTCGCGATCCGGGAGCATCACCCGCACGTCATAGAGCCGTCCGCCCGCCTCGAAGCCCTGCGGCGGCTGCCGGGAGACAGTGATCGCCCGGTCGGCGAGATTCGCGGTCGGCTTGACCGTGACACCGTACTCCGGACCGAGGAGCCGAACGAGCTCGACCTCGAGCGCCTGGCGAAAATCCGACGAGGCGATCGGAGCGCTGTTTGCGGCCGCCTCGCGCGCGCTCGAGGCCGGGCCGGCGGCGGCGAGCCCCTCGCGGAACGGTGCGACTCGGAACCGGAACAACCGGCGCGGCGGCCACTGCTCGAATCGCGCTCGCGCCGCGGCCCGCTCCGAGGGGTCGAGCAGCTGCCAGGCGTAAGTCACGTCGACGATGCGGCGCGACCATTCACGCACGTTCGTCTCGGTGATGAACCGGTTGCGCTCCCGGGCGACGAGCGTGAACGTCAGGGCCTGCGCGAGAAACACCGCGGCGAGCACCGAGAAGAAGAGCCGTCCGAAGAGCGAGCGCGGCCGCAGCGCGACGCGATGTCCGGCCGCTCCGCCGGTGAGCACGCGCCCGAGGCGCCCGAGACGCCCGAGACGCCCGAGGCGGCCGAAGCGCCCGTCCGAGCCCTCAATAGGTCTCGACGCTGACGCCGACGACATACCCTTCTCCGTAGACGGTCTTGATGATGCTCGGAGCCCGCGCATCATCGCCCAGGATTTGCCGCAGCCGGCTCACCCGCACGTCGATGCTGCGGTCGAGCGGATCGGCCTCGCGGCCTCGCAGAAGCTCGGTCAGCTGAGCGCGCGAATGCACGCGGGTCGGCGACATGAGGAGCACCGCAAGCAACCGGTACTCCGCACCCGAGAGCGGCACTGTCGCACCCGAAGAATCGGCGAGTGCGCGGCTGGTCGTGTCGAGCTGCCAGCCGGCGAACCGGAATCCACGCACATTCTGCGGATCGGGCTCGCGCGGCGCGTGCGCCGCCCGGCGCAGGACCGCCTTCACGCGACCGAGGAGCTCTCGAGGATTGAAGGGCTTCGGCAAGTAATCGTCCGCGCCGACCTCGAGTCCGATGATCCGGTCAACGTCATCACTGCGTGCGGTGAGCATGATGACCGGCAGCTGCGAGCGGGTGCGCAAATCGCGGCAGATCGCGAGCCCGTCCTCGCCCGGCAGCATCAGATCGAGCACGATCAGATCGACGTGCGACTGCTGCAGCACGCGGCGCATCGAGCGGCCCTCGCCAACCGCCGTCGCGCGATACCCGTGCGTCTCGAAATACTGGCCCAGCAGCGTGCGTATCTCGCGGTCGTCGTCGACGATCAGCAGGTGCGGGCGATCATGCATCCGTGGGACGATAAGGGCACCTCGCTCGGCGGCGTGTAATGAATTGTTGCCCCCGGCGGCCCCGAATGGAACCGCAGCTCCCGGTCGGGGCCGGTGGCGAGCTCCGCCTCGCGCACCGCGAGCGCCTCGAGCCGCGCCTGCCATTCGGCCGGCGCCTCCGCACGCGCGAATTCTACATATTGCATGAAATGCCGCGCCTCGGAGCGCTCGAGCTCGGCATAGAAGGCGCCGAGCGGTGTGGGGAGCCGGCGCGCGAGCAGCCCGAAGCGCTCCGCCGAGCGGGCCTCGATGAGTGCTCCGGTGAGCAGCAGGTCGAGCTTGCGGCCGGGGTTCGCGGTGCGCAGCACCGCCCGCAGCCCGGCGGCGTAGCGACCCGGCACGAGGCGCGCGCTGGCGACGCCGAGTCGCCGCATCATCGCATCGACGCGCTCGAAGTGGCGCAGCTCCTCGCGTGCGAGTCTCGAGAGCGCTGCGCCGAGCCGCGCGTCCTCGGGATAGGCGAACATCAGCGCGAGCGCGGACGAGGCCGCCTTCTTCTCGCAGCTCGCGTGGTCGACGAGCAGCTCGCGCCAGCGCTCGACCGCGGCTGCCACCCACTCTGGCGGCGTCGGCGCGCGGAGAATCACGCGGCCTGCTCCGACGCAGCGAGGACATCGTGTGCGCGCTGCAGCGCCTGCGCTGCAGCGCAGGCCGACTCGAAGCGATCGCCGGGGGATTTACCGAGCAGCCGCTCGATGAGCGGCTGCAGCCGATCGAGCGGCTGCGGCAAAGCCGGCAGGGGCATCTTGCGATGCATATAAACGATCGCCATCGGATTTTCCGACGTGTATGGCTTCGCGCCCGCCAGCATCTCGTACAGGATCACGCCGAGACTGTAAAGATCGCTGCGCGCATCGGTCGGCTCGCCGTGCCCCTGCTCGGGGCTCATGTAATGCGGGGTACCGCTGATCAGATTCGGATCGGGGGCCTCCGGTTCAAGTGCGGTGTGCCGTGCGAGACCGAAATCGATGAGCGCGAGCGAGCCGTCGTCGCGCAGCATGACGTTCGCCGGCTTGAGATCCCGGTGCACGATGCCCGCTGCGTGCACCACCTCGAGCACGCGCGCGAGCTCGACGGCGTAGCGCAGCGCCTGGGCGGGGGACACGCCGGCATTGATGCGCCGCCGAAGGTTTCCTCCTGCGAGATATTCCATGACGAGGTAGGCGCGTCCGCCGCTCACGCCGATATCGTGCACGCGCACGATTCGCCCGCTCGAGATGCGCCGGGCGATGTCGCGCTCGAGCAGGAAGCGCTTGAATGCGCGATCGAGGTCGCCCGGGTCGCGCCGCTCATCGACCTTGACTGCGACGAGCGTTGCATCGCGCTCGCGCTCGGCAAGATGCAGCCGCGTGAGATGGCCTGCCGCAATCGCGCGCACGAAGCGGTAGCCGGGAATCGACTCATCGCAGGAGCGCGCCCGCCTCTGTCGCTCGGCGGCAGCGGCGATCGCCGCGTTGAGTGCCTCGTGCTCGATCTTGTCCCGGCCGAAAACCGCCGTGGCGCCGAGCGCGAGAGCGCGTCGAGCCGGCGCATCGTCGCGCGTGGCGCTGAAGTACACGACCGGCGCGAAACCGGTGCGCTCGGCGAGCGCCTCGAGCCAATCGAGCCGCTGCGGTCCGCCGAGGAGCACCGCGTCGAACCCATAGGCGCGCACTTCGGGCGCCGGCAGCCCCCGCACCGCAGGGTCATAGTCGACGCAGGCGGCATGCGGCCAGCGGCAGGTGACGTGATGCCGCAGCAGGGCGCGAAAGCGCGGATCGCCGTCGATGATCAGCAGCCGCACAGCCACTCGCGCGCTCCTGAGTGGGAGAGCTTGAGCCCGAGAACGAGGTCGCCGACGTTCGTGCCGGTCGGTCCCGTGTGCACCAGATCCCCGGCCGCTTCGAGCGCCGTTCCCGCATCGGCGCGGCGCAGCGCTTCGTCCACGTCCACTCCGGCAGAGGCGATCCGGGCGCAAGTCTCCCCGTCGACGAGCGCGCCGGCATCGGGAGTCGGTCCGTCCGTTCCGTCCGTGCCGACGGCAAGCAGGAACACGTCCTCGCGTCCGGCAATGAGCCGCGCCGAGCAGAGCGCGAGGTGCTGATTGCGCCCACCGCGACCCGGATGCTCGGGCAACTCGACGACCGACTCTCCGCCCCATACATGCAGGGCGGCCGACCCGAGCGCCGTCTCGTGTGCCATTCGCACCGCGAGCCGCTCGACGTGGCCGCTGAAACGCGCAGGCGGAGCCTGCACGATGAGGCCTGCGGCGCGCTCGCACACCGCCTGCCGCGCCTCATCGATCGAGGCGACGACTACGCGCTCGATGTCGTCGGGCACGCCGCACGGGCCGAGGAGCCCCGAGCCGATCACCGCAGGATCGTCTCCCGGCACGTCGGATACAAACAGCGCGAGCGCCCCTCGACCCCGCACTCGCGCAGCGAGTCGGCCGCCTTTCACGAGCGAGATTTCGCGGCGCCGCGCGTTGAGCGCTTCGATCGGCAGAGCGCGCGCGAGGCCCTCGTGATTGAGCCGCTTGAGCGCCTCGAGCGTCACGCCGGGCGCGAGCACCTCGACGAGGCTCGATGCGCCTCCCGAGACGAGCCACAGCGGCCGGGCGGACGATGGGATCTCAGCGACGAAAGTGAGCAGCCTTGCGCCGGCCGCGAGCGAGCGCTCATCGGGGAGCGGATGGCTGCTCTCGTGCACCTCGATGCCCGCGAGCCGCCGCACCTCCTCCCCCGCGTGTCCCTCTTTGGTGATGAGCAGCAGCCGCTCGAGGCGTGCGCCGAGCGCATCCGCCGCGCCGAGCGCCATGGCGGCCGCGGCCTTGCCGATCGCCGCCGCCCACACTGCACGCCCATCATCTAACCCGAGCCTGGTGAGCTGCTCGCGCGTACGGCGGCGGCCGTCCACGGCCGCGAGCGCAGCGCGCAAGAGCTCGAGCAGGATTGCGCGCTGGGGCCGCCCGTCTACCGCCCCCCGCGCCCGCGACCCTCGCACCGGCAGGTCAGGCGCCGCCGACGACCTTGAGAGGCGTGCGGCGGCCATCGCGGCGGCGCGCCTTCGCTTCATCGGAGCGCTCGAGCTGAAGCCGATCGAGATACTCGCGTGTCACGTCGCCCGTGACGTACTCGCCCGAGAAGCAGGACGTGTCGAACTCCTCGATGTTCGCATCCTCGTGGCGGCAGGCCGCGACGAGGTCCTCGAGGTCCTGGTAGACGAGCCAGTCGGTGCCGATGAAGCGCTGCACCTCCTCGATGCTGCGGTTTGCAGCGATGAGCTCGCTCACCGCGGGCATGTCGATCCCGTAGACGTTCGGGAAGCGCACGGGCGGCGCCGCCGAGGCGAAATAGACTTTGCGCGCGCCCGCCTCGCGCGCGAGCTCGATGATCTGGGCCGAGGTCGTCCCGCGCACGATCGAGTCGTCGACGAGCAGCACGTTCTTGCCGCGAAACTCCAGATCGATCGCGTTGAGCTTGCGCCGGACCGAGCGCTCCCGCTCACCCTGCCCCGGCATGATGAACGTGCGGCCGATGTAGCGGTTCTTCGTAAAGCCCTCGCGGTACTTGAGGGAGAGCCGCTGTGCGACCTGCAGCGCGCTCGTGCGGCTCGTGTCCGGAATGGGAATGACGACGTCGATGTCGTGGTCCGGACGCTCGCGCAGGATCTTCTCGGCGAGCCGGTCGCCCATTCGCATGCGCGCGCGGTAGACGGAGATGTTGTCGATGATCGAATCGGGACGCGCGAAGTAGACGTACTCGAAGATGCAGGGCGTATGCCGCACGCTCGCCACGCACTGCTGCGAGTGCAGCCGGCCCTGCTCGTCGATGAAGACCGCCTCACCCGGCGCAATGTCCCGCACGAGCCGAAAGGAGAGAATGTCGAGTGCGACGCTCTCGGAAGCGAGCATCCATTCCGGCCCCTTCGGCGTGTCGCGCTGGCCGAGCACGAGCGGGCGGATGCCGTTTGGGTCGCGAAAGCCGAGCACTCCGTGCCCGACGATCATCGCGACGACCGCATAGCCGCCGCGGCAGCGCCGGTACACCGCATTGAGCGCGGCGAAAACGTCCGCCGGCGTCACGCGCGGCGTGCCGACGCGCTGCAGCTCGGAGGCGAAGACGTTGAGGAGCACCTCCGAATCGGAGGTTGTGTTGAGGTGGCGGCGGTCCTCGCGAATGAGCACCTCCGCGAGCTCCGCGGCGTTCGTGAGGTTGCCGTTGTGTCCCAGGCAGATGCCGTACGGAGCGTTCACGTAGAACGGCTGCGCCTCGGAGGCGCTGTCGCAGCCCGCGGTCGGATAGCGCACGTGCCCTACGCCTAAGTTTCCCCTGAGCTCGAGCATGTGATGCTGCTGGAACACATCGCGCACCAGCCCGCTGCCCTTGCGGACGTAGAGCTCCCCCTCCGCGACCGTCGCGATCCCGGCGGCATCCTGCCCCCGATGCTGCAGCACCGTGAGCGCGTCATAGAGTCGTTGGTTTGCGGGACCCGTTCCGACGATGCCGACGATTCCGCACATGGCTGCCCGCCTCTACCGGGGTTGATCGACGAGCCTGAAAGTGTGCCGGCGCTGCGCCTTATCACCCACCATCGAGAGCAGCAGGTTCGCGGTCCGCTCCCCGTACGGCAGCAGCCGCGAGGAGCGCCACCAATGCTCCCCATCGAGCCGCAGCGTCTGGCAGAGGAGCACCAGCACGCCGAGTATCACGACACCGCGCACCATGCCGAAGAGAAATCCCAGAAAGCGATCCGTACTGCTGAAGAGCGACAGCCGCACCAGATGCGTGACGATCGCGCCGATACCCGCTCCGGCGAGCAGCACGGCGATGACGAGGAGCGCGCGCGCCGCCCAGGGCCGCACGGATGGCGAGGAGAGCAGTCCTCCGAGATACGGTTCGAGCCGTCCGGCGAAATGCCATCCGACGAACAGCGCCACGACCCATGTGACGAGCGCGATGATTTCCCGCAGGAACCCGCGCGCGACCCCGACGGCGGCCGACACGAGGACGAGCGCAACGATCAGATAGTCGACCAGGGTCATGGCGGCGCGGATTGTACTCGACCGTCGCGGTCGGTGGGCGTGAGCGGCTTCGAGCTTCCCGTCATCGTGGCTGCGCGACCGCTCCTCGCAGACCCGCCGCCCGCAGCCGACCGACGAGCGCATCGGCGGCGGCACGATCGCGCTCCGGGCCCACC
>JBOHZR010000270.1:0-8027 GCA_050738595.1 Steroidobacteraceae bacterium | reverse complement strand
TCACCCGGACCATGGTGTGCAGGTACCTCATCAGAACATCTCCGAGGCTCCGGGCGTCTCGATCTTGACCTCGTGGCGCGAACGGATGTAGTCGCCCGTGATCATCGCACTGTATTCCTGACCCGGGCTGACCATGGGATAGACCCCCGCATCGGGGTCGATCATGACTTCGAGGAAGGCGGGCCCGGAAAAATCGAGCAGCTCGCCGATCAGGCGCGGCACGTCCTCCTTGCGCGCAAGACGCTCGGCGAACTGGAACCCGTCGGCCTGAGCCGCCTTGACGAAGTCCTTCTTGTGCAGCGACTTGTCGCTCGCGGAGAGCCGCCCCTTGAAGAACAGCCGCTGCCACTGCTTCACCATGCCATCGCCGAAATTGTTGAGCACCACGATCTTGACGGGCAGCCCGTACGTCGTGACGGTCTCGAGCTCGCCGATGTTCATGCGGATGCTCGCATCCCCGTCGACATCGATGACCAGCCGGTCGGGGTTTGCGACCTGAGCACCGATCGCGGCGGGCAGGCCGAAGCCCATCGTCCCCATGCTGCCCGAGGTGAGCCACAGCCGTGGGCGGCGGAAGTCGCAGTACTGGGCGGCCCACATCTGATGCTGCCCCACGCCGGTCGCGACGATCGCCTCCCCGCGCGTGCGGCGATTGAGCTCCTCGAGCACGTAGTAGGGCTGGATGAGCCGGCTCGAACGGTCGTAGTTCATCGCGTGGACCCGCTTGAGCTCCGCGAGATGAGCGTGCCACGCCGCGTAGTCGGGCCGGAAGCCGAGCTGCCGTCCGTAGGCCGTGAGCACCCGCAGCGCATCCGCGAGCTGCCCCACGTGGCTCCAGGCGACGCGCTTGACCTTGTTGATCTCGGCGGGATCAATGTCGAGATGCGCGATGCGGCGCGCGTTGGGCGCGAATTTCGCGGGCACCGTCGCGACCCGATCGTCGAAGCGCGCGCCGGCCGTGACCAGGAAGTCACAGTCATCGAGCGCATAGTTGGCGAAAGCCGCGCCGTGCATGCCGAGCATGCGCAGCGACAGCGGGTGCGTCGTATCGACGCAGCCGATACCCATGAGAGTCGTCACGGCTGGAATGCCGAAGGACGCGGCGAACTGCCCGAGCGCCTCCGCGGCATTGCCGTTCACGACCCCTCCGCCCGCATAGATGAGCGGGCGGCGCGACTCGCGCAGCATCTCGAAGAACCGCGCGGCCTGCTCGGGCTCGAGCGGCTCGGCGGTGAGCTCCAGCATCCGGCTCCGATAGCCGGGGATTGGAAGCCTCCCGCCGCCTAAGAATTCCCCCTCCCAGTTCTGCACGTCCTTCGGCACATCGACCACGACCGGTCCAGGCCGTCCGGTGCGCGCGATCTCGAAGGCGGTCCGGATGGTCGCCTCGAGCTTAGCTGGATCGGTGACGAGGAAGATGTGCTTCGCGACGGCGCCCATGAGGGCGGCGACCGGCGCCTCCTGAAAGGCGTCGGTGCCGATCGATGCGCGCGCGACCTGGCCGCAGATGACGACGATCGGGATGGAATCGGCCATACAGTCGCGCACCGGCGTGACGGTGTTCGTGGCGCCGGGGCCGGACGTGACGAGGCACGCCCCGACACGGCCGCTCGCGCGCGCGTAGCCTGCGGCCATGAACCCCGCGCCCTGCTCGTTGGCCGGCACGATCAGCGGGATCGGACGGCCGCCGCCGGCCGACTGCCGCTCGTTGTAGAGAAACACGGCATCGTAGGTGGGCAGAATGGCCCCGCCGCTGTAGCCGAAAATGGCGCTGACGCCCTGATCGGCGAGCACCTGGACGATCATCTGCGCGCCGCTCATGCGGCTGCCGGCGAGCGGATGGCGGCCGATACGGTCCGGGGCGAGAGTCGCGGCGGTATCGTTCATGGGAACCTGAGAGCCTAACAGCTGACGGCGGCTCGGTGCCACCGCCGGCCGGGTGGGTTATCCTCGGGTGCCGACACACCGCCGCACTTCGTTCATGCGTCATATCATCGCGATCCTGCTCCAGAACGAGGCGGGCGCGCTTGCGCGCGTCGCCGGCCTGTTCTCCACGCGCGGATACAACATCGAGTCGCTCTCGGTCGGGCCGACCGAGGACCCGACCGTCTCCCGCGTGACGCTCGTCACCAAGGGCTCCGATCCGGTCATCCGCCAGATCGTGAATCAGCTGCACAAGCTGATCGACGTCGTACGCGTCGAGGACATGACACTCGGCGAGCATCTGGAGCGCGAGCTGGTGCTGGTGAAGCTCAGCGTGCGCGCCGAGGACACCGATGCGCTGCGCGGCTACGTCGTGCGCGCCGGCGGCCGGGTGCTCGATCCGGCGCTCGACGGCTTCATCGCCGAGCTCACCGCGAGCGAGGCGGAAGTCAACGCTCTGATTCGTGAGCTCACCTCGCGCGCCGAGCTCTCCGAGGTCGTGCGCAGCGGCGCGCTCGGCATCGCCCGCAGCGCTCGCGCGCTCGAGCGCAGCTGAGGGGTCGAGTCTTGGAGCGCCCGCGCATCCTCATCGTCGACGATCTGCCCGAGAAGCTGCTCGTGTACCGCACGGTGCTCGAGGAGCTCGACGCCGAGCTGCTCGTCGCCCGCTCGGGAACCGAAGCGCTGAAGAGCATCCTCAACGAGGAGTTCGCGGTCATTCTGCTCGATGTGAACATGCCCGACATGGACGGGCTCGAGACCGCCTCGCTCATTCGCCGCTATCGGCGCACGGAGCGCACGCCGATCATCTTCATCACGGCATACGCGGACGAGGTCCAGACGTCGCGCGGCTACGAGCTCGGCGCCGTCGATTACATTCTCACGCCGATCAACCCGCAGGTCCTGCGCTCCAAGGTGCGCGTTTTCATCGATCTGTACCGCGCGCACGCTGAGCTCGCGAGCTCCCACCAGGCGCTCGAGCAGCGCGTCGGGGAGCGCACGCGCGAGTTGAAGCGCAGCAACGAGCAGCTGCAGGCCGAGATCGAGGAGCGGCGGCGAGTCGAGAGCGAGCGCGAGGCGCTCCTCAAGCGCGAGCAGGTGCTGCGCGCCGAGGCGGAGGAGCTCTCGCGCTTGAAGGACGAGTTCCTGGCGACGATGTCGCACGAGCTGCGCACGCCGCTCAATGCGATCTTCGGCTGGATCACGCTGCTGCGCACCGGGCGGCTCGATGCGCCCACCGAGGAGCGGGCGCTCGAGACCATCGAGCGCAATGCCCGGTCGCAGAAGCGGCTCATCGAGGATCTGCTCGATGTCTCGCGCATCGTCACGGGCAAGGTCACTCTCGAGCTCGCCATGGTCGAAGCGCGGCGGATCGCCGAGGCATCGGTCGAGACGATGATGCCCGCCGCGCAGGCGAAGGGCATCGCGCTCGTTCCGCTGCTCGATGCGGGTGTCGGCACGCTGCGGGGCGACCCGGCACGCCTGCAGCAGATCGTGTGCAATCTGCTCTCCAATGCGATCAAGTTCACCCCGCTCGGCGGCCGCGTGGAGATCGTGCTGGCGCGGCGCGGCCCCGAGGCCGAGATCAGCGTGCGAGATACCGGACAGGGCATCAAGCCCGAGTTCCTGCCGTACGTGTTCGACCGCTTCCGTCAGGAGGACGGCTCGATCAGCCGCCGCCACGGGGGGCTCGGTCTCGGGCTCGCGATCGTGCGCCACTTGGTCGAGTTGCACGGCGGCACGATCACGGCGGCGAGCGAGGGCGAAGGCCAGGGCGCAACCTTCACATTGCGTGTGCCGATCCGGCCGGGTGTAACGAGTGGGCAGGGCACCGCGCTGCGGCCGCTGCCCGCCGGGGCCGCACTGCTCGAGGGCGTACACGTCCTCGTGGTCGATGACGATCCCGGTGCGCGGGAGGTGATCGCACAAATTCTCGCAAGCCTCGGCGCGCGCGTGAGCCTCGCGGCGAGCGGCCCAGCCGCCCTGACGCTGCTGTTCGAGCGCAAGCCGCACGTGCTCGTCGCCGATCTCGGCATGCCCGAGATGGACGGCTTCGCGCTCATCGAGCAGGTGCGCGCGCTCGATCCCAACCTCGGCGGCCGCATTCCCGCGGTCGCGGTGACGGCGTATGCGACGATGCACGACCGCCTGCGGGCGCTGCGCGCGGGTTATCAGAACCACATCGCCAAGCCGGTCGAAGCCGAGGAGCTCGCGGCCATCATCGCGAGCCTGACGCGTCCGATCGAGCGAGAGCTCTCCGCCTGAGAGCCCGACGGACTCGCGGCGGCGGCACGCGCGCTGCGAGCTCGACGGGCCCCTACGGCAGCAGGACGGTCGAGCCGGTCGTGCGGCGGGCCTCGAGGTCGCGGTGGGCCTGCGCGACTTCCGCGAGTGCGTAAGTCTGGCCGATGCGGATGCGCACCTTGCGGCTCTTCACGACGGCGAACAGCTCCCGCGCTGCGGCGTCGAGCTCTTTGCGGGTCGCAATGTAGGAGAAGAGCGTCGGGCGCGTCAGAAACAGCGAGCCACGCTTCGAGAGCTCGAGGGGGCTCACCGCGGGAGGCGCGCCCGAGGCGTTGCCGTAGGTCACCAGCATGCCGCGCGGCCGCAGACAGTCGAGCGACTCCATGAACGTGTCCTTTCCGACCGAGTCATAGACCACCGCGACACCGGCGCCCTTCGTCAAGCGCTTGACCGACGCGACGATGTCGTCACGACCCGAAATGAACACGTGACGGCAGCCGTTCTTGTGCGCGAGCTCCGCCTTCGGATCGCTCCCCACTACACCGATGACGTGCGCACCGAGTGCGCGCGCCCACTGAGCGAGAATGAGCCCGACGCCCCCGGCCGCCGCGTGCACGAGAATCGGATCGCCGCGCCGCACGCGATACGTGCGCCGCACGAGGTACTGCGCCGTAAGTCCCTTCAGCATCAGCGCGGCCGCCTCGCGATCGGAGATCCCCGCCGGCACCTTCACGACGTGTCGCGCCGGCAGGTTGCGCATGTCGCAGTAGGCGCCCGGATGGACGTAGGCGACCCGATCGCCCTTGCGGAAGCCGCGCACGCGGCGCCCGAGCGCGGTGATCACACCGGCCGCCTCCCGCCCGAGCACACCGGGCAGCGGGGTCGCATACAGTCCCGTGCGGTCGTAGACATCGATGAAGTTCAGGCCGATCGCCGTCTGGCGAATCTGGACCTCCTCTGGAGCCGGCGCGGCGAGCTCGAACTGCTCGAGGCTCAGCACTTCGGGACCGCCGTACTGATGCAGACGGACGACCTGGGGCATCGCTGTGACCTCGATCACAAAACGGGGGGGACCGGACGACATATCATAAGGTTTCCCGTGGAGGGTGCGAACCGGTTCCGGCCGCGCTGTCGCTCGGGCCGTACAGTGGACGCGTTGAGGGAGTTTCCATGAGCGCGTCATGACGCGACCTGCGCCTGCCCCTTCGAATGGCCCCGGCCCGCTGCTGCGGCCCGCGCCTGCGGCACTGGACGAGGCCTTACGGCGCGTGCAGTCGAAGCTCGATGCCGCTCTCGTGGCGATCCGGCTCGAGGGCGGCGTGGTGCAAAGCCTTGCGCGCGACGTCGCCGGCGCCCGGGTCCTCGAGGACCTCTGGCGGCACGGAGGCGAGGGCCTGATGGAGCAGGTGCGCGCGGCTTCCGATGGTCTTCTCGGCACCAACCGGCTGCGCGCCGTGCGCAACGGTCCGGTCTGCGGCAAGCTCGTCGCCGCGGCGCTGCGCGATGCGAGCGGTTCGACGATCGGGGTGCTGGTGGCGATGCGCAGCATCGACCAGCCGAAGCTCGGGCCGGAGGAATCCCAACTGATGGTCGAGCTCGCCGCCGAGGTGCGGCAGCTCTACGCGCCCGCCTCGCGCCTGCCCGTACTGCTCAGCTGGTCGACGTTCCAGGAGCGCGCTCGCGCCGAGGAGAACTCCTCGAATGGCCTGTCCGGCTGCATCCTCTACGGCAATCTCGATCAGCTGCACGTGCTCAACAAGCTCGCGGGCCTCGCCGCCGGAGATCAAGCGATCGCCGCCGTCGGCATGGTGCTCGAGGAGCAGCCGATGCCGGACCGCGCCGGGGTTTGTCACATCTCGGGCGACCGCTTTGCCGCCTACCTGCCGAAGACCTCCTTAGCCCAGGCACGCCGCGTCGCGGAGCAGCTCTGCCGTGCCGTGGGCGAACGCTGCGCCGTCATCGGCGGCGTTCGCACACGCCTGTCGATCTCGTTCGGCGTCGCGAGCGTGTCGCCCGGCGATCTCGAGCTCACGCAAGTGATCGCCGCCGCCGAGACCGCCTGCCGAACCGCCAAGGACCGCGGACGCGCACGCGTCGAGGTCTACCAGGACACCGATACGAGCATGATTCAGCGCAGCGATGATGTGCTGATCGCCACGAAACTGCGCCGCTCGCTCGAGACCGAGCGCTTCGGCATCGTCGCCCAGCCGCTCGTGCCGCTGACCCGGGCCGCGCCGGGCGGGGAGTACTTCGAGCTGCTGGTGCGGCTGCTGAGCGACACCGGCTCGTTCGTCTCTCCGGCGCACTTCATGTCGGCCGCGACGCGCTATCAGATGCTGATCGACCTGGACCGCGCGATGCTGATGCGCGTCTTCGAGCGGCTGAAGGGCGTCCGCGAGCAGTTCACGAATCGAGCAGCGCGCTTCTCCCTGAATCTGTCGGGGCCCACCATCGGCAATCCGGATTTCCTCGAATGGCTGTGCGCGCAGATCGGGCCGGAGGGCGTTCCGGGGGAGATGCTGCAATTCGAGATCACCGAGACGGCGGCGGTCGCCAACGTCCCCCAGACTCAGACGCTGATCCGTCATCTGCGCGCGCGCGGCGTCGAGTTCGCGCTCGATGACTTCGGCACCGGCGTGAGCTCGCTCGCCTACCTGAAGTCGTTCGACGTGAGCATGCTGAAGCTCGACGGCTCCTTCACGCACGACCTGTTGACGGACGTGCGCTCCGAGTCGCTCGTGCGGGGTGTCGCGCAGCTCGCCCGCAGTATGGGCATCCAGAGCGTCGCCGAATGCGTCGAGAGCGAGACCGTACGCCAGCGCCTGCTCGATATCGGCGTCGATCGCGCACAGGGCTTTCTGTTCGGCCAGCCGGTGCCCCTCGAGAGCATCCTCAAACCCGCCGAAGTCCACAAAGCACCCCAACAGAGCGTCGCCGGCTCGAGCCCCTAACGGCCGGTGCGGCCGCGGCCGCTCGGGATCACCCGAGCGGCGCCGCGGCGAACTCGAGCTCCTCGACGGGGCGGCCCCCGATCAGGTGCTCGGCGATGATCCGCTCCAGGTTTGCCGGTGTGCAGGCGCGGTACCAGACACCCTCGGGATAGACCACCGCGATCGGGCCGCCCGTGCAGATGCGCAGACAGTCGGCCTTGCTGCGCAGCACTCCGCCATCCCGGTCGACGAGCGCCAGCTCCTTCAAACGACGCTTGAGGTAATCCCACGACTGAAGCTGCGCCTCGCGCGGGGCACACTTGCCGCCGGTGCACAGGAAGATGTGGCGCCGCGCGCGGCCGAGCCGCAACTGCTCGGCGGCAGCGCGCAGCGCGGGATCGAGCCCATCCGGAGACTCCATCGCGCAACTCTACCCGCTCGGGCGCGAGCCCGCGACTGCAGCGCTACAGCGCCGCGTCGTCCGTCTCGCCCGTGCGGATGCGGATGACACGCTGGATATCGGTGATGAAGATCTTGCCGTCGCCCACCTTACCGGTCTTCGCCGACTTGAGGATCGCCTCGACGACCTGATCGAGCAGATCGGTGCGCACGGCCACTTCGATGCACGTCTTCGGCACGAAGTCGACCACGTATTCGGCGCCGCGGTAGAGCTCGGTGTGGCCCCGCTGGCGGCCGAAACCCTTGACCTCGGTGACCGTCATGCCGGAGACGCCGATGTCGGACAGCGCGGCGCGCACGTCGTCGAGCTTGAATGGTTTGATGATCGCCTTGACCAGTTTCAGTCGTGCCTTACCCCATCGAGCGGCCGGTGAGCCATGTTACGCACCCGCGAGGGGTTTTGCAGCTTTCGTGCCACGGCTGTGACACCGTGAATTCCGCGGTAATTCCGCGGATCCGGGGCTGTCGTGC
>JBOHZR010000269.1:0-8488 GCA_050738595.1 Steroidobacteraceae bacterium | reverse complement strand
GAATACAACAGAGCGGGTGAACGCGGTGGAGCGGCTTGATCGGCTCGAGGGGAAAGAGCCGGCGCATGCGCGCCACGCGCGGCTCACGATCTCCTTGCTGGTTCTCGCGTCCGCTTGCGCTCTGAGCGGATGCGGCGCAGGCGGATCGTCCAGCGATCCTGGCGCATCCGGCCCTTCAGGCAGCGGAGCATCCGCGAGCTCTGCATCCAGCAGTTCCTCGAGCAGCTCGAGCAGTTCGTCGAGCAGCTCAAGCAGTTCGTCGAGCAGCTCAAGCAGCTCGAACTCCTCGGCGCCCCCGGGCGATCCGCCGCCGACTCTGACGGTCAGCACGAAGACCCTCCCGAACGGTACCGTCGGCCAGAGCTACGCGGCGACGCTGATTCCGGGCGGCGGAACGGCCCCCTATACGTGGAGCATCGTGAGCGGCGCGCTGCCGGCCGGACTCGTGCTCGCTGCCTCGTCCGGTCGGATCAGCGGCACACCGACCGCCGCGCAAAGCGGCGCGAGCGTCTCGTTCCAGGTCGCAGATTCGAGCAGTCCCGCCGAGAAGGCGACGGTCAGCATCGGATTGACCATCGCCGTCGCGCCCGCCGACATCGCGGTCAGCCTCTCACCCGCAAGAGCCGCCATCGTGGTCGGCCAGCGACTCTCTTTGGCCGCGACGACCAACGACGCGGCGGGAGTCACCTGGAAAAGTGCGCCGAGTGGCGGCTCGCTGTCGGTGACTGCGGGTACCAGTGGGCTCAGTGCGACGTTCACGGCAAGCGCTGCGGGTGTCTATACGATCACCGCCCAGAGCGTGACCAACCCCGCGGCGTCGAGCTCGCTCGCGGCCGGCGTCACCGATCTGCAGGGCGTCTATACGAACCACGATGACCTCGCGCGCGATGGCCTCAACGACCACGAATACGTGCTCACACCGGCAAACGTCGCGACCTCGAGCTTCGGCAAGCTCTTCTCCTGCGGTGTCGACGGTGCGATCTATGCTCAGCCCCTGTGGGTCGCGAACCTCGAGGTGAACGGCGCCGCGCACAACGTCGTGCTCGTGGCCACCGCTCATGACGGGCTGTTCGCCTTCGATGCCGACGCCAGTCCGTGCGCGACGCTCTGGTCAGTCAGTCTCATCGATGGCGCCCACGGCGGCTCGAGCGGCGAGATTGCCGTCCCCTCCGGCAGGACGGGGGGACTCGTCTGCACGCGCCTCGGCGACATCACACCCGAGGTCGGAGTCATCGGAACACCGGTCATCGACCCGCTCACACGCACGCTGTATGTGGTCTCGAAGTCCGTCGATTCCGACGAAACGACGTTCCACCAGCGCCTGCACGCGATCGACCTCGCGACCGGCGCGGAGAAGCCGGGATCCCCGATCACGATCGCCGCGACGTACGCCGGGTCCGGCGATGGCGGCACGACCGTCACATTCGATCCTCGGCAGGAGGACCAGCGAGCCAGCCTCTCATTGGTCAACGGCACGGTGTACATCGCCTGGGCCTCGCACGAAGACACCCCGCCCTTTTATGGCTGGCTGCTCGGCTACAGCTACAACGGCTCGAGCTTCACTCAGACCCACGCATTCAATGTGGCGCCGAACGCCGGATACGCGGGCATCTGGATGGACGGCTCGGCTCCCGCCGCGGACGGGAACGGTCAACTCTATGTGATCACCGGCAACGGGGCGTTCGATGCGACGAGCTCCACGGCGCCGAACAACGACTATGGAGACTCCCTGCTGCAGCTGTCGAGCACGCTCGGCGTATTGCAGTATTTCACGCCGTCCGAGGAGCAGCAGGAAGAGGCCGACGACAACGACTTCGGATCGGGCGGCGTCGTGCTCGCCGATCTCGCGCCCGGCGGCGCCGCGACGCATTTGGCGTTCGGCGGCTCGAAGAACGGGTTCCTGTACGTCCTTGATCGCGACGCCCTCGGCGGATTCGGCGACGGCAAGGCACTGCAGAGAATCGATCCGGGCGGAGAAATCTTCGCAACCGGAGCGTACTGGAATCAGAGCTTCTACATCGCGCCCGTCGCCGCCCCGCTCCTCGCCTACCACCTGGACCTCTCCACGGATACGCTAAGCGCGACGTCGTCCTCGTCCGGGACTTTTGGCTTTCCCGGCGCCACGCCTGCGATCTCCGCAACCGGCACGTCGAACGGCATCGTGTGGGCGCTCGATGACAGTGAGTACTGCACGCCTCATGGAGGGCACGTCCCGCCCTGCGGCCCCGCGGTGCTCCACGCCTATGACGCCACGAACCTCGCCCATGAGCTGTGGAATAGCGCGATGGAAAGTGCGGATGCCGCTGGCAACGCCGTGAAATTCACGGTCCCCACCGTTGCAAACGGCAAGGTGTACATCGGCACGCGCGGCAACAACACCGGGGGCTCCGACGGATCGACGAGCACTCCAGGGGAGCTCGACGTCTATGGATTCGCCGAAAAGTAAAGTCGGCCGTAGCCGGTTGGGTGATGTAGTCGCGCGGGATCACGTCTCCGCCTGCACGTCGGCGTTGATGATGAGCTTCCAGTCGCGGGCGCGGGCATGATCGGCGACGGGCGCGGACGCCTGTAGGGCCGCCGTCTCGCGGACGTGTTTGCTCACATAGTCCTTGAGCAAGCGCGCCTTCGGCGCTTCGCCGATGCGTTCAAGCAGATAGCCGAGCCGTTGGACCCACGGCCCCGGCACGGTCGGCGCCAGTTGGGACAACTTATCCGCGTCCAGCTTCTCGGCGAGTTCGACGAGAACGGTTGTGACGGCATCGAGGCCGCCGATTTTCGTCTCGTAGCCGATAAGGTCGAACGCCGTGGCGGCGGGCGTCGAGACTTTGACGGTGCCGCGCGGCGTGTTGATCTCCTGCAAGGGCACATCGGCAATCTGCTTACGGATGTGGAAGACGACGCGCACCTTGCCGCTTTCGATGGGCCGGCGCGCCTTGCCGACCATGACCTGAAACTGCTGCGGACGGTGGTGGGCCGCGCCGTGGTACTGCGCGGCGGTGAGAAGTCCCGCGTAGTAGGGTTGCTTCGCTCTGTCCATCAGGGCCGGAATGAACTGGTCGGCCGGCAGGGAGCCGAGCGCGCGGTACTCCGGCGGCACGATCACGTAGAGGCCCCGTCCGGGGCTGGCGATCTCGCCCTTGCGGCGCAGGCGGTTCAGGGCGAGCTTGACTGCATCGCGGGAACCGCCAAGCGCCCGGCCGGCGTCCTGGGAGGTAAAGAAGTACCGCCCCGCCTGCATGAGGCGGGAAAGGTAATCCCTGACATGGATGCTCGAATCGGGTTTCACTCTCGCAAAGTATCAATTAATGATACTTTACGCAATTGAAATCTAAAGAAGGGCGAATAGAACGCGCACGCGAAGAACCGCCACCGCTTGCACATGCGGCGGCGCGCCAGGGTTCAGTAGTACGGGCTGTCGTTGTGCTCGGTCGAGCGGTTGAGCACGACACCCATCACATTCATCTCGCTCAGCACCTCCTTCGCGTTGCTCAGCGTGCGGCGCGCAGTCTGACCCTGCGAGACGACGAGCAGGAAGCTGTCCACGCGCGGCGCGAATGCGAGCACGTCGTCGGAGGCAAGAAGGGGCGGTAAGTCGAACACCACGATGCGCCGGGGCGGCTCGGTCTGCAGGAAGTGCAGGAAGTCGCTCATGCGCGGGGAGAGCAGCAGCTCTGAGGAGTTCTCCACCGGACGCACGTTCGGCACCACTGAGAGCCGGGGCTGGGGAATGTCATAGACGATCTGCTCGAGGCTCGCCTGGCCCGTAAGGTAGTCGGTGAGTCCATTCGGGCAGCACATGCCGAGGTAGGTGCCGAGCTGGGGGCGTTGCAGGTCGAGATCGACGAGAAAGACCCAATTGTTCACGTCCTGAGCGAGCGCGAGCGCGAGATTGACGGCGGTGAGCGTCTTGCCCTCCCCAGCCGTCGTGCCCGTGATGCCGACCGAGTGCCAGCCGTTCGCAACGAGCCGGTGCGTCACGCGGGTGCGCAGGATCTTGTATGCGCGGGTGACGGTCACGTCCGTGATGGTGGGCAGGATGCGACTGCGATGCAACAGACCGCGATCGATCGGCGCCGGGATGTACTGGGGAATGAGCACGTCCGGTGCCGGCCCGGCGGGTGCCATTCTCGGCGCGGCGGCACCGTTGGCCCGCACCGCTCCCTTTCTCTGCTGCGCGGATTTGCGCAGCGCTTCTTCTATCAAGCCCATGGACTGAAGCCCCTCTGGAACGCTACATGAAACCACTCACCGCGATCACCGCGATGACGCCCGTCAGCACGACCGTGCACGCGAGAGCCGCCGCTTTCATGCGCTGTCTGCGCAGGCTGATCGCATCCTGGATCCGCGGAATGACGGCGAGCGGCGCGAGCGCGAGCACGCGCCTTACATCGCGGCTGCCGCGCACCGTCTGATCCAGGCTCTCCGCGAGGACCACGGCCGACAGGGAGAGCACGAACGCCAGGATGGCGCCGACCACGACGAAGGCCGCACGGCGCGGCTTCGCCGGGCGGTCCGGGACGATCGGGTTGTTCACGATGCGCAGCTCGTCGCTGCGTCCCCCGAGGATCGCCTCCGCGGTCAGCTCGGAGTCCATCTGGCTCTTCATCAGGTCGTCGTACTTCGCCCGTGCGAGATCGAGCCCGCGCGTGATCTGGTCGTACTGCTGTGCGACAAGCGGGGTCTTGTCGAGCCGCTGCTGCATTTGCTCGACCTGGCGGCGCAGGTCTGCCTGGTGCGCATGCACGCCCGCGATCTGATTGTCGACGCTGTTGATCTGCGTCTTCAGCTGCACGACGGTCGGATTGTCCGGAACGGTCGTGATCGCCTTATCGCCGGCCTTGATGCGCTTCTCGATCATCTGAATCCGCCGCTCGGTCGACTTCACGTCCGGGTATGCCTCGCTGTAGCTCTGGCGCAGCGTCCTCAAGCGCTCCTGCTCGGCGGCGAGCTGCTGCCGAAGCGACATGCCCTCGATCGCCGCCCCGCCCCGGCGCAGGTTCTCGATTTGACGCCTCAGGGCGATCAGGTCGGGGTGGTTCTCCCCGAGAATCGGCTCTTTCTGCTGATACTCTGCTTCGAGGTGCTGCAGCGTCGTCAAATCGAGATTCGAGTTGGTCTCAGCCTGCTGCAGCTGCACCGAGAGGAACGTGCGGTTCTGGGAGAGCTGCTGAACCTCGAGCTCCGTGTTCTCGAGATCGCGCTGCATGCGGTCCATCGTGCCCATGTTGGTGTTCGTGAGCTCCGGAAGCTCATCGAAGTGCTTGGCCTTGAAGTCCGCGATCTGGCTCTCGAGCGCCGTGATCTGCTGGTGATAGCGCTGCGCCTCGGACGAATAGAACTGCCCCGCGGTGTGCACGCGCTTCAGCATGTTCTGCCGGCTCGCCTCGATCACCGCCTTGGTGAGGGCCGCGGCGAGCACCTGCGCCGTGTGCGGATTGCGGCTCGAGAAGGAGACGCTGAACGCCGGGACGATCTCGCGCTCGCGTCCGGTGTCGGGGTCGAGCACCTTGGTGCGCACCGTTTGCATCCCGGCGTTCTGCTTGATGAAGCCGATCGCCGCGTCCGGCTCCTGCGGCACCAGCGGCAGGCCCTTCACCTGCGCGAGGACCGGGCCGAGGTCGTTCGCATTCAGTACCGCATCACGCATGTTCGCCACGTACTGATCCGCATAGAGGCGCTGTTGATCGGCGTATGCGGGCGCCGGCATTCCCCCTTGCTGCGGGTTCTGCATCTCGCCCGACACCGTCGCCCGCGAGAACTCGATGAGCGAGCTCGAGACGTAGATGCTCGGCAGCCCGAGCGCGAGCGCGACCGCGATCGCGAGGATCGGCAGCGCGACGGCGCTCAGCAGGAAGCGGCGGCGTTTGATCGCGGCCAGGTAGTCCGAGAAGTCAGGCGTGAGCTGGGTATCCATGGGTCTCTCGCGCGCGTCGCATCAGTAAGGGGACTCGCTTCCGACCACGCCCGGCTGGGGCGCGCGGTCGTAGCGGTGCGGCTCGTACACGATCGACACGCCGAGCGTGTTCGAGGCCGCATGCAGGGGGTCGTTCTCGTATTTCTGGTAGGCGTAGCTGTAGGACGCCTCGAGGGAGTAGTCGCGGGTGATGCGCCACTCGAGACCGGCGGAGCCCGTGGCATAACTGCGGTTCGGGACGTTCGTCGCCTGCGATTCGGCGGCCACCGTGCGGATCCCACGAAGTGCGAAGAATCCGGCGACCATCGGTGTGAAGCGGCGGGTTACCCGGAAGCGCAGCTCGTCCTGATTGACGAGCACGCCGAAGGAGCTCGGCACCGCGGTTCTCAGCAGATCGACGACCACATCGGTGATCTGATAGGTCCAGCGCGCGCCGATGCCACCCTCGAAGTCCGTGAGCGTCACGGTCCGGCCCTCAGCGCTCTGACCGCGCGTGGCGCCTACGCCGGCACGAGCGTAGAAGTGAAGGATGGTGGACTCACGGTAGTCCCACTCGCCATCGAGGCCGCTGTGCTTGGCGCTCGGTTCGGTGCCGCCCGGGTCGAACGAAATGTAGTTGCCGCGCAGCGAGAGGTCCGAGCGCTGCGAGGCGATGTAGCCCACCCCGGCCGTCCCCGAGACACTCTGGAAGGCAATCTGCCCCGCCTGGTTCTGGCTGAACCAGGCCCTGTCGTAGTCCACCGAAAGATCGACGTGTCCGCGCTGCGAGAACTGGATCGAGGTCGAGGGAGCGAGATTGAGGGACTGCTGCCGCTCGAGCTGCACGATCACTCCGCTGCCGCTCACCACGGGCTGGCCGAGCTCGACGCCGGGGAAGGTCGCTGGCAGGAAATCCGCGGCGGCGATCGTCTGGTTGGCGTACGCGCCGGTCAGCACCGATTTCGTGCGCAGGGTGGTGAAGGTATCGGTGGCGTTGAGGTAGCCATCGGTCGACTGATCCTCGGAGTGTCCCGGAAAGAGCGTGGCGTGCACCTGCGGTGTGACGATGAAGTCGTTGCGGGGACTGGCTCCGTGCAGATCGACGAGCGCATTCACGAACGGTCCCCACACGGCGACCTGATCGGCCGGCGTCTCGCCCAGCAGGTAGTTATCGTCGTACGTGCCGCCCACTTCGACTCTCGGATCGTAGGTCCAGTTGGTCGCCGCGTGCCCGGGCGCCGCAGAGGCGGCGTAGGCGAGCGCAGCCGCAACAACCGTGCCGGCCCGGCGCGCGGCGGCGCGACTTGGCGACACCCGCTCCCTCCGGGCGATTGCCGGCCCGGCGCGGCCCCGCTCAGGGCACGACGACCACATCGCCAGCCTCAAGAGTAATGTCCTGGTCGAGGTTCCGTCCGCTCGCGACCTCCTTGTAGTGGAAGGGGATCGCCTCCTGCCGTCCGGTCGCCATCCGGCGGAGAATCATGATGTTGTTAAGCGAGGCGAACGGCGTGGTGCCGCCCGCCATGCTGAGCGCCTGCATCACGTCCACTCGCGGATTGACGACGAACTCTCCGGGCTTCGTGACCTGGCCGATGACGTAGACCTTGTTCCCCTTCACGTCCTGCACCGACACCGTGACCACCGGGTCCGAGACGTACTTGCGCAGCTTCTGCGAGATCACTTGCTGCAGCTGGATCACGGTCTTGCCCCGCGCATCGAACTGACCCGCGAGTGCGATCGAGAACGTGCCGTCCGGGCGCACGAGCACCGGTCCGCTCAAATCCGGCTCCTTCCACACCGAGACGGAAAGGGTATCGCCGGGATTGACCGTGTACGGGGCGTCCCTGAACGTACCTTGCTGCGCACCGGCATATCCGGCGAGCAGGACCAGCGCCACGGCTCCTGCGCCGAGCGCAGGGATGGATCGCATCCGCATGCATCGTCTCCTTGAAGTTGGGCTGCTTGTCGGTCGGGTGTTGGTCGTGAGCGACAGCTTCTCCGTGAGTTGAGCAAGCGCTGTTCCCGGCACATTCCTTGCGACGAGCGGCAAATGGAGCAGCACCAGCAGCCGGATGACCGGCACCTCCCAAACGTAAGGGTCCTCACCCGTGGCCGACAGACCGAAGCTCTCGATCGTCGTTCCCTTTTTCAACGAGGAAGAAAGCATCCGGGCGCTGCACGCGGCGATCACCGGCGCGCTCGAGTCGTGCGGGGAAAGCTTCGAGATGGTCTTCGTCGATGACGGAAGCCGCGACCGGACATTTGATACGGCGGTCGAGATCGCGCGCGACGATCCGCGCGTGCGGGTCGTGAAATTCCGCCGCAACTACGGGCAGACGCCCGCGATGGCCGCGGGCATCGAGCAAGCGCGGGGCGACGTGATCGTGACGATGGACGGGGACCTGCAGAATGATCCCGCCGACATCCCACGCCTGCTCGCGAAACTGGACGAAGGCTTC
Organism: Steroidobacteraceae bacterium; assembly: GCA_050738595.1. Taxonomy (GTDB): domain Bacteria; phylum Pseudomonadota; class Gammaproteobacteria; order Steroidobacterales; family Steroidobacteraceae; genus JASHUC01. The sequence goes on along the minus strand of JBOHZR010000269.1, from coordinate 136 downwards.
GACATCGTCGTCGGCTGGCGCCACGAGCGCCAGGACAAGCTCCTCTCGAGGAAGATCCCCTCGCGCGCCGCGAACGCTCTCATCGCGCGCGTGACGGGGGTGCCGATCCACGACAACGGCTGCTCGCTCAAGGCGT
>JBOHZR010000268.1:0-5175 GCA_050738595.1 Steroidobacteraceae bacterium | reverse complement strand
TCGACACGGTGACCTCATACTGCACCTCGTTCTGCAAGCTTACGCACATCGGGGTGTTTACGCATTTTCTTTGAGCGACTTACGCGGTCGCGTAGGTCTCTGAACTTCGATTCGTCGATCGTGATCCAGAGCGGCGCGCCGTTATTGAGCCGGCGGGCTTCGATCATGCCGTGATTGGCCCAGTAATATACAACGCCAGGCTGGACTCCGAGGCGCGCCGCTACCGCCTGCACGGTGAGTTCCTCGGGTCGCTTGAGCGTGGGAGCTGGGATCCGATATTTCCAACGGATCCATCGGATCGTATCCAGCGTGTGAGGTCGCCCCGTCGCGCTGAGTTCGCCGAGCCGACCGAGTTCCGCGACGATTTGTTGATCCGTCAACGTACGGGCGAGCTCGCGTACGTGTGCAATGACCGGCTCGGGGTAACGGATTGCCTCCGCCCGCGGTCGCGGCAGATCCACGTGGACATCATTGCAGGCGTCACCCTGCCAGCGGATATGCAGGATCGCGTGCCTTGCACCGTGCTCCTTCTCGACCGTAATGTCTTTGATCAGCAAACGTAGCATGCGCTTGCGATCGCGGGCTTGCGTCGTCGGCGCGTGCCACAAGCGCGGCAGATCTTGCGCGAGCGCCAGCACCTTCGCTATCTGCTCGGGCGTGGCCACATGTGTTTTTTCTCGTTCGAAGTCGGCGTACTGCTTTTTGAGCTCCTCAAGACTCACCAAGGCGTCATTCCAGCGACGCTCGAGGGTTGATGCCACCAAACGCTGCGACGGATCGACTTCCTGGTAGCGACGCTCGGCCAGCGCCGCCTCGTACTGCGCACGCTCGAGGCGCATTTGCCATTGGCGCAGCACCGTTTGATCGCGTATCTCGAGTTCCTGCAGGGTTGCGAGCGCGAGCTCCAGTTCCGCGGGCTTCAGCGCATCGAGCGCCTGGGTCGCGACGGCGGCGTCGAGCAAATCACACCGCAAGCTCATACAGTCTCGTGTGGCACGCGCGTCGCGTCGTTGCCCGGAGCACAAATAAATCGGATATAAGCCGCCGTTTCCGCGATACCGCACGGTCAGTGCATGCCCGCAGGTACCGCACAACATCAGCCCCTGCAGCAGCGCCAGCCCCTCGCGCGCCGGACCATTCAAGATTGGCGCGCCGGCATTCGTTCGGTTCTTCGCCAAGCGATCTTGGTTCCCGAGGAACTCCTCCCACGTAATGTAGCCGTCGTGATGGGCGGGAAGGTTCACCCGCCACTCGGACATCGCTACTCGCTGCGTGTGCTTGCTGACTTCGCCTTGTGCCGTAATCTGTCGGCGATACTGATATCGCCCATACGTGTAGGTGCCGGCATAACACGGGTTCTTCAGCAGCCCCAGCACGCGGCTGTGGGTGAGATTACCCCATACCAGCGTGCCGTCCCAGGCGCCCCCGTAGGAGCGCTTCGGGAACCGCAAGCTGCGCTGTGCAAAGCGCTGTACCACCGCATAAGCACTGCCGGTCTCGATGAAAACGCGGAACGCCAGCGCGATCGCCCCTCGCACCTCAGCATCCGGATCCATGACAACGTGGTTCTCATCGCCGTAGGCAAATCCGACGGGAAGCGGATGGCGCAGCTCCCCTTTCTGCGCCTTGTTGAGCTTACCGCCCAGGAGGCGCCCGCGCAGAAAATGCAGCTCCGCCTGCGCCATCGTGCCCTTCAGCCCGAGCAGCAACCCATCGTTGAAGTCCGCCGGGTCGTAGCAGCCATCGGCATCGATCACCAGCGTGTTGGTCAACGCGCACAACTCCAGCAGTCGGTGCCAGTCGAGGTTCGAACGCGCCAACCGCGACACTTCCAGGGCAAACACCGCCCCCACCTGGCCCATTGAGACGTCCGCTACCAGCGTCTTGAAGTCCTCCCGACCCGCCGTTTGGGCTCCCGACACCCCGAGGTCCCGATCCAATGTCCGGATCATTGGCGGCGACCAGCCCAGCGACAATGCTTTCTCGCGCAGCGCGTATTGACGCTCCGTACTCTCCTGGTTGTGGCGCACCTGGGCAAGGGTTGACTGCCTGACGTAGACGTACGCTGGACGACTGCGGTGTTCCACTTCGATCGTTGCACTCATCAGCTATCTCCTCGGAAGTGGTGGTTGTGCGCAGCTCGGCGACGAGCCACGCCTCGACCATGTTTGCGAGGAGCTGCGCGGTGGCAGAAGCGTCTATCGGCGGAGTGGGCGAAGGTGGCGAGGTTGCGCTCACCGCCAGCCTTCAAAGCGCCTCTCGGCGCCGCAATAGCTCGCGGTTGATCGCACAGACCTCCTCGAGCCCCGCGCGTATCTCGTGGAAATTCGCGACGAGCTCGCGGGTCGTCTGCAGACTTTCCTGGGGCACGTAATCCATCTGCGGCCGCGCTCCGGGAAAGCTCACCGACAGGTAGTACTTCGGGCCGTGACCGGGACCCTCCGCACATTTGCATCCCGGCTTCCCACAGCGCTTGTAGCGTTCGATCAGTGAGCCGCGCAGTACCGCATCCAAGGGTGGCAGTTTGCGCAGCAACGCCTGCCGGCGCCTGCGCAACGCTGAGGAGGATTTCCCTGATTGATCGAGCGGACCAGTCATACACGTGGTCCGATAATAAATGCAGAGACGTCATCGGTCAACCTCCGCCGACGCCGGATGTCGCAGGTCGTCAACCAGCTTCGCGAGCTCAAGGAGTGACTCGAAAACCAATCGACGCGGCATCGTCGCAGGGTCAGCACTCACCGTTGCTGCGTCCCAATCGGTCCATTCCCGTCGCACGGCAATGCTGCCGCGCGTCGGTTCGCGCAGGATCAGCGTCTCGGCCCCGCCGACCCGCCGAGTTTTAAGGACCGGAAACCGTTGGCCTTTGAGCGGGTGGAACGGATGTCGAACTTCGGCCCATCCCAAAGACTCTTGGCGAACCTGGGTAGTCCGCTCTAACCGTCGAAATGCCCAATGGCTACTGGGCACCGATGACCGCGCTGCTCGTCATCCGTCCGACGCTGCAGGAGACGGTGAGCCGAGGGATCGCCCGCGGAGTCGGCACGCTCATCGGTGCCGGCGTGGCGACGCTCGTCGCAGCGATTCTGCGTCCGGGAGTCGATCTGACGGCCGCGCTCGTCGTTTTGTTTGCATGGGGCGCCTACGCGATGCGCCGCGTCCATTATGCAGCGCTCACGACCTCGATCACGGCCTGTATCGTCTTCCTGCTCGCGCTCTTTGGCCTTCCCGAGCCGGCGAATGCCGTGCACCGGATCGTCGCGACGCTTCTCGGGGGGACCGTGGCACTCGCATTCGCCGCTCTGGCAGGGGCCCTCGCGCTCGTACTCGGGAAGCTCCGCAGTTCGGCTTCGGGATGAGGGGTCCGTCCGCCTCGCCGAGCGCTCGCCTGCCCGACTGCGGTAGCATGCGCCGCACCGCGACCGATGCGCAGCGCCAAAGGGGGAATTGCATGTCGCTCTCGACCACTCGTGCGGCGCTTTGCGCGACCGCCGGCGCCGTCGCCATCGCGGCCTGCGGCAGCAGCACGACTGCGCCGCGCCGATCCGACCCCACCAAGACGATCGAGCAGGAAGTCTCACATCTGCAGACGCAAGCGGCGCGCGTCGAGGACGTGAGCGACATCGAACGTCTGCAGCGCGCGTACGGGTACTACCTCGATGCGGCCCAGTGGGATCAGATGGCCGACCTCTTCGCGGACGACGGGTCGATCGAGATCGGGCTCGATGGCGTCTACCGGGGAAAGGAGCGAGTCCGCCAGTACCTCCACGCCCTCGGCCACGGGCACGTCGGACTCTCATACGGTGAGCTCAATACTCATATGATCCTGCAGCCCGTGATCGACGTCGCCCCGGACGGGCGCACGGCCAAGGGACGCTGGCGCGCGGTGATCATGACGGGGATGTATGGCAAGTCCGCCTACTGGGGCGAGGGTCCGTACGAGAACGACTACGTCAAGCAGAACGGGGTCTGGAAGATCGAGAAGGTGCACTGGTACCAGACGTACATGGTGCCTTACCGAGGCGGGTGGGCGAAGAACAAGGACGTGAACCAGGGAATTTACGTCTCGAAGCAGCTGCCGCCCGATTCGCCGCCGACGGAGCGGTACGACACATGGCCAAGCGTCTACATTCCGCCGTATCACTACCGCAAGTCGCCGGCGGCCTCTGTCGACGAGGGCTCGGGATCGAGCGCGCGCGCGGAAGCGGCCGCAGGCGGGGGGTCGGCCGCAGCCTCCGAATCGGCGGCGAGTTCGGAAGCGGCAGTGGCGGATGGCGCGAGCGCTGATCCTGCGCTCGCGGAGCTGCAAAGCAGCGCCCGCGGGCTCGGGCGCCGCATCGGCCGGCTCGAGGACGTGAATGCGATCGAGCGGCTCGTGGGCATTTACGGGTATTACCTCGACAAGCAGCAGTGGAATGATTTCGCGAACCTGTTCGCCGCGAACGGCACGATGGAGATCTCGCTTCGCGGCGTGTACGTCGGACGCCCCAGCATCCGCCGCGCGCTTGAGCTTTTCGGACCTCAGAACATCGAGCCCGCGCACCTGCACGATCACATCCAGCTGCAACCGGTCATTCACGTCTCGGCGGACGGCACGCGGGCCTGGAGCCGCAGTCGCGCACTGAGCGAGCTCGGCACCTACCCGCGCATCGGCATGTGGGGAGACGGCGTGTACGAGAACGAGTACGTGAAGGTGGACGGCGTCTGGCAGATTGCGAAAGACCACATCTACACGACTTTTTTCGCGAGCTATGACCAGGGCTGGCAGAACGGCGCGGGACCCGCGCCGCGAGTGAGCGCGAAGATCCCGCCCGATCGGCCCCCGACGGAGCTGTACGACTCGTATCCCGGCGAGTATGTGCCGCCGTTCGATTACACGCATCCCGTGACCGGCGCGCCCATCGTGGTGCCGCCGGAGCTGCGTGTGAGACCGAATGCCGCGGCCGGAGCGGCTGACGCGGCGATCTCTGCGGGAGCCTCCGGGCAAGCCGCGGCGACGGGCGCGGCGACGCCGCTTCCGACGGCCCCGGCGGCCTCGGATGCGGAGAGTCTCGCGCCCTTACGCATGCAGCTCGCGCGCATCGAGCAGACGGTGGCGCGACTCGAGGACGAGGGCGCGATCGTGAATCTGCAGCGCAGCTACGGCTACTTCGTCGACAAGGCGATGTGGAAGGA
>JBOHZR010000267.1:0-39477 GCA_050738595.1 Steroidobacteraceae bacterium | reverse complement strand
AAGGAATACCTCACCTTCCACGCGCTCGAGCACGCCGCGCCGTACCTGCCGAAGGCATTCGTCGAGGAGAGCTTCGCGTTCTACGGCCGCGTGCTCACCGGCACACCGGAGCTTGCTCCACGCTGGAAGCGGGCCGTCGATGCAACGAATGCCGCGCTCGGGGACGCCGTCGGGAAACTCTACGTCGCGCGCTACTTTCCCCCGAGCGAGAAAGCGCGGGCAGAGGCGATGGTGCAGAACCTGCTCGCGGCTTACAGGGTGCGCATCGAGCGTCTGGAATGGATGTCGCGGCAGACCAAGCGCAAGGCCGAAGCGAAGCTCGCGACCCTCAAAGTATCGGTGGGCTACCCCGAGAGCTGGCGCGATTACTCGGCGCTCGGAGTCGTCCGCGGCGATGCGCTCGGCAACGCCATGCGGGCCGAAGAGCTCGAGTATCAGAGGAACCTCGAGAAGCTCGGCAAGCCCGTGGACCGCGGTGAGTGGGTGATGACGCCTCAGACCGTCAATGCCGTGAACCTGCCGGTGCTGAATGCGCTCAACTTTCCGGCGGCGTATCTGCAGCCGCCGAATTTCGACCCGCATCGCCCCGCCGCAATGGACTACGGCGCGACGGGTGCGGTGATCGGGCACGAGATCAGCCACAGCTTCGATGATCAGGGCGCGCTCTTCGATGCGAGCGGAAAGCTCGCCAACTGGTGGACGAAGGAGGACTTCGCGCACTTCGAGGCCGCCGGCGCACGCCTGGTCGCGCAATACAGCCGTTACCGGCCGTTCCCGGATCTGGCGGTCAACGGCAAGCAGACTCTGGGCGAGAACATCGCAGACGTGGCGGGCCTGTCGGCGGCGTACGATGCCTATCACCTGTCGCTCAACGGGCAGACGGAGGCGACTCTCCCCGGCACCACACCCGATCAGCTCTTTTTTCTCAGCTTCGCCCGGGCCTGGCGCACCAAGATACGCGAGACTGCGCTGCGCCAGCAGATCCTGACCAATGGCCACGCACCCGCGCGCTACCGTGCGGATACCGTCCGCAACATCGATGCCTGGTATGCCGCGTTCGGCGTCGAGCCGGGAACGAAGCTCTACCTCGCGCCGGCCGATCGCGTCCGCATCTGGTGAGGGGCGGGTGAGGGGCGGGTCGTTACACCCAGCTGCATCGATCGTTCTACAAGGCCGCCAACTGGGTCCACGTCGGGCAGACCACCGTACCGCGCGGGTTCACCGAATATTTTTAGTTTAGGTTAAGTCAGTCCGCTTCTGGCTTGATCGGGCGTCCCATCAGCGCGCGGACCACCTCGCGCGCGGGCTTACCCTCGTAGAGCACCTGATAGACGCCTTCACACAGCGGCATCTCGACGCGCTCCCGTGCGGCGACGCTGTGTACCGCTCGCGCAGCGAGCCAGCCCTCCACGGCCTGGCCGATCTGCCCCAGTGCCTCCTCGACGGAAGCGCCGCCCGCGAGCTTCAGGCCGAAGCGCCGGTTGCGTGATTGATCGTCCGTGCAGGTGAGCACGAGATCGCCGAGTCCCGCGAGTCCCATGAACGTCTCGCGGCGGGCGCCGAGCGCGAGCCCGAGCCTCGTCATCTCGAGGAGGCCCCGCGTGATGAGCGCGACGCGCGTGTTCGCTCCGAATCCCAGCCCATCGGATAGTCCCGCGCCCACGGCGAGCACGTTCTTCACGGCACCGCCGACTTCGACGCCGACGATGTCGGTGGACGTGTAGGCGCGGAAATTCGCGGAAGACAGGTCGTGCGCGAGTGCCGTGGCGAACGATTCATCCGGCGAGGCGACCGTCATGGCGGTGGGAAGTCCCGCGCCGACCTCCCGGGCGAAGGTCGGGCCCGACAGCACCGCGATCGAGCGGTCGGCGCCGAGCAGCTCGTGAGCGACCTGGTGAGGCAGATTCCCGCTCGCGGATTCGAACCCTTTGGTGGCGAGTGCGAGGCGCATCGCGGGCGTGAGGAGCGGCGCGACTTGCGCGAGCAGCGCTCGCAATCCCTGGCTCGGCACGGCGATGAGCACGTCGGCGGCGCCGGCGAGCGCATCGGCGAGCTCGACGCAGACGGTGAGCGCCTCCGGAAGGCGCGCGCCGGGACCGGGCAGATAGCGCGCGTTGCTGCGCTCGGCCTGCATCGCCGTGAGCCGGTCGCGATTCCTTCCCCAGAGCCGCGTCGGCTTGCCGCTGCGGGCGAAGTGGATCGCGAGCGCGGTGCCCCACGAGCCCGCACCGAGCACCGCGATCGGCGCGGCACGCGCATCCGCTCCCATTGCGGTTGCGCTCACGAGGGCGAACGGCCGGGCGGCCGATCAGTTCTTGGTCGCCGGCGCCTGCTGCTGCGGCTGCTCCAGCGAGCGCGTGTAGAGCGCGTCGAAATTCACCGGCGGCAGCAGGAACTGCGGGAACCCGCCCTGCGTGACGAGCTGCGACACCGCCGCGCGTGCATACGGAAACAGGACGTTCGGGCAGATGCTGCCCAGGGCGCGGCGCGCATCGTCCTCCGTGAGATTGCGCATGAGGAAGGCGCCGGCTTGCTTGACCTCGACCAGAAACAGCGTCGCCTCGTTCTGCTTCGCCGAGACGGTCACCGTGAGCACCACCTCGCGCAGGTCGGCCGCGAGGGAGTTCACTGCCGTCTGCAGATCGAGGTTGATCTGCGGGTTCCAGGTGCCGTCGACTCGCGGTCCGCTCGGGGCCTCGTAAGAGCAATCCTTCAAATACACGGCCTGCAGCGCGAGCTGCGGTGCGAGCGGATCGGCGCCTGCGGCAGCGGCGGCTCCGCTGTTGCCGGCGTTGTTCTCAATACCCATGGTTCGATTCTCCCGATAAATTCAATCACGGCCCGCGAGCAGCCGGTCGAGGCCGCCCGACTCATCGAGCGTGAGCAGATCGTCGGACCCCCCGACGTATGTATCGCCGATGAAGATCTGCGGCACGCTGCTTCGCCCGCCGCTTCGCTCGATCATTTCGGCCCGGGCATCGGGCCTCGCTTCGACGTCGATCTCCTCGAAAGGCACGCCCTTGTCCTCGAGCAGCCGCCGCGCGCGCGCGCAGTACGGACACCAGTCCGTTGCGTACATGACCACCCGCGGCCGTGCTCCACTGCTCGGCATCGTCGCCGGCTCCTCAGGCCTTTGCCAGCGGGAGATTCTCCCCCCGCCAAGCCTCGAGGCCTCCCTGGAGGCTGAACACCTGGGTGAAGCCCTGCGCCATCAGCTGGCGGACCGCGGCCGCGGCGATCGAGCCGCCGTCCGAGTACACGACCACCGGTTTCGCCTTGTAACGCTTCAAGGTGTCGCCCGCCTTCACCAGCTGCTCCGTCGGCATCTGCCGCGCACCGCTGATGTGACCCCCGGCGTACGCGTCCGCAGGCCGGATGTCGAGTACGAGGGCGCCGCGGTTCATCAGCTGAATCAGCTGCTGCGGTGTCACCCCGCCCGCGGAGCGCGCGCGCAGCCAGGACTCGTAGATGATGACGGCCAGAGCCGCCGCGATCGCCGCCGCGACGAGCGCGGGATGATGACCTGCAAATTCGACGAACCGGTCCATCACGTCACGCCGGGCCGGCGCGTACCAAAAAAGGGGGCGTAGTATACCGGGCATGCTCCGTGTTCGCCGCCTCACGGCCTGCCTCGCCGGCCTTGCCGCGTGCACCGCTCTGCAGGGCCCGCTGCCGGGGCGGGCGGGTGAGCCGCCGCGCCGGGTCGAGCGCGGCAAGCAGGCCGAGACCGAAGCGCAGCTCGAAGCCGTTCAAGCGGCGATCGCCCGGACACGAGCCGAGGCGAGCCGCAGCCGGGTGGAGGCGGACCGTGCGACACGAGAGCTCGAGCACGCCGAGGTCTCCGTGGCGGCGGCCCGACAGGCGCTCGCGTCGCTCTAGGCCGAGCGCGCGCGCCGCGCCGCCGCGCGCAGCGCCCTCGCCGATCGGCGCGCGCAGCGCGAGGCGCGCATCGAGAAGGAGCGCACGGCGCTCCAGAGCGAGGTGCGCGCCGCATATCTCATCGGGCGCAGCGAGCCGCTGAAGCTCCTGCTCAATCAGGACGATCCGGCGCGCGCCGGACGCATGCTCGCGTACTACGGCTACTTCGGGCGCGCGCGCGCGGGCGAGATCGCGCAGGTCGAGGCTGACGTGCAGCGGCTCGATGCGCTCGACCGCAAGCTCGCGGGCGAGGACGAGCGTCTGGCCGCGCTCGAAGTCGAGCGGCACGATGAGCTCGGGCAGCTCGAGCAGTCGAGTGCTGCACGCCGCACCGCGCTCGCGAGCCTGAAGGCCGAATCGCGCACCAGCACGGCGCGGCTCGAGCGCCTGCAGCGCGAGCGATCGGGGCTCGAGGATTTGCTGCGCGGGCTCAAGCGTGCGATGCAAGCACAGGCGCCCGCCGCGCACGGTGCATTCGCGCATCTGCGCGGGCGGCTCTCCTGGCCGGTGTCCGGCCACCTCGAGGCGCGCTTCGGCCAGATGCGCGCGGGCGCCCTCAAATGGGACGGCGAGCTCATCGACACGCAGCGCGGCGCGCAGGTGCGCGCCGTCTCGGACGGCCGGGTCATTTTTGCGGACTGGCTGCCTGGACTCGGCCTGCTCATCATCGTTGACCACGGGGACGGCTACCTGAGCCTGTACGGTCACAACGAACGGCTCTATGAGGGGGTGGGGACGGTGGTGAAAGCGGGCGAGCCGATCGCCACGGCGGGCGACAGCGGGGGCAGTCCCCGCCCGGCGCTGTATTTCGAGATCCGCAAGGCCGGCCGGCCGATCGATCCCCGGCCGTGGTTCCGGGTGCCCACGCCCGCCGCAGCACCCGCCGCCGCGCCGGCTCTGGAGGCCGCGCGGGCGCGATCGGGGCGGGGCCGCTAGGGCAACGGGCGGGGGGCCGATCCCGAAAACCGCGGACTGGCTCAACGAATCCGCTGCGGACAGCTCGCATGGTCCGTGGTTAAATCGCTTTTCGGGGGTCGAACGGTGGGGTCGAGCAAGATGCCGATGCGGTCGCATACGCTGATCGCTCTCGTCGCGGGAGCCGCGATCGGGTTCGGAGGCAGCGTCGCGACGAATGTGCTCGCGCAGCGCGCATCCGATGCGCCCGCACGGGCCGATGGCCCGAGCTCGCTGCCCTGGGAGGATGCGCACCTCTTCGCGGAGGTCTTCAACCGCATCAAGCGGGAGTACGTCGACCCCGAGAACGATCACAAGCTCGTCGAGAATGCGATTCGCGGCATGGTGAGCGGCCTCGATCCTCATTCGGCCTATCTCGACAGCGAGGAATTCGACGAGATCCGCGTGAGCACGATGGGCACCTACCCGGGAGTCGGGATCGAGGTGGCCGCGGACGGCTCGGCGGTGAAGATCCTGCACTCGATCGCGGGCTCGCCGGCGGAGCGCGCCGGCATTCGAGCGGGCGATTTGATCTCGACGATCGACGGCGTCGATGTGGGCGCCGACGCGCAGGGCGCGATCGAGCGGATGCGCGGCAAGGCCGGCACGACGGTTGAGCTCACCATCGAGCGCCCGAGCACGCGCGCGGTGAAGGACTACACGCTCAAGCGTGCCGAAGTCGACGTCCGAACGGTCGACCAGCGCATGCTCGGGGGCGCCATCGGCTACGTGCGCATCACGAGCTTCAGTGAGACGACGCCGGAGGATCTCGGCCGGGCGGTGACCGCGTTGCAGGAGCAGAGTCCGGGGGGCCTGCGCGGCCTCGTGCTCGATCTGCGCGACAATCCGGGCGGGGTGCTCGAGGCCGGCGTCGCCGTCGCGGACGCCTTCATCGATCACGGCGTCATCGTGAGCGCCGACGGGCGCACGCCGGATTCGCGTTTCGAGATGAACGCTACGCCGGGCGACCTGCTCGACGGAGCGCCGCTCGTCGTGCTCGTCAACGGCGGGACGGCATCGGCGGCGGAGATCGTCGCCGGCGCGCTGAAGGATCACGGGCGCGCACAGATCATGGGCCGCCGCACCTACGGCAAGGGCACCGTGCAGACGGTGATGCCGCTTTCCCGCGGGGCGCTGAAGCTCACGACCTCGCGCTACTTCACGCCCTCCGGCACTTCGATCCAGGGCAAGGGCATCCTGCCGGACGTCATGATCGAGGGCCACCACAGTGCGCCGGTCGATCTCGACACGGTGCCGCAAGGCGTATCGCTCGCGGATCGGGACTCGGAGGTGCGGATCGCGCTCGCGGCGGTGCAGGCCGACATGCGCGATCCGCGGCCCGTGGTGGCGGCGCTCCCGACGGCTCCCGAGTCTTGATTCATACGCTTCTTGACTCGGTTCTTCACGTCGATCGGCATCTCGCGCAGCTCACCGCGCAGTACCACGGCGCGATCTACGCCATTCTGTTCGTCGTCATCTTCGCTGAGACCGGGCTCGTCGTGACGCCGTTCCTGCCCGGGGACTCGCTGCTGTTTGCGAGCGGCGCGCTCGCCGCGGCGGGGAGCGGCAGCACTCTCGAAGCGCCGGTTCTCTGGGCGCTGCTCGCGGCCGCCGCGGCGCTCGGCAACACGACCAACTATGCGATCGGCCGCATGATCGGACCGCGCGCGTTCAGCGGCCGCCATCGCCTCTTTCGCCTCGAGTACCTCAACCGCACCGAGGCGTTCTTTCAGCGCTACGGCGCGCTGACGATCGTGCTGTCGCGCTTCATGCCGATCATCCGCACGTTCGCGCCGTTCGTCGCTGGTGTAGGGCGCATGTCGTATGCGCGCTTTCAGCTCTACAACATCCTCGGCGCGGTGGCCTGGACGGCGCTGTTCCTCTGGGGTGGGTATCTGTTCGGGAACATCCCGATCGTCAAGGCGAACTTCGGGCTCGTGACGCTCGCGATCATCGCGATCTCGCTCATGCCGATGGGCTGGGCAGCACTGCAGGCGCGCCGGCGCTGAGCGCGGACCCGACGACCGTGATGCGGTTGCGACCGTCGTGCTTGCTGCGGTAGAGCGCGGCGTCCGCCTCGCGCAGCAGCATCTCCGCCGCCGCGTTGACCGAGGCCATTCCCGCAGCCCCGCACAGGTCGAGCTCGGCGACGCCGAAGCTCGCCGTCACCGTCACCTCGCCGATCGCCGTGCGAATCGGCGCAGCCGCGCAGCAGCTGCGAATCTTCTCGGCCGTCACGGCGGCGCCCGCGAGATCGGTCTCCGGCAGCACCACGACGAACTCCTCGCCGCCGTAGCGCGCCATCCAGTCGCTCGCGTGGCGGATGCAGCTCTGCGCGAGCTCGACGAAGCCGCGCAGCACCTCGTCGCCGACCTGGTGGCCATGGCGGTCGTTCACGTCCTTGAAGAAGTCGAGATCGGCCATGATGGCCGAAAGCGGCCGCGCGTAGCGCCGCGTGTGCTCGACCTCGCGCACCAGCTGCTCATTCAAATAGCGGCGATTGAAGGTGCCGACGAGCGGGTCGGTGATCGAGAGAAGCTGAATCTTCGCGTTCGCTTCGCGCAGTGACTGCTCGAGGCGCACGATGCGCCGGCCCGCCGTGAGCCGCGCGAGCAGCTCCGCCTCGTTGGGGGGTTTGCGGATGTAGTCGTCCGCACCGGCCTCGAGACCCTCCACGAGGCTCTCGGTCGATCCGTGTCCCGTCAGCAGCAGCACGTAAAGGTAGCCGGGCAGGGGCGCTTCGCGCACGCGCCGGCAGAGCGTGACGCCGTCCATCCCGGGCATGTCCCAGTCCGTCACGAGCATCTGGAATTCCCCGCTCGAGAGCTTCGCGAGCGCAGCTTCGCCGTCGGCTGCCGTCTCCACGGTGTAGCCGGCGCGGCGCAGCAGGCGCTGCAGCAGCAGCAGCTGAGTGGGCTCGTCCTCCACGAGCAGCAGCTTCAGCGGCATCGCATCGGGGTCGGTCATACGACCTGCGCCTCGATGAATCCGGCGCATTCCCGCACCGCGGACCCGATGCGCTCCACGAGCTCGGCGAGCTCCGCCGGCGTGCGGCTGACTGCGCCCCGCTCGAGGACGGCCGCGAGGTCGCCGACGCGCTGCGCGCAGACGCTGTTGCTGCCGCCCTTGAGCTTGTGTGCGAGCGTGCCGAGAAGCCCCCGATCGTCGCTCTCGAGCGCGCGCTGCAGCTCCTCGACGAGGCGGCCGCTGCTCGTCAGAAACGTCCGGCACAGCTCCTCGATGAACTCGTCGTCATCGCCCACGATGATGCGCAGGCGAGTGAGATCGATGGCCGGACCGCCCGCGTGCGCGAGCGGGACGGGCGAGAGGACGGCGCCCCCTGCGGCGGCGAGGCCGTGCCGGTCGAGCGTTTCGGCGAGCCGCAGGGGCTCGAGGGGCTTGGTGAGCAGGCCGTCCATGCCGGCCGCCACGCAGCGCTCGAGCTCGTCCGTCATCGCGCTCGCCGTGAGCGCAATGATCGGCGTGCGGTGATCGGAGGGCTCCTGGCGCCTGATCTCGCGCGTCGCGGTCAGACCGTCCATGACGGGCATCTGCACATCCATGAGAATGATGTCGTAGCGCGAGCGCGCGCAGTACTCGACGGCGCGCTGCCCGTTCTCGGCAACCTCCACCTCGCACCCGAGACGCTCCAGGAAGCGTCGGGTGACCTGCTGATTCACGGCGTTGTCCTCGACGACGAGCACGCGGCCGTGGAAACGGCCGACCGCCCCGCCCGCCTCGAGCGAGCTGCGTGTGACGAGCCGCGGTCCCGGGCTCGCAAGCGCGCCGTTCTCGCGTCCCAGTACCCGCTCGATGCACGCGCGCAGCTCGCGCCCGCGCACCGGCTTGGTGAGATAGCCCGCAAAGCCAACCTTCTGCAGCCGCTCGGCGTTGCCGTGCCGGTCGAGAGACGTGAGCATCACCAGTTGCGGATTGCCGAGCTCAGGCATCGCCCGCACGCGAGTCGCGAGTTGTGCGCCGTCGCAATCCGGCAATTGATCGTCGGCGATGACCAGGTCGAAGGGGTTGCCGTCACGCGCCGATGCGACGAGCTCGCGCAGCGCCGCTTCGGCGCTGCCCACCGTCTCGATCGCGTAGCCCGCCGGCCGCAGCTGGCCGCGCAGCACGCGCTGGTTCGTCTCGTTATCGTCCACGACGAGCACACGCAGCTCCTGCGGGCTGACTGGCCCGGAGGCGTCCGGACTCGCGATCCCTTCGACGAGGGGACACGGCAGTGTGAAAGTGAACGTCGAGCCCTTGCCCGGCTGGCTCGCGACGCCGACCTGTCCGCCCATGAGCTCGACGAGGCGTTTGACGATCGAGAGTCCGAGCCCGGTTCCTCCGTAGTGGCGCGTCGTGGAGGCGTCCGCCTGCACGAACGGCTGAAAGAGTCGGGTCATCGCCTCACCGGTCATGCCTGCGCCGGAGTCGCGCACTTCGAAGTGCACGAGAACGCGCCCGGCCTGCTGAGCGACCACCAGCGCCTCGAGTACGATCTCCCCTCGCTGGGTGAACTTGACCGCGTTGCCTGCGAGGTTCGTGAGAATCTGCCGCAGCCGGTGCGGATCGCCGAGCACGAGCTCGGGGATCGCCGGATCGACGTTGACGATGAGCTCGAGGTTCTTTGCAGCAGCCTGCACGGCCATCATCGTGCCCACGTCCTCGACGCATCGGCGCACGTCCATCTCCACCTGCTCGATCTCGAGCTTGCCGGCTTCGATCTTCGAGAAATCGAGGATGTCATTGAGGACGCCGAGGAGCGAGGTCGCGCTGGTTCTGATGGTCTCGGCGAACTCGCGCTGCGCCGGCTCGAGCGGCGTGTCGAGCAGCAGCTCCGTCATGCCGAAAACGCCATTCATCGGCGTGCGAATCTCGTGGCTCATGTTCGCGAGGAAATCGCTCTTCGCGCGGTTGGCGGCGGCGGCGGCCTCCTTCGCGGCGACGAGAGCGGCTTGCGCCTCGCGCTGCAGGGTGATGTCCTGGATCGAGCCGGAGAACCGAATCGGGCTGCCGGCGGCGTCGCGCTCGCTGCGGCCGCGTGCCCGCAGCCAGCGCCATTCGCCCGCTCTTGCTCGAACGCGCATTGTCTCATCGTATGGCTCGTCATGCTCGAAGTGACGCCGCATCGCCGCACCGATCCGCTCACTGTCCTGCGGCGAGGCGATATCGCTCAGCAGCCCGGTGACCGGATCCTCCGGACCGCGGCCGAGCATCTCGTGCACGCGTGGGGAATACCAGACCCGCCCGGCGGGCACGTCGAAATCAAAGAAGCCGTCCGTGCTGCCGAGCGTCATCCGCTCGAGGCGCGCGCGCACGCTGCGCAGCTCCACCTGAGCGAGCTGCTCCTCGTGGATATCGATCAGCGAGCCCGCGAAGCTCGCGAGCCGGCCGAGCTCGTCACGCTCGACGGCGCCGCGCGTGCGGAACCAGCGCCAATCTCGCCCTGCGACATCCATTCTGAGCTGCACGTCGAACGCTGTGCCATCGCGAATGTGCTGCGCGAATGCGGCGGCGACGCGCGCCCGATCCTCGGGGTGCGCCCGCGCGCGGAACTCGGCGGCCGGCAGACGCGTGTCGCGCGCGGTGAGGCCGAGCAGCTCCTCGTGCGTGGCGGAGCACCACACGGTCTCGGTTCCGAAGTCGTAATCCCAGTGACCCTCCGAGCTCGAGCGGGAGGCGCGTGCGAGGCGTATCTGGATCTCGTGTTGATGCGTCACGTCTTGGAAGGCCCCGGACAGCCGTGTCGTCACCTCATTCGTGCGCTCCGGAACGCCGATCACGCGTGCCCAGCGCCGCTCGCCCGCCGCGGTGATGAACGGCACCGTGTGATCGAAGGAGGCGCCCTGGCGGATCGCGGCGCCGATCGCGCTCTCGATCAGCGGACGCGCCTCGGGAGGATAGAACTCGAGCATCCCGGGGAGATCGAGCCGCGTGGAGGGGTCGACGCCGTGAATGCGATAGACCTCCGGAGACCAGATCGGCTCGAGCGTCGCAAGGTCGACCTCCCATCCGCCGATGCGCGCCATCGCGGCGACGGTATCGAGCAGCCGCTGCCCGCGGCGCAGCTGAGCCTCCGCGGCTTCGGTCCGCGCGAGCGCCGCTTTGAGCGCGGTATTCACCTCCTGTGCGCGCGCGGCCTCCGCGCGAGCCTCGATGCGGCCGATGATGGAGCGCTTCTGCCAGACGCCGAGGATCGCGGTCGTCCAGAGCGCGAGGATCGAGAGCGTGCGATGGCTCAGGAGCTCCCACGTCAGAGGCACGTGGCTGTCGAGCAGACGTACGAGCGCGAGAACGGTGCACAGGCCCGCGGCAGTCCAGGTGTAGCGCGTGCGCGGTGCCCACAGACTCGCGAGCACCACGGCGACGTAGGCGATGCCGGCACCGGTGCCGAGCGGCACCCACTGGTCGGCGAGAAATACGGCGAGCGCGAGGCCGAAGATCCACGGCGGCCGCACTCGCGAGCCCGGGTCGGCGCTCGCCGCAGGTGAACCGCGCTCGAGCGGGAAGGGCTCGGTTGGGTCACGATTCGACATGGCAATTTCGCGGGGCGTCCTTGAGCACGCCGGCTCGAGGCACCGGTCTCAACGCCGATTGCACATGATGCGTAACGGCTGCCGGATGCGTCCGAGCGGTGCGTCACAGGCGCCGTGCTGCGGCGTGGCACAATGCTGCGCACCATGACGGAACGCACGCGCGGCTACGCGCATCGAGTGGATGTGGCGGCCGCAGCGCGGGCGGTTTGGGATGCGCTCACCGATTCGCACTCCCTCAACCTGTGGTGCGCGCCGGGCGCTCGGATCAGCGCGCGCCCGGGCGGATCGTTCCGCGCCAATGTCGATCGGGTCACAGAAACGGAGGCGCTCATCGACATTTACGAGCCGCCGCGGCGCATGCGGCTCATCCACCTGCCCTCCCCCGAGATCGCGAGCTCTCGAGCCGCGCTCGTCGATGATTTCATGCTCGATGAGGCATCGGGGGGCGCGACGCTGCGCCTGCTCGGCTCCGGTTTCCCGTCCGAGGAGCTGTTTGATGCGATCTACCTGCGACGGCGCATCGGCTGGCAACGGGCGCTCGCGCGGCTGAAGGTGCTGGTCGAAGGCGCGGCGCGAGGCTGAGCCCGGGGCCGCGGCTGCGAGCCGGCAGCCTCAAATGAGTCCACGTTCGGCGAAGGACACGCATGTCCCATCACCTACGACGATGTGGTCGAGCACGCGGACGTCGATCAACGCGAGAGAATCGCGAACGCGACGCGTGATCAGCTCGTCGGCGTGACTCGGCTCGGCGACGCCGGAGGGGTGGTTGTGAGCGAGGATCACCGCCGTCGAGTTGTGCGCCACGGCTTGGCGGACGAGCTCGCGCGGATGGACGGCCGCCCCGTCCACGGTGCCGCGGAACAGCTCCTCGAAGGTGATCAACCGGTGGCGCGAGTCGAGGTGCAGGCAGCAGAAGACCTCGTAGGGCCTGTCTCGCAGCTGCGCGATCAGGAATTCCTTGACCAGCTTCTCGCTCGCCAGTATGGGACGGGACTGCAGCGCATCGAGGTGGTGCCGGCGGGCAAGCTCCACGCCCGCACGCAGCAGCGCGAAGCGCGCTGGACCTAAGCCTTGCGCCCGCAGACACGCGCGGCAGTCCGCCTGCAGCAAACCGCGGATGGAGCCGAATGAGCTGATCAATCCGCGCGCAACGTCGAGCGCGGATCGGCCCCGCAGGCCCGAGCCGATGATGACGGCCAGCAGCTCGGCATCCGACAGCGCCTCCGCGCCGCACGCGATCAAGCGCTCGCGGGGGCGCTCGCCCTTCGGCCAGTCGCGGATCGGCATCCGTGAATTCTGGCGCACGCGCGCCCGAGGGGCGAGCCGCAAACGGCCCGAGATCGCACAGAAATTACGCTACACTCGCGGCCGCCGATAATTTGTTTGTCGAGACCCGCTGCCGGGGAACTGCGGATGAAGCTCTACTCGTGGAACGTGAACGGCATTCGCGCCGTGGTGAGGCGCGGCGACTTTCAATCTTTCATGAAGAAGCATCGCCCCGACGTCCTGTGCCTGCAGGAAACCAAGGCGGAGCGCGGCCAGATCGAGATCGAGCTGCCGGGTTATTGCGAGTACTGGAACTCGGCGGTGAAGAAAGGCTACTCGGGAACGGCGATTTTCTCGACAGAGGAGCCGCTCTCGGTGGTCAATGGCTTTCCGCAGCGCTTCGCGAGACGCTTCAAATTCGCCGATGAGCTCGAGCGCGACGCGAGCGAGGAAGGCCGGGTCATCACCGCGGAGTTTCCGAAGCTCTACGTTCTCTGCGTCTACACGCCCAACGCGAAGGACGATCTGTCGCGGCTCACGCTGCGTCACGAGCACTGGGACCCCGCCTTCCTCGCCTATTGCAAGGCGCTTCAGAGGAACAAGCCCGTTCTGTTCTGCGGGGATCTCAACGTCGCCCATACCGAGCTCGACCTCGCCAATCCCGGCCCGAATCGCGGTCGCAAGGGCTTCACGGACGAGGAGCGCGCGGGGTTCGGAAACCTCCTGAGCGCCGGGTTCATCGATACGTTCCGCCTGTTCGCCGAGGGCAAGGGCCACTATACGTGGTGGAGTCATTTCGCGAATTCGCGCGCGCGCAACGTGGGATGGAGAATCGACTACATCCTGGTCTCAACGGCGCTGCGCAAGTCGGTCAAGGCTGCGCGAATCCACGCGGACGTGACGGGGAGCGATCACTGTCCGGTGAGCGTCGAGCTCGCCATATGAGGCGCGCGACGACATGAGCGAGCAGATGAGGCAAAGACCGCAAGACCCCGGGCGGCTCATTGCGAACAACCGGCGCTGGGCGGAGCAGACCGTCCGTGAGGACCCCGAGTTCTTCCGGCGGCTCGCCGCGCAGCAGGCGCCGAAGTACCTGTGGATCGGCTGCTCCGACTCCCGCGTACCGGCAAACCAGATCACGGGCCTTCCGCCGGGTGAGGTATTCGTCCACCGCAACGTCGCGAATCTCGTGGTGCACACCGACCTCAATTGCCTATCGGTGCTGCAATACGCGGTCGACGTGCTGCGCGTCGAGCACGTGATCGTGTGCGGTCATTACGGCTGCGGAGGCATCGCGGCCGCGTGCCGCGGCGCACCGCTCGGCCTCATCGACAACTGGCTGCGGCTCATCCAGGACGTGGCGGAGCGGCGCGACGCGGTGCTCTCGCGCGAGCGCGATGCAGCGCTGCGCGCCGACCGGCTCTGCGAGCTCAACGTTCTCGAGCAGGCGCACAACGTCTGCCGCACGACCATCGTGCAGGACGCCTGGCAGCGCGGCCAGAGGCTCTCCGTGTATGCCTGGATCTACCGTCTGACCGACGGGCTGTTGCAGGACCTCGGCTTCGCTGCATCAGCTGAGAAGGAGCCCGCCGGGGAGCTCGCGAGCGCGGTCGAGCGAGTCGGCCGCCGGATCGGCCGCCCTTGATCGCCCGCCGGTGATCGCGAGGACCGGGGTACGCGCTCAGCGCAGGGGCCCGAGAGCGTCCTCGAGCGCTGCCGTGAGCGGCTTCAGGAAGTAAGACTCTTTCGGGATGAGATCGATGCGGACGCCGCGCTCGATGGCGGTCCTCGCGACGACGGGGCCGATGGCCGCGACCCGCGTCTTCGTGAGAGCGGCCCTGACCGTATCCGCCGGCGCCACGTCGAACAGTCGCTCGACTTGCCGGGCGCTCGTGAACGCAATCGCGTCGATCTCGCCGGCCGCGAGCCGCTCGATGAGTGCGCGCACCGTTGCGTCGTCGGACTCGTCCGCATAGATGTACGGTGCGACGGGCAGTACTTGCGCGCCGGCGGCCTCGAGAAAATCGACGAGCAGGCGATTGGGATCGGTGCCGTAGAGTTGCAGACCGACACGGCGGCCTTTCAGATCGAGGCTGCGCAGAGACTCGACGACACCCGCGCTGGTCGGAGCTGCCGCGGGCAAGTCCGCGCGCAATCCCAGCTCGCGCAACGCGCGCGCCGGCTTGGGGCCGCGTGTGATCTTGCGCACCCGTCCGAGCTCGCGCAGGAACGGTTCCTTCAGCTCCGGCTCGTGCTGCTCGATGCAGCCGAGAAGCCGTGTCAGGCCCTCTGCCGTGAGCAGGATCAGCTCATCGCAGTCGCCAGCGGCGAAGCGGCGAAGCCAGGCGATCACCGGGCCGGGATCGGGCGCATCGCGAATCCCGACGAGCGGACAGCGCAGCACCGAGGCGCCGCGGCGCTCCAGGAGCGCTGCGAACACGTCGAGCTCGCGCGTCTCCGGCACCGCGATCGTCCGGCCGGCGAGTGGTGAGGTACTCATCGCGCGAGAGTACAGCACGAGATCGATCTCGGCGTCCTCTTTCAATTCGCCTCGACGGCTCCCCCACCGAGCCGCAACCGCGGCTCACCCGGAAGCGCCCACGCCAGCCACTGTCTGACAGAGCCGTTATGATGCGGCCGGCAGGCACCTTCGAGATGGCGTACCGTAGCGCAGCAGGCCCGCCGCGATGATCAAACTCTGAGCCACATCGGACAGGCGCCGATTCTCGTTCATCGCGGTCTTGCGCAGCAGCGCATAGGCTTGCTCCTCGGTGAGCGCGCGATCCTTCATCAATATTCCCTTCGCGCGCTCCACCACCTTGCGCTCCGCGAGCGCATTCCGCGCTCGCTCATGCGCCCGAGAGGGTGCAATGGTCATGCCGGTCTCGGGGACGTGGCCCGGCGCGGTCGAGGCGCGCGCTGGCTGTCGGGCGCACAAGGGCTGTGCATCGGCGGGCTCTCCTGCCCCATCGGGGGTCATGGAGTACCCGCGATAGGCCGTGCTGGGTGCTCGCGTGCATGGCACGCGCGTTGCAGCTCGCAGGATGAGCGTCCGAGTCCGCACCGCCTCGCGGCTCGAGCTCAGCGCCACAGCCATGCATCCGCAATGACAGGAATCATGAGTCCATACAGGATCGTCGTCGTCGGCAACGGAATGGTGGGACAGCGCTTTCTCGAGGAGCTCGCCGCAGCGAGGGGCGAGCGCGATGCCGGCAGTTCGTGGAGCGTAGCCGTGTTCGCGGAGGAGCCCCGGCCGGCCTACGACCGCGTGCAGCTCTCGAGTTTCTTCTCCGGCAAGCGGGCCGAGGACCTGTCGCTTGCAGAGCCCGAATTCTTTGCGAAGCATGGGATCGCGCTCCATCTGAACGAGCGCGTGACGGAGATCGAGCGCGAGTCGAAGGTCGTGCGCACGGCGCGGGGCCGCGAGGCGGTCTACGACGCGCTCGTGCTCGCCACGGGGTCGTCTGCCTTCGTCCCTCCCGTCCCCGGACGCGACCGCGCCGGCTGCTTCGTTTACCGCACGATCGAGGATCTCGAAGCGATCCGCGCCGCCGCGCGCTCAGCGCGCGCCGGCGCCGTGGTGGGCGGGGGATTGCTGGGTCTCGAGGCCGCGAAGGCGCTGCGCGATCTCGGGCTCGAGACCCACGTCGTCGAGTTCGCGCCGCGGCTGATGGCGCTGCAAGTCGATGAGCTCGGTGGAGCGCTCCTCAAACGGAAGATCGAAGCGCTCGGCGTACGCGCGCACACCGGCAAGAACACGCGCGAGGTTGCCGCGGGCGATGCCGCGCAGCACCGGATCCGTTTCGCGGACGGAACGGATCTCGAGGTCGATCTGATCGTCTTCTCCGCCGGCATTCGGCCCTGCGATGCGCTCGCGCGCGAGTCCGGCCTCGCGATCGGCGAGCGCGGCGGTATCGTCATCGACGACACCTGCCGCACCTGCGACCCGGCGATCTATGCGATCGGCGAATGCGCACTCTGGAACGGTCGCATTTACGGGCTCGTCGCACCGGGGTACCGGATGGCGCACGTCGCAGCTGCGCAGGTCGCCGAGTGCGGCGGCGGCGCCGCTGAGGACGCCTCTGCGCCCGTGCGGGGATCGCCGCGCTTCGCCGGTGCGGACCTGAGCACGAAGCTGAAGGTGCTCGGCGTCGAGGTCGCCTCGATCGGAGATGCGCAGGCGGCGACGCCGGGTGCGCGCTGCTGCACGTTCATCGACGAGCGCCGGCAGGTCTACAAGAAGCTCGTGATCGACGAGGAGGGCAAGCGGCTGATCGGTGGAATCCTGATCGGCGATGCGGCGAGCTACGGGCAGTGGCAGCAGGCGATGCTGAGCGGGCTGCCGCTGCCGGAGCGGCCGGAGGAGTGGATCCTTCCTCCTCCGGCGGGCTCGCAGCCGGCGGGCGAAGGCGTCGCCGCGCTGCCGGCGGCCGCGCGAATTTGCTCGTGCAACAGCGTGAGCCGGAGGGCGATCTGCGATGCCATCGAGGCCGGGTGCAGGACTGTCGGTGCCATCAAGGCGAAGACCCGCGCGGGCACGACTTGCGGGGGCTGCTCGCCGCTCGTCGCGCGGATTCTCGAGGCCGAGCTCGCGCGCCGCGGAGTCCGCGTCGACAGCCGCCTGTGCGAGCACTTCGCGTACTCGCGCCAGCAACTCTTTCATCTCGTCCGTGTCGGCGGGCTCAAACGGTTCGAGGACGTGCTCGCGAAGCATGGCAAGGGACTCGGCTGCGACATCTGTAAGCCCGCAGTGGCCTCGATCCTCGCCTCCTCGTGGGGCGAGTTCGTCCTCTCGCCCGAGAGGCAGCCCCTGCAGGACACGAACGACTATTTCCTGGCGAACATGCAGAAGGACGGCACCTACTCCGTGGTGCCGCGCGTCCCGGGCGGGGAGATCACTCCCGCGAAGCTCGTCGCGATCGGCGAGGTCGCCGCGAAATACGGGCTCTACACCAAGATCACGGGCGGGCAGCGCATCGATCTGTTCGGCGCGCGAGTCGATCAGCTGCCGCACATCTGGCGGGAACTGATCGCGGCCGGATTCGAGTCCGGGCATGCCTACGGCAAAGCCGTGCGCACCGTGAAATCGTGTGTGGGCTCGACGTGGTGCCGGTACGGCGTTCAGGACAGCGTCGCTCTCGCGATCGAGCTCGAGAACCGCTACAAGGGCCTGCGCTCGCCCCATAAGCTCAAGCTCGCCGTGTCGGGCTGCGCGCGTGAATGCGCGGAGGCGCAGAGCAAGGACGTGGGCGTCATCGCGTCCGAGAAGGGCTGGAATCTCTACGTCTGCGGTAACGGCGGAATGAGGCCGCGCCACGCGGAGCTGCTCGCGGCCGATCTCGACAGGGAAACGCTCGTCCGCTACATCGACCGCTTCCTCATGCTCTACATCCGCACGGCCGACCGGCTGCAGCGCACGGCGAGCTGGCGCGAGAGCCTCGAGGGCGGATTGCAGTATTTGAAAGAGGCCGTCTGCGAGGACAAGCTCGGCATCGCCGTGGAGCTCGAGGCGGACATGGCGCGCCTCGTCGCCGCGTACGAGTGCGAGTGGAAGCGCGCGGTCGAGGATCCTGTGACGCTGAAGCGCTTCCGCCATTTCGTGAACAGCGAATCCCAGGACGAGAACGTCGTCTTCGTGAGAGAGCGGGGACAGATCCGTCCTGCGAGGCCGGTGCAGCGCGCTGAAAGGAGCAAAGAGGCCGGAACCGAGCAGGTCATCGCATGAGCAGCACGCGCCAGAGCTTCACGCCCGTTTGCGCGCTCGATGACGTCCTGCCGAACGGGGGAGCATGCGCGCTGGTCGAGGGACGCCAGATCGCGATCTTTCGCGTGGATGAAGAGCTGTTCGCGCTCGACAATTTCGATCCAGCGAGCGCGGCGAACGTCCTCTCCCGTGGGATCGTGGGTGATCTCGAGGGCGAGCGGGTCGTTGCCTCGCCCCTTTACAAGCACCACTACTGCCTCGCGACGGGCCGATGTCTCGAGGACGCCTCGCAGTCGGTGAACGTCTATCCCGTGCGGGTGATGGACGGCCGTGTGTGGGTCGATACGCAGCCGCAGCGGCGGTCGAGCGCACGGCGCAGGCGGCTCGTCGTCATCGGCAATGGCATGGCTGGCATGCGCACCGTGGAGGAGCTGCTGGAGCTCGCGCCGGAGGCCTACGAGATCACGGTGCTCGGTGCCGAGACGCGCGTCAATTACAACCGCATCCTGCTCTCGCCCGTGCTCGCCGGGGAAAAGCGTGCCGAGGACATCATCCTGCACCCGCCGCAGTGGTACGCGGAGCATCGGGTGGCGCTGCACATGGGCGATCCCGTTGTCGAGATCGATCGACGGCGGCGGCTCGTGCGCTCCCGCAGCGGCCGGGAAACCCCTTACGACCGGCTGTTGATCGCGACGGGAGCGACTGCCATCGTGCTGCCGATTCCGGGCGCACAGCTGCCGGGAGTCGTCACGTTCCGCGACCTCGACGACGTGGAGGCGATGCTGGAGCAGGCTCGGCGGTGCCGCCGCGCGGCCGTGATCGGCGGCGGCCTGCTCGGGCTCGAGGCGGCCGTGGGCCTCGCGCGCCGCGGCCTGGATGTGACCGTCGTCCATCTGCTCGACACGCTGATGGAGCGGCAGCTCGATGCCGCTGCCGGGCAACTGCTCAAATCGGCTCTCGAAACCCGCGGTCTGCGATTCAGAATGCAGACGCAGACGGTCGCCGTGAAGGGCATGCAGCGTGCGGAGGGCCTCCAGTTCGAGGACGGGAGCGAGCTCGAAACGGATCTCGTCGTCATGGCGGCGGGCATCCGCCCCAATATCGAGCTCGCGTACGCGGCCGGTCTGCGCTGCGAGCGGGGCATCCTGGTCGACGACACGATGCAGACGTACGACCCGAGCATCTATGCGGTCGGCGAGTGTGTGCAGCACCGCAGCCGCACCTTTGGCCTGGTCGCGCCGCTGTGGGAGCAGGCGCGCGTCTGCGGCGCGCATCTCGCCGAAATCGGTGTGCGACGCTACCGCGGTACGATCTGCGCGGCGCGGCTCAAAGTGAGCGGCATCGATCTGTACTCGGCGGGAGATTTCTCCGGTGCAGGAGGCGGCGAGGCTCTCGTGCTGCGCGATCCGAGGCGTCGCATCTACAAGCGCCTCGTCATCCGCGATGACAGGCTGTGCGGGGCGGTGCTGTACGGCGACGCGCGCCATGGCGAGTGGTATCTCGAGCTCATGACGGCGGGCGAGAACGTGGCGCCGCTGCGCGATCAGCTGCTGTTCGGGCCCTCCGCGGCATCCGGCGCCGGCAGCATCGCGACCGTCGATTGAGTGCCATGGACGTCCGCACGACATGCCCGTACTGCGGGGTCGGCTGCGGCTTGATTGCACGCCGCGCGGAGGATTCGACGCGCGCGGAGGATTCTACCCCCACGGAGGGTTCATCCCTCGCGATAGAGATCACCGGTGATGCCCGCCACCCCTCGAATGCCGGCCGGCTCTGCTCGAAGGGCGCGGCGCTGGCGGAGACGCTCGGCGTGCAGAACCGGCTGCTGCACCCGCGGATACGCGGCGAGCGGGCGAGCTGGGAGCGGGCGCTCGAATTCGTGGCGGAAGGATTTCTGCGCATCGCACGTGAGCACGGGCCAGAGGCCGTCGCGTTCTACGTCTCGGGGCAGCTGCTCACGGAGGATTACTACGTCGCGAACAAGCTGATGAAAGGCTTCATCGGCAGTGCGAACATCGATACCAACTCGCGGCTCTGCATGGCATCGGCCGTCGCGGGGCACTGCCTGGCATTCGGCGAGGACGTGGTGCCCGGATGCTACGAGGACTTCGATCTCGCGGACCTCGTCGTGCTCGTCGGATCGAACACCGCGTGGTGCCATCCCGTCGTGTACCAGCGGATCGCGCAGGCGAAGGCCCGGCGCCCGCAGATGCAGATCGTCGTGATCGATCCGCGGCGCACGGCCACCTGCGAGATCGCGGATCTGCATCTACCGGTCCTGCCGGGAACGGATGTCTGGCTGTTCAACGGGCTGCTTGCATACCTGCATCGCAGCGGCTGCACCGATACGCAATTCGTGGCAGCGCACACTTCGGGCGCCGCGCAAGCCCTGGCGGCCGCCGAGGCGTCGGCGGCCGACATGGCCGCGCTCGGCCGCACCTGTGGAATCGATCGCGGCCGCATCGAGGCATTCTTTCGAATTTTTGCGGAAACGCGCCGCGCCGTGACCGCATTCTCCCAAGGTGTCAATCAATCCTCGGCCGGCACGGACAAGGTGCTGAGCATCCTCAACTGCCACCTGCTCACGGGGCGGATCGGCAAGCCGGGCATGGGGCCGTTCTCGTTGACTGGGCAGCCGAACGCCATGGGCGGCCGCGAAGTCGGTGGCATGGCAAACCAGCTCGCGGCGCACCTGACGATCGAGGACGAGGCGCATCGCCGCCTCGTGCGGCAATTCTGGTCGAGCCCGTGCATTGCCGAGCGGCCCGGACTGAAGGCCGTCGAGCTGTTCGAGGGGATCGATGCCGGCCGTGTGCGAGCGGTATGGATCATGGGGACGAATCCTGCAGTCACGCTGCCGGACGCCGATCGCGTGCGCGCGGCGCTCGCCCGGTGCGAGCTGGTCGTTGTTTCGGATTGCGAGGCCGACACCGAGACGGCGCGGCTCGCGCATGTTCTGCTGCCCGCGCTCGCGTGGGGCGAGAAGGACGGGACGGTGACCAGCTCCGAGCGGCGGATCTCGCGGCAGCGCGCCTTCTTGCCGGCTCCCGGGGAGGCGCGTCCGGACTGGTGGATCGTGTGCGAGGTCGCCAAGCGCATGGGCTTCGGCCGACATTTCGGGTATGCCGCGCCGCACGAGATTTTCGACGAGCACGCGCGGCTCTCCTGCCGCGGAAACGACGGCTCGCGGATGTTTGATATCGGCGGCCTCGCGGGCCTCCCGCGCGCGCGATACGACGCGCTCGAGCCGGTGCAGTGGCCGGTACCCGGGCCAGTACCGTGGCCGGTGCGGCCGGTGCCGCCCGCGCCGCTCGACCGAGACGCTGGGAGCGGCTCCGTGCGCCTGTTCGCCGACGGACGCTTCATGCACGCGGATCGGCGGGCTCGCATCATCCCGACCCCACCGCGCAAGCCAGCTCATGCGCCGGACGAGGCCTTTCCAATGGTGCTCAACACGGGGCGCATCCGTGATCAGTGGCACACGATGACCCGCACGAGCCGCTCGTCGCGGCTCACGGAGCACCGCCCCGAGCCGTTCATCGATTTGAACGGCCAGGACGCGCTGCTTGCCGGGGTGCGTGAGGGCGAGCTTGCCCGCGTCGTGACGGGCTGGGGCTCGATGATCGGTCGCGCCCGCACGAGCGGAGAGATCGCGCGCGGGCACGTGTTCGTGCCGATGCACTGGAGCGCGGTCGCCGCTTCCGATGCGCGCGCGGGCGCGCTCGTGAGTCCCGCCGTCGATCCGGTCTCGGGCGAGCCGGAGCTCAAGTACACGCCCGCGCGCATCGAGCCGTTCCACGTCGATTGGTTCGGTGTCGTGGCAACCCGCCGGCCGATCGAGGGACCGAATGTGGCCTGGTGGGCGATGGTGCGCGGGGAAGGCTGGTGGCGCTACGAGCTCGCCGGCCGCGGCATGCCGCACGACCAGGCAGGCGTCCCGAACTGGGCGGATTGGGCGCGCCGGCTCATTGGGATGCCCGCAGACGACGAGGATCTCATCGACTATTTCGATGAGGGATCGGGCGTCTATCGCGCCGCGCGGCTCGCGGGAGAGCGCCTCGAGGCCTGCGTGTACATCTCACGCCGGCCCGAGCTGCCCGCGCGCCGCTGGCTCGCGGGTCTGTTCGCGCTGCCGACGATCCCGGATCGGGATCGGGCAGCACTGCTCGCCGGGCGTTCGCTCGCCGGCGAGGCCGATCCGTCAGGCGCGGCCGCCGATTCCGGACCGCTCGTTTGCTCGTGCTTCCGCGTCGGGCGCGAGGCGATCACGACGGCGATTCGCGCGCAGGCGCTGCGCGATGTCCGCGAAGTCGGCGTACGGCTCAAAGCCGGAACGAGCTGCGGGTCGTGCCTGCCCGAGATCCGGGCGCTGCTCGCCGAGTGTGCGGCTACGCTTTCGCCGTCTCCTGAGCTTGCGCCTCGCGGCGCAATTTCGCCTTGACCGCGATCTTTGCGAAGAACAGTCCCGCCTCGTACAGCAAGTACATCGGGACCGCCATGATGATCATCGAGATCGAGTCGGGCGGGGCGAGCGCCGCGGCGGCGACGGTGATCGCGACGAGCACGTAGCCGCGGTTCGATCCCATCTTCTCGACGCTCACCAGACCTGTCGTCGCGAGCAGCACGACCGCGATCGGCGCCTCGAACGCGATGCCGAACGCGAGGAACAGCCGCATCACGAAGTCGAGATACTGCGAGATGTCGGGCATCATCAGGACGCCTTTCGGGGTCGTGTGCACCATGAACGCAAACACGACCGGGAAGACGGCGAAGAACGCGAAGGCGATCCCGGCATAGAACAGGCAGATCGAGGAGACGGCGAGCGGGAGCGCGAAGCGCTTCT
Organism: Steroidobacteraceae bacterium; assembly: GCA_050738595.1. Classification (GTDB taxonomy): domain Bacteria; phylum Pseudomonadota; class Gammaproteobacteria; order Steroidobacterales; family Steroidobacteraceae; genus JASHUC01. The sequence goes on along the minus strand of JBOHZR010000267.1, from coordinate 16,259 downwards.
CGTTGCGGTACAAGCCCGGCGCGACGAACGCCCATATCTGGAACAGCACGTACGGCATCGCAATGAACAGCGCCACGTACATCGCGAGCTTGAAGGGCGTCATGAAGGGCGAAATGACGCCGGTCGCGATGAGATGGATACCGGGCGGCAGCTTCGCCTTGACCGGCCGTTCGATCGTTTCGAACAGGAAGTTCGAGTAATACGCGCACGGGATGAAGACGATGATCCAGGCGATGCCCGCCCGGATGAGCCGATTGCGCAACTCGAGGAGATGAGAGATGAGCGTGCCTTCGGCCAGCTTCTCCTCGGGCTCGTCGTTGTTCATCTCGCGCGCTCGCTAGCGATCGTCGTGCTCGACGGCCTCGGCGCGCGAGGACGGTTTTGGAGCAGCTGAATCGGCCTCGGCCTGATGCGGCGCCGACCGCGAGCCTTGCGATGCCGGCGCCCCGGGAGCAGCTCCTGCCTGAGATCCCGCAGTTTCATCCGCCGGGGGTTCCGGAGTCTCCCAACCTGCGCTTGCCATCCAGGTCTGCGTCTCGGGCATCCAGTCCCGCATAGGCTCAGGGTCTTCCGGCGGGAGCGCCGTATCGTGCAGCTGAGCATCGAACGTGAGCTGCTGCGGTGCCTGCTCGTAGCCCTCGGGAGGGGGCATCGGCCCGTAAGGCATCGACGCGTACGGGGTTGGTGCGTCGGGCAGCGGCTCGTGCGCGTCCGCCTCGCGCTGGTCGGCCTCATGCGAGGCATCGGGTGCCGGGGTTCCGTGTGCAACCGCATCGTGGGGCACGCTCTCGGGAGGCGCCGCCTCTGCGCCCGCTGCGCCGCTCTGTGCCGTCTCTCGGCGCGCCGGCTCGGCGACGGAATCGACCGACTTGCGAATGTCGATGGCATTCTCGACGCTCGAGACCTCCTGTTCGAGCTGCTCTCGGAACTGCCGCGCCATGGATCGTGCACGTCCGACCCAACGGCCGATCTTGGCCGCGGCACCGGGCAGCCTCTTGGGGCCGAGCACGACCAATGCCACGCCGAAGATGATGATGATCTCAGGGAAGTCGATCGAGAACATCCTGATAAATCGAACCGTGCGGCGAGGTTACGGGGAGCATGCCGCCGCAAAAATAGTGAGTGTTCAGCCGCCCTTGCGCCTCGACCTGTCGGGGTCCGTGACCTCGGGGAATTCGGCGTCCGGGCGCATCGATTCTACCCGCTCGGCGCGCTTTGCGCTCGCAGCTCCCGTCTTGCTGCGCCGGAGGCTCTTGATGGCCGAGCCCAGGCCCGAGCCGATCGTGGGCAGCTTCTTCGCGCCGAAGATGAGGAGCACGATGATCGCAATCAAGAGCAGATCGAGCATCCGACACCCCCGCTGAAACGGGAATACCCGCTCGCGCGGGGCCGAGCGATCTTAAGTGAAACAGACCCGGGGAAGGGTGACGAGTTTCACCGGCCACACCGGGCCGGGGCGCCGCGAGCGCGGCCTCAACCGGTGCTTTGCAGCCAGAACGTGACGGGCCCATCGTTCACCAGCGAGACACGCATGTGTGCGCCGAACACGCCAGCGCCGATCGGCGCGTGACGCGCGCGTGCCTCACCGAGGAGATGATCGAATAGCGCCCGGGCCACATCGGGCGCGGCAGCCGTGCTGAACCCCGGACGCGTCCCCTGGCGCGTATCCGCCGCGAGCGTGAACTGCGGGACGAGGAGCAGCCCGCCGCGGACATCTGCGACGCAGCGATTCATGCGACCGGCGTCGTCCGCAAAGATTCGGTACGTGAGCACGCGCTCGAGCAGCCGGTCCGCGCAGGCCTGCGTGTCGTCCCGCTGTACACCGATCAGCGCCAGCACGCCCTGCTCGATCGAGCCGACGATGTGGCTCTCGACCTCGACGTGCGCCGAGAGGACGCGCTGAATCAGCGCGATCATTCGCGCGCAGTTCCGCGCCGCGGGCTGGATGGCTGCGAGCCGCTCGGTGGCAAAGCGCGGCGCGAGTCCTTATGATTCGGGGCCATTTTTGGCTTCACCTCGAGGATGGACATGGCATCGTGGATGCGTGGGGGTGCTTTTTCGGCCGCTGCCGCTTGCGGGATGCTCGCCGGCGCGGCGGTGCTCGCGCAGGGCGCGCCGCCCAGCGGGAACGCGCAGCACGGCAAGGCGATCTCCTACACCTGCCTCGGCTGCCATGGCATCAACGGTTATCGCAACGCGTATCCCGACTACAGCGTGCCGGAGCTGCGGGGCCAGCATCCGGAGTATCTCGTCGCGGCGCTGACAGAGTACAAGAGTGGCGAGCGGTCGCACACGACCATGCACGCGCAGGCCTCCGAGCTCTCGGCACAGGATATGGCCGATATCGCCGTCTATTTCGCCGGGCCGGTGCTCAAGGCCGGCTCGACTCCCGCGAGCGCGCACAAGCCCCCTGCCGCTGCAGCCGTCTGTGTCGCCTGCCACGGCGCGGATGGGATCGGCGTCGTGCCGCAGTATCCGAGCCTCGCCGGCCAGCACCCCGACTACATCGTTCAGACGCTGAAGGAATACAAGAGCGGCGCCCGCAAGAATCCGGTCATGGCGGGCATGGCCGCGCAGGTCAAGGAGGACGACATGTGGGCGATCGCCGAGTACTACAGCCAGATCGCACCGGGTCTGAAGACGCTGCCCCGTCCCTTCTCCGACCTGACTGCCAAGCGCTGATGGCGCAGCCCGCTGCGGGCACTCACTCCGCGGTCGCGAGCCGCTCAAGGAACATCGCCGCGACCTCCTCATACGTGTCGCGGTTGGATTTCTTGCGAAAGCCGTGCCCTTCGTTCCGCGCCGCGAGATACCACACGTCATCGCCGCGCGCCCGCAGGCTCGCGACCAGGTCGCTCGATTGCGCCGCGGGCACGCGCGGATCGTTGAGCCCCTGCACGACGAGCAGCGGGCGGCGAATCCATTTCGCTTTGGTGATCGGAGAGATGCGGCTCAGAAAATCGTGCATCTGCGGAACGCGTTCATCGCCGTACTCCTGCTGCTCGCTGCCGCGCCGCCAGGCGGCGGTATGCGCGAGGAAGCTGCCGAAATCAGCGATCCCGCCCAGGTCGATCGCACCGCGCAGGCGATCGTTGTAGTCAGCCAGCGAGGCGAGCGCGAGATAGCCGCCGTAGCCCGAGCCGAGCACGGCGACCCGCTCGCGGTCGAGAGCGGGCTGCAGGTCGATCCAGACGAGCAGCGAGCCGATGTCGCGCAGGGCATCCTCGCGCAGCACGCCGTCGTCGAGCCCGAGAAACGTCCTGCCGTATCCCGATGACCCGCGCACGTTCGGGGCGATGACCGTGTAGCCGAGCTCGTTCACCAGGAACTGTAGGAACGGATCGAAGGTGGGGCGCGCCTCGCTCCCCGGTCCGCCATGGATATCGATGAGCACGGGATGAGGCCCCGGGGTGCGGGGTTGATAGAGATACGCGGACAGCATGCGCCGCTCGCCGTTCGCGCGATCCCAGGTCGGAAAGTGGATCAGCTCGGCCGGAACGAACGCGGCGCAGCTCGCGCAAACGGGGCCGGGCTCGCTCCGAGTCCAGCGCACCAGCGTGTTGCGCTCGAGCTCGTACACGTAAACGTCGCGCGCCGAGACCGCGCTTTCCGCGGATATCGCCAGACGCCGGCCGGTACGATCGAACCGCACATTCCCGATCACACCGTCCGGCAGCCCCGTGGGATTCAGATGCAGTTTGAATCGCATGTCGAGAACGGTGAGCCGGCTGCGGCCGTCCTGGTTCGCGACATACGCGAGGTAGCGTCCATCGGCGCTCGCATCGAAAGTGTCGATGTTCCAGGGGCTTGCGTTCGCGACGTCCTGTGAAGCATGCGTGCTGAGGTCGACGCGGCGGAGCACCTCAATCTGCCCGCCCGCATCGGTGAGTTCATAGACTGCGCCGCCGTCCGGAGTGAAGCGTGCCTCGCGCACGTCCGCCTTGCGGTCCGCGCTGTCGAGCGGTGTCAGCGCCCCGCTCGCCGCATCGGCGAGATACACATGACTTTCCGTCGCGGAGACCGACTGCTCGAGGAGCAGCTGCCGACCATCGGGGGACCAGTCGAGCGGGCGCCAGGAGCCTTCGCGCCCGGCAACGAGGAGCCGCGGCCTCGCGCCGGCCGAGAGATCGACGGTGTAGATGTCCTCTTGCGCGTCGCTGCGCTCATTGCCGAAAAACGCGAGCCGCCTGCCGTCCTTCGACCACACGAGCCCGCCGTGGTGAGCCCTTCCGTCGCTCAAGAGGCGGATATCGCCGGCGGCGCCGTCCGCTTCCGTCGGCAGCCGTCCAGCGAGCAGCTGTGAGGGTAACGGGTAGTAGTAGAGCTGGCCGTTCTCATCGCCGCCCGTGTCCTCGAGGAACGCGAAGCCGGGGTCGACAGCCGAGGGTCGCGCTGCGGCGACCGTGATCGGCTCGCGGCGGTAGGTGAGCTGCTCGCGCGCACCGAGGGGCGCGGCGACGCGGTGGACCTGCGTCGCATCCCCGAAACGTGTGGCGATGAGCATGCTGCCGTCCGGCAGCCAGTCGAGGAAGGTGGCCTCGCGAGCGTTCGTGTAGCGCTCGAGCCGGGCGGCAAGCCGCTCATCGAGCGGCGGGATGCCTTCGAGGATCAGATGACCGAGCTCGCGATAGAACGGCGCGGAGGGGGCAGGCGGCGCGATCTTCAGCGACGGAGCGGCGGGAGCCGCAGACGCACGCAAAGCGAGCGGCAGCAGCGCCGCGGCGAGCAGTCCTGCGCGCAGAGCCGATCGGGTCATGCGAGACTTGTTCCAATGTGCGCCGAAGGGCACGCTTAATGACTGTAAACGACCGACCACATGGCGCACGCGACGCTCATCTCACATCCGCACGGAATCACGGCCGTGGACGCCGACTACATCCGGCCCGGCCTTGCCGCCTCGCACATTATCGTGCACGGCGGCCGCGCGGCATTCGTCGACGTGGGGACCAATCATTCGGTGCCGCGGCTGCTCGCGGGCCTCGAAGCGCTCGGCGTCGCACGCGAGGCGGTGGAGTATGTCCTCCTCACCCACGTGCACCTCGATCATGCAGGCGGTGCGGGCGCGCTGCTGCGCGAGCTGCCGAACGCCCGCGCGCTCGTCCATCCTCGCGGCGCGCCCCACCTCATCGATCCCGCGAAACTCATCAAGGCGTCCATCGCGGTCTACGGTGAGGCGACGTACCGCTCCCTGTACGGGGAGCTCGTGCCCGTCCCCGCCGAGCGCGTTCGGATCATGCGGGACGGCGAGCGCATCGATCTGGCGGGCCGCGGGCTGCTCACCCTCGACACTCCGGGACACGCGCTGCATCACTACAGCATCGTCGATGTCGAGTATCAAAACATCTTCACCGGCGACACCTTCGGGCTCTCTTACCGGGAGCTCGACACCGCGGCGGGCGCCTTCGCCGTGCCCACGACGACTCCCAGCCAGTTCGACCCGGATCAACTCATTGCCTCGATAGACCGGCTCCTCGGGTACGCGCCACAGGCCGCCTATCTCATGCATTTCAGCCGCATCACGGACCTGCCGCGGATCGGCGAGTCGCTCAAGACGCAGATTCGTGAGCTCGCGGCGATCGCACGGCGCCATGCCGGTGCGGCTGATCGCGCCTCAGCGATCCGCGCCGACATGCGCGCGCTGTGGATCGCGCTCGCGCAGCGCCACGGCGTCGCGCTCGCCGAGTCGCGGGTCGACGACATCCTCGACAAGGACCTCGAGCTCAACGTGCAGGGCCTCACAGCCTGGCTCGACCGCCTCGCGCGCGGCTGAGCTTTCGGGTCGTTCGAGGCTGTTAAACTGGCGCAGTCCGATCCGGGGTCCATCATGCCTGCACGACCTACCGCGGGAGAGCGCTTCAGAGCTGCGCTTCAGGCCGAGCGTCCTCTTCAGGTCGCCGGGACCGTGAATGCCTATACCGCACTGCTCGCGGGCACTGCGGGGTTCAAGGCCCTCTATGTTTCCGGTGCCGGCGTGGCCAATGCTTCCTTCGGGGTGCCCGACCTCGGCGTCACCTCACTCGGCGATGTGTGCGAGGACGTGCGGCGCATCACGGGAACGACGGACCTGCCACTGCTCGTCGATGCGGACACGGGCTTCGGCAGCGCATTCAACATCGCTCGGACCGTCAGGGAGATCGCCCGTTCGGGCGCGGCGGGCCTGCATCTCGAAGATCAGGTGCAAGCCAAGCGCTGCGGCCACCGTCCCGGGAAGGCGCTCGTTCCGCCGCAGGAGATGGTCGATCGCCTGAAGGCCGCACTCGATGCCCGCACGGACACCTCGTTCATCGTCATGGCGCGCACCGATGCCCATGCCGTGGAGGGGCAGCAGGCCGCGCTCGAGCGCGCGCGGCGCTATGTCGAGGCGGGCGCGGACATGATTTTCGCGGAAGCACTCACGAGCCTCGGGGAGTATCGCGAGTTCACGAGCCTAGTTACGGTGCCGGTGCTCGCGAACCTCACGGAATTCGGGCGCACTCCGTTGTTCACGACCGCCGAGCTCGAGAGTGCCGGAGTGCGGCTGGTCCTGTATCCGCTCTCCGCGTTCCGTGCCATGAGCCGCGCCGCGCTCACGGTTTACGAGGCGATCCGGCGCGAGGGAACTCAGAAAGCCGTCGTGCCTCTGATGCAAACACGCGAGGAGCTCTATCGAGTGCTCGGCTACCACGCGTACGAGGAGCGGCTCGATCGGCTCTTCGGACGAGAGAGCGAGAACCGCGCGGGCGAGCCCCGCAAGGGCGGCCCGGGCCGGGGCGCGCCTCACAAGAGCGAGTCGAGGTGATGTGTATGAGCGAGCCCGTATCGGCGTTCAAACCCAAGAAATCCGTCGCGCTCTCCGGCGTGCCCGCGGGCAACACGGCGCTGTGCACCGTCGGGCGCACGGGCAACGATCTGCACTACCGCGGCTACGACATCCTGGAAGTCGCGCAGGCCGCGCAGTTCGAGGAGATCGCCTATCTCCTCATCCACGGAGAGTTGCCGAACGCGGCGGCGCTCGCGGCATACAAGGAAAAGTTGAAGGCGCTGCGTGGGCTTCCCGCGGCGGTGCGCGAGGTGCTCGAGGAGTTGCCGCCCGCCACGCATCCAATGGACGTGTTGCGCACGGGCGCCTCAACGCTCGGCTGCCTCCTGCCCGAGAAGGAGGATCACTCGGTCGCGGGCGCCCGGGACATCGCGGACCGCCTGATCGCCTCCCTGGGCTCGATGCTCGCGTACTGGTATCACTACGGCCACGCGGGGCAGCGCATCTTCCTCGAGACCGAGGACGACTCCCTAGGCGGGCACTTCCTGCACCTGCTGCATCGGCGCCCGCCGCCCGCCTCCTGGGTGCGCGCGATGCACACCTCGCTCATCCTGTATGCCGAGCACGAGCTCAACGCCTCGACGTTCACCGCGCGCGTCATCGCGGGAACGGGCTCCGATCTTTACTCGTGCGTCACGGGAGCGATCGGCGCCCTGCGCGGGCGCAAGCACGGCGGGGCGAACGAGGTCGCGCTCGAGATTCAGACCCGCTACCGCGATGCGGACGAGGCCGAGCGCGACATCCGCGCGCGCATTGCGGCGAAGGAAGTCATCATCGGCTTCGGCCATCCCGTCTACACCGTCGCCGACCCGCGCAACCAGGTGATCAAGGAGGTCGCGCGCCGGCTCGCGCGCGAGACGGGCGATGCGCGGCTGTTCGAGATCGCCGAGCGGATCGAATCGACGATGCAGGCAGAGAAGCACCTGTTTGCGAACCTCGATTGGTTCTCCGCGGTTTCCTATCATCTGATGGGCGTGCCGAGGGCGTTATTCACGCCGCTGTTCGTGATTGCGCGGATGACGGGATGGGCGGCGCACGTGATCGAGCAGCGCGAGGACGGCAAGATCATCCGCCCCGCGGCGAATTACGTGGGGCCCGAGCCGCGCAGCTTCGTGCCGCTCGAGAAGCGGCGCTGAGCGCCGCTCGCGACCATGGCCGCCCGATATTCGAAGTCGGCCGAGCGACCGCAGCCGGACGACGTGCTCGTCGCGATCGCGCAGTACGTGAAGGGCTTCACCATCCACAGCGAGCTCGCCTACGACACCGCGCGGTACTGCCTGATGGATACGCTCGCGTGCGGCTTTCGGGCGCTGAAGTTTCCGGCGTGCACGAAGCTCCTCGGGCCCGTGGTGCCGGGAGCGGTGATGCCGGGCGGCGCGCGTGTGCCGGGCACCTCCTACGAGCTCGATCCGGTGCAGGCCGCCTTCAACATCGGTGCGATGATCCGCTGGCTCGATTTCAATGACACGTGGCTCGCAGCGGAGTGGGGGCACCCCTCGGACAATCTCGGCGGCATTCTCGCCATGGGCGACTATCTGTCGAGGAAGGCGCGGATGCAGGGCAGCGAGCCGCTCAGAGTGCGCGATGTGCTCACCGCCATGATCAAGGCGCACGAGATCCAGGGCGTGATTGCGCTCAAGAACAGCTTCAACCGCCTCGGCCTCGATCACGTGCTGCTGGTTCGCGTCGCGACCACCGCCGTCACCACGGCGATGATGGGCGGGACCTATGAGCAGGTCATCGATGCGGTCTCGAACGCCTGGATCGACGGCGGCGCGCTTCGCACGTACCGGCACGCCCCGAACACCGGCTCGCGCAAGAGCTGGGCGGCGGGGGATGCGACGAGCCGCGGGGTGCGGCATGCGCTCATGTGCCTCGCCGGTGAGATGGGATACCCCTCCGCGCTCTCCGCGCCGAAATGGGGCCTCTACGACGCGCTGTTCGAGGGGCAGCGGCTCGCCCTTGCGCAGCCTTTCGGCAGCTACGTGATGGAGAACATTCTGTTCAAGATCGCCTTTCCCGCGGAGTTCCACGCGCAGACGGCGGTCGAAGCCGCCCTGGCGCTGCATGGCGAGGTGCATCAGCGCCTCGATGAGATCGATCACATCGCGATCGAGACACAGGAGCCCGGCGAGCGGATCATCGACAAGGTAGGGCCGCTCGCCAATCCCGCGGATCGCGATCACTGCATTCAGTACATGGTCGCGGTTGCGCTGCTCAACGGGCGGCTCACGGCGGACGACTACGAGGACGAGGCGGCGGCGGACCCGCGCATCGACCGGCTGCGGGGGCTCATGCAGGTCGCGGAGAACCCGAGCTTCACGCACGATTACTACGCGCTCGACAAGCGCGCCATCGGCAACGCCGTGCAGGTCTTCTTCCGCGACGGCAGCTGCACGCGGCGTGTCGAGGTGATGTATCCGGTCGGGCATCGCCGGCGCCGGGCGGAAGGCATCCCGCTCCTCGTCGAGAAGTTCAAGTCCGCGCTCGCCGCGCGCTTCCCCGAGCGGCAAGCCGAGCGCATCGAATCTCTGTTCGCTGATTCTCAGAAGCTCGATGCGCTGCCCGTCAATGAGCTCATGGCGGCGCTCGTCACCAACGGAGGCGGGTGAGCGAGGATTCCGCGCGGGCTCTCGAGCGCCCTCGACTCATCGAGCGGGCGCGCCTGCTCAATGTCTCGCTCGGGGATGGGCAGGCGCAGCGCCTCGCGCAGCTGCTCGATGAGCTCGAGCGCTGGAACGCCGCATACAACCTCACCTCGATCCGCGGGCGCGAGGCGATGATCACGCACCATCTGCTCGACAGTCTCTCGATTCACGAGCACCTGCGGGGGGCCCGCATCGCGGATGTCGGCACGGGCGCAGGCTTCCCCGGCCTGCCGCTCGCCGTCGCCGATCCGCAGCGCCAGTTCACGCTCATCGACTCGGCAGGCAAGAAGGTCCGCTTCGTCGCACATGCCGCCCGCACGCTCGGACTGGGCAACGTCGAGGCCGTGCACTCGCGAGCGCAGGGCCTGCACCCGCCCGAGCCGTTCGACACCGTGACTGCGCGGGCATTCGCGGCCCTGCCCGAGCTGCTCGAGAGCGTCCGCACCCTCTGCGGCCCTGGCACGCGTGTGCTCGCGATGAAGGGCCGCCACCCCGAGCGGCAGATCGCAGCGATACGACCCCCGTGGAGGATGGTCGAGGTCGGCACGCTCGAGGTTCCGGGACTGGCGCAGGCGCGGCACGTCGTCGTGGTGGAATACGGTAACCGCGAAGGAAAGCGGGGCATGTCATGATGGGTGCATGAAACGCGTCATCGCGATCGCGAATCAGAAAGGGGGCGTGGGGAAGACGACGACGGCCGTCAACCTCACGGCCTCGCTCGCGGCCACGAAGCGGCGAATGCTGCTCGTCGATCTCGATCCGCAAGGCAACGCGACGATGGGTTGCGGCGTGGACAAGGCCCAGATCGTGCGGGGCAGCTGCGAAGCGCTGCTCGGGGAGTCCGATGTCGCAGGCGCGCTTCTCAACGTCGAGCAGGCCGGCTTCAGCCTGCTCGCTGCGAACCAGGATCTGACCGCGGCCGAGGTGCGCTTGCTCACGATGATCGCAGGCCGGGAGGTCAAGCTGCGCGCCGCCCTGAAACCGGTGCGCGACGCCTTCGATGTGATCCTCATCGACTGCCCCCCGGCGCTCAACATGCTCACGGTCAACGCGCTCGTCGCCGCCGACAGCGTGCTGATCCCGATGCAATGCGAGTACTACGCGCTCGAGGGGCTCTCGGCGCTCCTCGCGACGATCGAGCAGATCCGCGCAGCCGCCAACCCACCGCTCGAGCTCGAGGGAATCCTGCGGACGATGTTCGATCCGCGGAACAATCTCGCGAACGAGGTGAGCGCGCAGCTCATCCAGCACTTCGGAGACAAGGTCTTCCGCACCATCATTCCGCGCAACATCCGGCTCGCCGAGGCACCCTCCTTCGGCCGGCCCGTGCTGTTTCACGACAAGGAGTCGCGCGGTGCGCTCGCCTATCTCGCGCTTGCGGGCGAGATGATCCGGCGCGAGGACGAGGACCGCGAGGCGGCCCCCGCAGATGGCGTCGCGGGGACCGGGAACGCGCCTGCCGACATCGAAAGCGGGCCGGTCGCCGCATCGGCCCCCTCGGCGGAACGCCCGGATTCGCTATGATCGGCGGCTATGATGCAGAAGAAGCCTAGCCTCGGCCGGGGGCTCGAGGCATTGATGGGGTCTGCCGCGCTCCGTCCGAGCGCTGTTCCGCCTGCGGCGCCGGCCCCGGCGCTCGCCGCTGCGCCGGCATCCGAGCAGCTCGCGAGAATTCCGCTCGACCAGCTGCAGCGTGGCCGCTATCAGCCCCGAATCGACCTGCGGCCGGAGTCGCTCCAGGAGCTGGCCGACTCCATCAAGGTTCAGGGAGTCGTGCAGCCGATCGTGGTGCGTCCTACGGACAGCGAGCTGTCGGCGCAGGGCGCCAAGTACGAGATCATCGCGGGCGAGCGCCGCTGGCGCGCTGCACAAATGGCGGGTCTCACCGAGATCCCGGCCGTCATCCGCCACATTCCCGACGGGGCGGCGATCGCGGTCGCGCTCATCGAGAACATCCAGCGCGAGGATCTGAACCCCCTCGAGGAGGCGCGCGCGCTCGACCGCCTGATCCGCGAGTTTCAGATGACCCATCAGCAGGCGGCGGACGCGGTCGGCCGCTCGCGCGCCGCGGTGAGCAACCTGCTGCGTCTGCTCGACGTCGCGCCCGAGGTCGCCGAGCTCGTCGAGCGGCGCGAGCTCGAGATGGGTCATGCGCGGGCGCTGCTCGCGCTGCCCGGGAGACGCCAGCAGGCCGAGGTCGGCTCGCTGGTCGCGAAGAAGAGCATCTCGGTGCGCGAAACCGAGGCGATCGTGCGACGCATGCTCGCACCGCGACAGTCCGCGGAAGCCTCGAATGAACCGCCGTCCGATCCGGATGTGCAGCGCCTCGAGCGGGACCTCGCCGAGAAGCTCGGCGCGCGTGTCGCGATCCGCCACTCGGGCTCGGGCAAGGGCCGCCTCGTCATCGATTACAGCAGTCTCGAGGAGCTCGACGGGATTCTCGCCCACATCCAATGAGCGCCGCGGGCATGCCCCGCGCGGCGGGTAGCCTTTTCCAACGAGGCTCTCTATAATTCCGCGGCTTTATCGCCCGGCCATTCGTAAGTGGCCGGAAGATAAAGTAAAAGCCGAGCCTTTTCTTCCCTTCCGGGAGCGCGAACCGAGCCGCTTTCTTCTTGCGCGGCACGGCGAGGATCCTACGCACGTCGAGTGACACGCCGGAGCGTGGGGGGATGGGGCGAGCGGCGCGTGTCGGCGCGTGTCACACACAATTGTTCGGGAGTCCTTGAAGCAGATGGCGCTCACGATCGAGCTGCCGAACGGTTCGCGTCCATCCTTCGCTGCGCGGCGACTGGCTTTCGGGATCGTGCTCGGGCAGGCGGGAGTCACGCTCCTCGCCGCGCTCGTGAGTTTCGTCGTGGGTGGCTCAAAGGGTGCCGTCTCGGCGCTGCTCGGCGGCGGGATCGGCACGGCGGCGAGCCTCGCGATGGCGGCCATCGCCTTCGGGAGGACCCCTCGCAGCGCCCTCATGATCCTGGCGGCTTTCTTTCTCGGCGAGCTCGTAAAGCTCCTTCTGATGATCGGACTGTTCGTCGCGGCATGGCACTTCATGCGCCCCTCTCCGGGCGCGATGTTCGCCGCGTACGGCGCCACGTTCCTCGTGTACTGGGTTGCGCTTGGCGGGATGCTGCGGCGGCCTGTCGTCCTGCCGCGGCCGCTCGGCGAAGCACAAGGTTGATTGAGGCGATTGCGTGAATCTCGGTATCACTCAAGGCATTCTCGGGCAAGTGGCGGAAACGGCTCCGAATCCGACGGAGTACATCGTCCACCACATCACCTTCCTCACGAACCAGGCGCCGCACGGGATCGCGGACTTCGCCGTCATCAATTACGACAGCGTCTTCTTCTCGGTGCTGCTCGCGGTGCTCTTCGGCGGGGTGTCGTACCTCGCGGCGCGCAAGGCGACTGCGGGCGTGCCGGGCAGATTCCAGGGATTCGTCGAATGGGTCGTCGAATGGGTCGACTCGCAGGTCCACGACGCCTACCAAGGCAAGAGCCGGCTCATCGCGCCCCTCGCGCTCACGATCTTCTGCTGGGTTCTCCTGTTCAACCTGATGGACGTCATTCCGATCGATTTCCTCCCGCACGCAGCTCAGGCGGCAGGTTTCGAGCATCTGCGGATCGTCCCCAGCACCGACCTCAACATCGTCTTCGGCCTGTCGCTCACCGTGTTCGTGCTCATTCTCTATTACAGCGTGAAGATGAAGGGATTCGGCGGGTTCATCGGCGAGTTCGCGCTCAGTCCCTTCAAGAGCCACAACGTCCTGCTGCAGGCTGTCTACGTACCGGTCAATCTCCTGATGGAGGTCCCGAGCTTCCTCGCTCGGCCGGTTTCGCTCGCCCTGCGACTCTATGGGAACATGTTTGCAGGGGAGATGGTCTTCGCCCTCATCGCACTGCTCACGCTCTCGAGGGGATCGGCCGCGCTGCACACCCCGGAGGGCTGGGGCTGGATCGGCCTGCAGGTGGTCCTCGGCTTCGGCTGGTCGCTCTTCGATGCCTTCATCGCGCTGCTGCAGGCCTTCATTTTCATGATGCTGACCATCGTCTATCTATCGCAGGCATCGCAGACCCATCACTGACGATGCCGATCCTTATCCTCGCACGCCTTTCTGTCAGGAGAACTCAATGAGCAACATCGCAAACATCCAGGCCATGACGGCGCTCGCATGCGGACTCATATTCGGCATGGGCGCGTTCGGAACGGCGATCGGCTTCGGCATCCTGGGCGGCCGATTCCTCGAGGGCATGGCTCGGCAGCCCGAGCTCGCTCCAGCGCTGCTCGTGAGAATGTTCATCGTCGCGGCGCTCCTCGATGCCGTGGCCTTCATCGGCATCGCATTCGCGCTGTTCTTCATGTTCGCGAATCCGTTCGTGTCTGCGTACCAGCTCGCAGCGCACTGATATCGAGGCGAGCTCGAGGAGACACAGGGTGAACTTCAACCTGACGCTCGTGATCCAGATGGTGGTGTTCGCGCTGCTCGTCTGGTTCACGATGAGATGGGTGTGGCCCAACATCATGTGCGCGGTGGATGATCGCACGCGCAAGATCGCGCTGGGCCTGGCCGCGGCCGAGAAGGGCCAGACCGAGCTCGCTCAGGCGGAGCAGCGTTCCGAGGCGCTCTTGCGCGAGGGACGCGACCGCGCGCATCAGATCGTCGAGCAGGCGCAGCGCCGCGCGAACGAGATGATCGAGCAGGCGAAGCAAACCGCGGCCGCCGAGGGCCAGCGGCTCGTCACTGCCGCGCAGCAGCAGATCGAGCTCGAGGCGACCCGCGTGCGCGAGCGCCTGCGGCGCGATGTGGCGCGGCTCGCCGTGGACACGGCATCGAAGCTGCTCGAGCGCGAGATCGATGCGCGCGCACATGCCGATCTGCTCGACAAGCTGGCTGCACAACTCTAGGAGCTCTGCAGCGATGCGCGCTGTCGATACGAGGGGACGCTAGAGCATGGCGACGGACAAGGCGACGGTTTCACGGCCCTACGCGAAGGCGGCCTTCGAGGAGGCGCGCGTATCGGACCGGCTCGCGCAGTGGTCGCACGGACTTACCGCCGCCGCCAGCGTCGTGCGTGATCCGCGCGTAGAGCAGCTTCTCGGCAATCCGGGGGTCGCTCCGCGCGATCTCGCGCAGCTCATTCTCGACGTCGCCGGCGAGCGCCTCGGGGAGCCTGGGCGGAATTTCATCTATACGCTCGCCGAGAACCGCCGGCTCGCGCTTCTGCCGGAAATCGCGGCGCTGTTCGAGCAGCTCAAGGACGAGGCGGAGGGCGTGGCCGACGTGGTGATCACATCCGCGGCACCGCTCGATGAGGCGCATCGCGGACAGCTGGCCGGAGCGCTCGAGCGACGGCTGAAGCGGCGAGTGCGCCTGCACTGCGAGGTCGACTCCGGGCTGCTGGGCGGCGCCGTGTTGCGCTGCCGCGACCTGGTGATCGACGGATCGGTGCGCAGCAAGCTCGAGCGCATGGCGTACGAGCTCACCGAGTAAGAGGATCATATGGCGATCAAAGCAACCGAGATCAGCGATCTCATCAAGCAGCGGATCGAGAACTTCAAATCCCCGACGGAAGCCCGCAACGTCGGCACGATCGTCTCGCTCACCGACGGCATCTGCCGAATCTACGGCCTCGCGGATGCGCGCTACGGCGAGATGCTCGAGTTCCCGGGGAACACCTTCGGCCTCGCGCTCAACCTCGAGCAGGACTCGGTCGGCGCCGTGGTCCTCGGCGATTACGAGCACCTCTGCGAGGGCGAGACGGTCAAGACGACCGGCCGCATCCTGCAGGTGCCCGTCGGACGGGCGCTCCTCGGCCGCGTCGTCGACGCCCTCGGCCGGCCGCTCGATGGGAAGGGACCGGTCGAGGCCGAGCGCAATGCGCCCATCGAGCGCGTCGCGCCCGGCGTCGTCCATCGCAAATCCGTGAACCAGCCCGTGCAGACCGGGTACAAGGCGATCGACTCGATGGTGCCGATCGGCCGCGGCCAGCGCGAGCTCATCATCGGCGACCGCCAGACCGGCAAGACCGCGCTCGCCGTCGACACGATCATCAATCAGAAGTCGAGCGGCATCAAATGCATCTACGTCGCGATCGGGCAGAAGCAGTCCTCGATCGCCGGCGTCGTGCGCAAGCTCGAGGAGCATGATGCGCTCAAGCACACGATCATCGTCGCGGCCTCGGCCTCCATGCCGGCCTCGTTGCAATACATCGCGCCGTACAGCGGCTGCACGATGGGTGAGTTCTTCATGGACGAGGGCGAGGACGCGCTCATCATCTATGACGACCTGACGAAGCAGGCCTGGGCGTACCGGCAGATATCGCTCCTGCTGCGCCGGCCTCCGGGCCGCGAGGCATATCCGGGCGATGTGTTCTACCTGCACTCGCGCCTGCTCGAGCGCTCCGCGCGCGTCAACGAGCACTACGTCGAGAAGGCGACGGGCGGGCGGGTGAAGGGCCGGACGGGCTCGCTCACCGGCCTGCCGATCATCGAGACGCAGGCGGGCGATGTGACGGCGTTCGTCCCGACGAACGTCATCTCGATCACCGACGGCCAGATCTTCCTCGAGAGCGATCTGTTCAACGCCGGCATCCGGCCCGCGATGAACGCCGGCATCTCCGTCTCGCGCGTCGGCGGCGCGGCGCAGACCGGCATCATCCGCAAGCTGGGCGGCGGCATCCGCCTCGCTCTCGCGCAGTTCCGCGAGCTCGAGGCGTTCTCGCAGTTCGCCTCCGACCTCGACGAGTCCACGCGCCGGCAGCTCGAGCGCGGCCAGCGCGTGCGCGAGGTCATGAAGCAGAAACAGTACGCTCCG
>JBOHZR010000266.1:0-11313 GCA_050738595.1 Steroidobacteraceae bacterium | reverse complement strand
ACGACCGGCACGGCGTGCTTGAAGTCCGTCACCTCGAAGCGCACTTTGAGAGTTCCCGGCGAGCGCTGCACGCTGCCCTTCTCGACCATGCCGCCGAGCCTGAAGTGCTCATCGCCACGGACCTGCCCTGCGGCGACCTGCGAAGGTACGAAATAGAAGGTGACGTTCTGGCGAAACGCAGTGAGTGCGAGCGCGCCCGAGACGCCCACACCCACGAGGATGCCGATGACCAGGAACATGCGACGTCTGCGCGGAGTCATGCTTGCTTCTCCTGAAGGACCCACTCCTCACGCATGGCGAGGCGGCGCTTCGCTTCCGAGCGCGCGCGCGCGAGCAGCCGGCGCGCCCAGTAGATATTGAGGAATACCACGGCGAAGGTGATTCCGTAGCAAGGCCACAAGAAGCGCGCGTAGCCGCCCATCGCGAGGAAGTGGGTGATTGCAGTCATGTGAGCCTGCGCGCCGTCATGTGGCGAGAGCCTCCTTGACCCAGCTCGCGGCGCGCTCGCGGCGCAGGACCTCACCGCGCAGGCGCATGAGCAGGATGGCGAAGAAGTACAGCATGAAGCCGAAAATCATGAGCAGCAGCGGCACGAGCATCGCGGCGCTGTAGATGGTCGGTCCACCCAGCCTCAGAAGAGACGACGCCTGGTGAAGTGAGTTCCACCAGATGACCGAGAAATGGACGATCGGCACGTCGACGAGGCCGACGACCGCGAGCAGCGCGCTCGCCCGGTCCGCGCGCTGGATGTCGTCGAATGCCGAGCGCAGGCCGATGTAGCCGAGGAAAAGGAACAACAGCAGAAGCTCCGAGGTGAGGCGGGGGTCCCACTGCCAATAGGTCCCCCACATCGGTCGCCCCCACAGGCTCCCGGTCGCGAGCGCAGCGACGGTGAACGAGGCCCCGATCGGCGCACAGCTCGCGGCGACCGCATGCGCTACCTTCATCCGCCAGATGAGCGCCACCGCCGCGGCGACGCCCATGATCGTGTAGATCATGATCGACAAGTAGGCGGTCGGCACGTGCATGTAGATCATTCGCCACCCGTCGCCCTGCTGGTAGTCCGGCGGCGCGAGCACCAGGCCGCCGTAGAGTCCTGCCAGGATCAGCAGCGCCGCCGGCCAGGCAAACCACGGCGTCAAGGTGCGCGCCAGGCGGTACACGTGCGGTGGCGATCCCAAACGGTGAAACCACGTCCAGCTCATATCGAGAAGACTACTCCAGGCTTATGCGTACGGCGGCCGCCGCGGCGAGCGGCGCCAGTGTCACGCCGAGCACGGCGAAGGCGGCGAGCAGCTCGAGCGGAGCTGCAAAGCTCTGCGCTCGCATTGCAAGCTCCGTCGCCTGTGCCCCGAAGATGAGGATCGGCACCGCCAGGGGCAAGGTCAGCAGCGACAAAAGCATTCCGCCGCGGCGGGTGCCGAGCGTGAGCGCGGCGCTGATCGCGCCGATCAAGCTTAGGGCGAACGTGCCGATCGCGAGCGTGACCACGATGCCCGCCGCCGCATGCGCAGGTGCACCGAGCGCCATCCCCGCGAGCGGCGCAAGCAATGCGAGCGGCAGCCCCGTGAGCACCCAGTGGGCCACCGTCTTCGCATAAAGGAGCCAAGTGAGCGAGCGGCCGCAGAGCGCGTACTGCTCGAGTGTCCCATCGCGCGCATCGTCGCGGAACAGATACTCCAGAGCAAGCAGCGCGGCCAGGAGCGCCGCAACCCAAAGCACACCGGGTGCGATCTCGCGCAGCCGCGAGAGCTCGGGCGAGATGGCGAGCGGAAAGAGCGTCATCACCACGGCGAAGAAGGCGAGCGGCTGGAGGATCTCGTCGCGCTTGCGGAACGCGAGGCGCAGATCGCGCGCGAGCGCGAGCCCCGCGACGTCGAGCGCCGAGGGGGTGTCGGCCCGGGGAGCGAGCAGGGTGGCCGTCGCGTTCATCGGCGTGAAAGCTCGAGCCGCCGCACGCGCTCGGGACTCACCGCGATTTCGTGATGAACGGCGGTCACCGCGAGGCCGCCCGCGCGCACGTGCTGCTCGATCAACTGTCCGACGAGATGCTGGCCGCCGGCATCGAGATGCGTGGTCGGCTCATCGAGCAGCCAGAGCGGCGCGGCGAGCAGCAGCACGCCGGCGAAGGCGACCCGGCGCCGCTGCCCGGCGGAGAGCGTTCTGATGAGCCGGTCGGCGAGACCCGCGGCACCGACCGACTCCAGAGTCTTCGTGATCTCCGGCGCCTTGACCCGCCGCCGCAGACCCACCCAGTAGCGGATGTTCTCGGATGCGGTGAGGTCCGCCTTGAGCGGGGGGTCGTGTCCCAGATAGGCGAGCGAGGCATGAAAGCCGGACAGGTCCTGGCGCACATCCCGCCCGCCCCACGTGATACGGCCGGCCTCGAGGTGCAGCAAACCGCAGAGCGCCCGCAGCAGGCTCGTCTTGCCTGCCCCGTTCGCGCCGGTCACCTGCAGCACCTCGCCGCTCGCCACAGCGAGCGCGAGCCCGCGCAGCACGTGGCGCTCGCCGCGCCAGACATGGAGATTCTCGGCTCGCAATGACAACTCGGACATGGCCCCCCGGCCGATTTCGCGGCGCGAAGGATTCGCGCCCGAACAGCGCGCGTACGCGCTGCGAGAGATATGATAGTCTCTCAAATTCAGGGGCTTAGCGCCACTCGAGGGCCTTCGCCATCACGCTTTGGCTCCTGGTGTCACCGCCCCGCCCGTTGGTTACAGCGGTCCCTGATTTGGTGACATCGCCACGGCGGTGCGCCAATGCCGCAACGATGCGCAGGGCAAAGCCGGGACTGTCTCAAGGCCCACGCTCGGACTCCCGCTAATATTCGAGCCTCGCATCAAATGTCGCAGACCCTGCCCGGGTGGCGAAATTGGTAGACGCATGGGACTTAAAATCCCTTGGGGGAAACCCCGTGCCGGTTCGAATCCGGCCCCGGGCACCATCTGAGCTTTCGCCGCCGTCCGCCCTCGTCCGCTCCGCTCCCTGCGCTGAAACCCCAGAAATTCCCGCTTACCCCGCCACGCGGGGGCATTTTTCGGTTCAAGTACCCCCCCATGTGATTCCCTGTTGGGGGTATCAGGGAAGCACGGGCACTCTCCCCTTGGCGCTTCTACAAAGCGATCACTGTAACAGCCGCGGTGCCGGATCACTCCTACGGCGGGTTGCGCGGCTTGAAAGGCCGCACCTTCTCGCGCAGTTCGGCGTCACGCCGTTCGAGCTCGCGAGCACGCTCCGACGGGAACGGCGGCCCGTGCCGCTGCACATCGACGCCCTTGCGACCGCACACGCGGCATCGCAGTCGCTCGCCGGGTTCCGCCGCCCACACCTCCCCGTGCCCGAGCTCGATGAGCCGCGCCATCGCCACCGTTGACGATGACACACCGGGATGGCGCTCAACGGCCGGCGCCCTCCTACGGCTGCCGATCGATCTCGTCGTGCGTAGCGACTCGCCTCAATATGGCGCGTGAGCCGCTTATCTCCATGCTGAGTTTATAATTGCCGCTGACGTGGATCGAGTAGACGTCGGGGTCGGAGTAACCCTTGAGCTTCTCGAACCTGAGCCCGCGCGGCATCGGGTTCTGTGCCAGATCCTTCAGCTTGCTGTCGACGGTGGCGCGAAGCTCGGGGGCGAGCTTGCCGTATTCGCGCTGAAATCGCTTGGTCCGCGACCAGCTTGAGATTTACGGGTCCGCCGCTCCCGACACGGGTCAAGGCAGTACGGACTTTCCGCCGTGAAGCGACTCGAGGAGGCCTTCGACCGAACTGAAGCTTTCCGAGTCGTCCATCGCGCGTTCGACCGCCAAGTCGTGGCCGATAACGCTCGCGCGCAGGTCCTTGAGCAGCTCGATCAAAGCCCCAGCAGCGGAAAGCCACGAATCGTAGGCGTCGTGAAGCCGCTCGCAGTGGTCGCCGCCCAGGTTCCCATCTCGGTCAATGGAGCCCTTTTTCGCTAGCATCCGCGGCAGCATCTCTTCGAGCCCCCGGTAGCTACTTTCCAGCGCGTTGATCGCGGCATCGTCCGGGTCCATCGGCGGCCCTGACACGACTGCCAGGTTGGCCATCCGCTTCTGCAGCCCGCATCCGACCTCCGCGCTTGCGCGCAAGAGCTCTTCTCCTCGGCGGCAAGTGCGTCGACGGTCTCCTCGATGGCCCGGAGCAGATACAGACTCGTGCCCTCGACCGAGGAGGCGAATGCACTGATCTGCTCCGAGAGCTGGAGGTCAGCGTTCATTGTCGTCCTGTTCATGCGCAAGCTACGAAGATTCACACGCCAAGCGTGAAGGTTCTTGTATGAAACTCCCGTTTTCGGACCGGACTCGCTTTCCGGCGCCAATGGGCCTGATGCTCAGGTTGCGCTTTGTGATAGTCGTCACATTTAGCCAATAGATCGACAAGTTGTCCACCCGAGTGTTCCCGCGGTGGCCTCAGTCGGGCCTGTAACAAGCGCCATCGCACGCTCGCTTGTGACAGCGTGGGCCTGCGTTTGCGTGTGAATTTAAATATTTTACAAACAGAATGTTATAAAGTTTTATTAAAGTGTAGTAAGAGATATGGCGACATCGCTCCTGCCTCTCAGACCCTGAGCGATGCGCGTATCGAGTCCGAGCGCCGCGATATCGCCGCGGCGGATTACACGACACCGACCCACGAGTTCGAGCTGAGCGCGGTCATCGAGACCCACGGGGCGGAGCCCGCGGATGAGATCGGCGAGCTCCGCCGCGAATGCATCGAGCTTGATCACATTGAGATACTGTCCGAGCTCGTCGTGGAGCTCGCGAGCGAGCGCCTTGCGCTCGGCTTCCTGCAGCTCGATTGCGCGCAGAGGATTGCGGCTGCCACCGTCACCGCCGCGACCAGCGCGGAGTCTCGCCACGAAGCGGCCAACCGATACTCTCGGGCCCACATCGGGAAAAACTCCCTTGGGTGTTCGGCTCAAATGCGTGTCGAGAGCGGCAATGACATACTCAACGGGTCGCAGACCCCTGGGGAGAGCTCGATGCGCTTACGTGTGAGGATTGCGCCGGCCGCGTGCGCTGCCTTCTGTCTGTTTCTGTTGCCGCTTTGCGCTCGAGCGGGTCGCGCGTATGTGTCCAACGAGGATGGGCACTCGGTCTCCGTGATCGATACCGCTCGCGAAGCGGTCATCGCGACGGTCGAGGTCGGCAAGCGGCCGCGCGGTATGCAACTGAGCCCCAATGGGTCGCGCCTTTACGTGGCGGTGAGCGGAAGGCCTAAATGCCCGCCGACGATGCCCGATGAGCAGTGCGCGAAGCTCGCACACGATTTCTCCGCGGACGGCATCGCGGTGGTCGACACCCGCTCGCTCAAGCTGCTGCACCTCCTGCCGGCAGGCTCCGACCCGGAGCGCTTCGACATCAGCCGCAACGGGCGGCGGCTCTATGTGGCGAACGAGGACGCAGGAACGGCCTCGGTGGTCGACGTGCCGAGTGCGACCGTGCTGAAGCGCGTTCCCGTCGGGCGGGAGCCCGAGGGCGTACGGGTCTCCCCGCGCGGCGCCTGGGTTGCCGTCACCAACGAGACGGACAGTACGGTCTCGCTGATCGACACGAAAACATTGCAGGTCGAGCACACCGTGAAGGTCGGATTCCGGCCGCGCGACATCGTCTTCACGCCGGACGGGCGCACCGCTTACGTCCCGGGTGAGGCGGACGGCACGGTGTACCGGTTCGCGGTGCCCGACGGGATGCCCATGAAGGTGGTGCAGCTGCGTCTGGGAAAGGACCTGCCGGCTTCCCTCGTGCTCGATGCCGCGCGCCGGCGGTTGTACGCCGTCACGGGCCGCGGTGGCATGTTGGCGGTCATCTCGCTCGAGGGCCCGCGCCTCGTTGCGGAAATCCCTGTCGGTAAGCGCCCCTGGGGTCTCGCGCTCACGCCGGATCATCGGTACATCTACACCGCCAACGGACCCTCGAACGACGTGACGGTCGTCGATACCAGGACGTTGAAAGTCGTCAAGAAGATCCCGGTCGGCCGCTCGCCATGGGGAGTGGTGATCGGAAAGTAATCCGCCCTCATACGACGAGACCGTGCAAGCACGATTTCTGCCGGCGTGTGTCGCGGCCTGTGGCCTGCTCCTTGCGAGCTGCACGAGCCCGCCGCCTCGCAGCGGCTCGGCGCGTCCGACGCCCGAGGACGTTCGAGCATCCATCGCTGCGCTGCTGCCGCAAGCGGTGCGCAACCGCGCCGAGTGGGCGGCCGATATCCGCGATTCGTTCGCTGCGCTGCGCATCGCACCGACCCGCGAGCACCTCTGCGCCGTCGTCGCCGTCATCGATCAGGAGTCGGGATTTCGCGTCGATCCAGTCATTCCCGAGCTCGGCCGGCGCGCCTGGCGTGAGATCGACGAGCGTGCCGCAAATGCAAACGTGCCGCGCGTCCTCGTGCATGCGGCGCTCGACCTCGAATCCTCCGACGGGCGCACGTACGCGGCGCGGATCAGCGCGGCCCGCACGGAGAAGCAGCTGAGCGACACCTACGAGGACTTCGTCGGTCAGGTACCGCTCGGGCGCCGGTTGTTCTCGGGTTGGAACCCCATCCGCACTCGCGGACCGATGCAGGTGAACGGCGCGTTTGCCGAGCGCTTCGAGCGCCTCGCGCCATACCCGTTCGCAACCCACGGCAGCATTCGCGATGAGCTGTTCACCCGCCGGGCGAGTCTTTACTTCGGAATCGCGCACCTGCTCGGCTACCAGGCCCCGTACGACCGGTATCTCTTTCGCTTCGCCGACTACAATGCCGGCCAATATGCGAGCCGCAATGCGGCGTTCCAGCGCGCGGCGGCCATCGCCGCCCACGAGCCCTTGAGGCCCGATGGCGCACTGCTCCCAGCCGCATCGGGGGGGCTGCTCGCCCGAGAGGGCGCGCTGCTCGCCGGCAACCGCGCCGCGAGCGATGTCGGCACCACCGAACGAGTGCTCGATCGGCTCGCGCGGCGGCTGCAGCTGAGCCCGGCGGAGATTCACGCAGCCCTCGAGCAGGGCACGACGCGTGCGTTCGAGCAGAGCGCGCTCTACCGCCGCGTGTTCGCGCTCGCCGACCGCGAGAGCGGACGGCGTCAGCCGCGTGCGTCGGTGCCGCAAATTCGGCTGCATGGGCCGAAGATCGAACGAGCGCTCACGACGGACTGGTACGCGCACCGGGTGAACGGGCGGTTCGAGCGCTGCATGCGCGAATGATCGCCGCCGCGCTATATTCGGAGAATCAGGCCGAACGAGAGGGGGGATCGAGCATGAGAGTGAGCAATCGTGCGTGTGCGGTGGTGTTCGCTGCAACCTGCTGCATCGCGATGGGGTGGGCCGCTTGGCCTCGAACGGTATCGGCAGCGAGCAGCTGCGATCGAGCCTGCCTCGAGCGCATCGCCGAGCAGTACCTCGCGGCGATGATCGCTCACGATCCCTCGAAGGCGCCGATCGCCCGGGGCGCTCGCTACACGGAGAACGGCGTGGAGCTCACGCTGCCCGATGGCCTCTGGCGCACGGCCGACGAGCTCGGCAAGTACCGCCTGTACGTCGCCGATCCCGGCGCGGACACGATCGGCTTCTTTGCGAAGGCGCGCGAGAACGGCGCGCCGGTCCTCGTCGCGACCCGCTTGAAGGTCGTCGACGAAAAGATCACCGAGATGGAGAGCGTCATCGCACGGCTCTCGGGGACTGTCGGGGGAAGCTCGAGCCCCCTCGGGCGGGAGGATCGGCTGGGCGATGCGCCGCGGCCTCAGTTTCTCGCGATTCTGCCGCCCAACGAGCGGCACTCACGCGCGCAGCTCGCCGCGACCGTGAACCGCTATTTCACCGGAATCGAGAACAATACCGGTGAGAATCCGCCGCCTTTCGCGAAGGACTGCTTGCGGCTCGAAGACGGAGCGCAGACGACGGGCAGGCCCGTTGCTCCAGGGGCGAAGCCCGGACCGGCGAACTACAGTTGCCGCAAGGCATTCGCGCTCGGCTACTACCACGAGGACACGCGTCTGCGTAATCGACGCGTGCTCGCCGTCGACACCGAGCGCGGACTCGTCTACACGGGCGTCTTTCTCGACCATGATGCGACGGTGCGCTCATACCACCTCAAGGACGGGCGTCTCGTGACGGTGCGCAATACGGGTCCTTGGACCTGGATGGCGCAGGAGCTCTTCGAGGTCAACGGCCGCGGCGAGATCAGCCAGGTCGAGGCGGTGCTGCTCAGCGTGCCCTATGGCATGCGCCCGGGCTGGAGCACCGGGCTGCACCTGCCAAGTCCCGCCGCTCGACGGGACGGGTTCAAAGAGTATTGAGACCATGAAATCTCCGCTCAGGACGCTGGCCGCTCTCGCGGTCGCCGTCGCCGGTGCCCTCAGCGCCCCGGCATCGAGCGCCGCGCCGATTCCCGCGGCAACCGACGCAGAGAGCGCCACAGCGAGGGTCGCACATCGAGTTGCGCCGCCGCCGACGGCGCGCTCGGCTGCGCAGGCGATGCCGGCTGGACAGTGGCTCACCATCAATCGCGACCTCAACGGCGAGCGCTTCTCGCCGCTCAGGCAAATCACGCCGGCCAACGTCGCTCGGCTCGGCGAGGTCTGCCGCGTGCAGATCGACGGCCCGACGACGTTCGAGGCCGGTCTGATCGTTGCGGATGGAACGATCTACACCGACACCGGGCTCGCGACGATCGCGCTCGATGCGAGGACGTGCGCCATTCGCTGGAAGCATCAGTATGTGCCGCAGGAGGCGCGCTACTCTCCCTCGAACCGGGGCATCGCGGTGCTGGATGGCCGTGTCTTCCGCGGCACGGGCGATGCGCGTCTCATTGCTCTCGATGCGGCAACGGGACGGCTGCTGTGGGAAGACGTGATCGGCGCCCCGCGGCTCGGCGAGGCCGCTTCCGCGGCGCCGCTCGCGTGGAACGGCATCGTGTACATGGGCATCAGCGGCAGTGAGCTCGGGGCGCGTGGACGGGTGATGGCGTACGACGCGGCGACCGGCCGGGAGCTGTGGCGATTCGATACCATCCCGATGGGCAGCGAGAAGGGCGCGGACACCTGGAAGCGGCCTCAATCGGCGAAGACCGGCGGCGGGGGTGTTTGGGGCGCCTCATCGCTCGATGTGACCACCGGTGAGCTCTTCGTGCCCGTCGGCAATCCCTGGCCCGACATCGACAAGGCATACCGGCCCGGGCGCAATCTCTTCACCGATTCCATCGTCGTGCTCGATGCGCGCACCGGCGCTCTCAAATGGTGGTATCAAACGACGCAGGAGGACTGGCAGGATCAGGACCTCGTCGCCGCGCCGGTGCTGTATCGGGATAGCAAGGTGCGCGATGTCGTCGCGTTCGGCGGCAAGGACGGCTATGTCACGGCGGTCGATCGCGATACGCATCAGATGATATTCCGCACGGCCGTCACGACCTTCTCCGCATACCACAAGAGCGCAACGCCCGAGGGCGTGCGCATCTGCCCGGGTTACGCGGGCGGCGTCGAGTGGAACGGACCGGCGCTCGACACTCTCAATCACACGCTGGTCACCGGCGCCGTCGATGCCTGCTTCATCGTCAAGCTCGGCACCACGCACTACTCCGCCGACCAGGCGAGCTTCGGGGGCACGGTGAAGCCGGACGGCCCGATCACCGGCTGGGTCACCTCGCTCGACAGCGAGACGGGCCAGGTGCGCTGGCGCTATCACGCTGAGAAGCCCGTCATCGCCGGCGTGACGCCGACGGCGGGCGGCGTGACGCTGACGGGGGATATCGCCGGGAATTTCCTCGTGTTCGATAGCCGCACGGGCCGGCTGCTGCGCAAGATTCCGACGGGCGGAGCGCTCGCAGGCGGGGTCGTGACGTATGCGATCGGCAGCCGGCAATACGTCGCCTTCGCATCGGGCAATGTCTCGCGTATGGCGTTCGGCGCGCTCGGCTTGCCGAGCGTCGTCATCATGTCGCTCGATCCCGAGCTCGCGCGGCAGGCGACCGGCTCTGCCTCGCCGGGCGTGGGCGACTCCTCCGGCGCATCCGCCGGCCCCTCGGCCGGGGTCCCGGACCCGATAGCCGGGCAGCGCATCTACATTCAAGTGTGCGCGAGCTGCCACGGCCCGGACGGTGATCTGATCAGCGGTCACGGGCTGAGCAATGTGGCGGCTCGCCTCGGCCGCACGCGCACGCTCCGCGCGATCGAGCGCCCGAAAGCGCCCATGCCGAAGCTCTATCCCAATCTACTGAGCGGTCAGGACGCGGCGAACGTTGCCGCCTATGTGCGGGAGGACCTCGCCCGCTGAGTGCGCCGCCTCGCCACGGCGGCACCATCGCCAGAGCCGCGAGACACGCGAGCCATGGAGCGCAAGCTCGGGCACGAGGGTTGCTGATCTGGCGCGCCAGAGCAATCGCGCCCGAAGAATGCGAAGCCCGACCGTCGGAGGCCGCTGTGAAAGTCTCCCCAATGCTGCAGCCTGCTGCGAAAGCGCCGGCCACCCCGCCTTCGCAGTCGACCGCGCTGTTCACCGCTCCGCTGCGGATCACCGCGCCTTGGACGGCCCCCCTACGGGCCGCTCCTTTGCGGGCGGCGCCCGCGACACTCGATGATCCAAGCGGTGATGCGCCGTCGCTCAACAGCTCGCCGCTCGAGACCTGCAAACGCGAGCTCGACGCTGTTCTGGCGTCGCTCGATCCCTGACGAATCGCTCGTTCCCATCGGGCCGCGGGGGCCGGAGGCGCGCCGCAACCGGCAACGCCGCCGGCCCCAAAACGCCCGCGCTACACCGCCCTGCAGCCCCGCGCTACATCGCGATCCGCAGGTGATCTTTGACGTCGGTGACGCCCGAGACCCGGCGAGCGGCCTGCTCCGCCTTGAGCTTGGAGATTCCGGTGTCCGCGCGCCCGCTCAGCGTGACGATGCCGTTCTGAGTCTCGACCTTGAGACCGACGAACGAATCGGGCATCTGGCGGGTGAGATCCGTCATCACCCGGTGTGTGATCTGCACGTCCGAACGCGTGGGCTGACTCGTATCGGAAGCTGCGAAGGCAGCCGTCGTGCCCGCGGCGAGCATCGAGCATCCGAGGATGACGGCGATAAAGTTCGTAACTTTCCTGTCGCTCATAGCGCTCTCCATCGTGAGGACCCATGACATGTATAAGACCCCTGAGAAGCGCTGCGGTTCCGCCGGCCCATCGAAGCACGATCTCAACCGCGAGATTACGGATGCCCCGTAGCGGGGTATGCTTGACCGCTCGTCTGCATCGACGACCGGGAGCACTCATGCCAAGACCCGCCGGGCTCGTATTCGCGCGATCACTCGCGGCGCCGATGAGCATTCTGATGCTGTGCGC
>JBOHZR010000265.1:0-2205 GCA_050738595.1 Steroidobacteraceae bacterium | reverse complement strand
GATTAATATGGACGTTCCCAAGCCATAGGGCGTATTGGGCAGACGCCAACTCATATTGCACTCAGAGTACGATCGACGGCCAGCTAGGCTGGCGTCTTCCGACAGCGGCTGCGTTGGAACGTCTCTACGCGAGACACGCCAACGCCTTGCCCCCGGACTGGGCAGGGGATTACGTATGGTCCGCCACTGTCGCCATATCTGACGACCCTGACCCCCATGCTTCATACCACGTCGTCGCTATCCGGAGCGGCGGCAGCGGACCAATGGAGGACAACAGCTATCGCGGCGTCGTGACTTGTGTTCACGATCCTGATCCTCCCGGAGAGGGGGTCCTCCCGCGCGTCGCGCCTCCGGGCGCGCTTCCGTGAACGACTCCCCAACCATCCGCACGCCATCCAGGAGAACGTGGCCGCGCCGACCGAGGCGAGAACCCTACCTCATCCACCGCGACTTCATCATCGCGCCGATCATACCGTGCTGTCGTCCGCGCCGACTCATGCGGGCCCATCTGCTGAGGTCGGTCAGCCTTGCGACGGTCGCAGTTCGGCCACATCCGGGCGTTCGACAGAAGGCATGAGTTACTGGGAAGCGGACATGGTCTCCCCCGCGCTTGCGGTGCGCGGCACCGCCGATCAACCTCACCGGGCTGGACCTGGAACTCCGTCGAGAAAGTTAGACCGCCAATCGTGACGCGAGATCATCCAATTCTCCCATGACTTCAGTGTCACCGGCCGCAAACGCCACACGTCGCGCAAGCGCCAATTGTTCGATCGCCTCAGACCTCCGGCTGCCGTCCACGCGCGTCGAATCTCGAGCGATCGAGCTCTTCGGCCGACGAACGGAGAGAGCGCAGATCGGACATGGGACATTAGCGTGGAGGTCGGGCATTCGCCCTCAGCCAGGAGCATGTCGCGATCGGCAGCTTCGGGCTTGGGAACGTCGGCGGCCCAAGTGCCGTGCTTACAGCAACCAAATTGACTGCCGCAAACTCGTCTGGGAAAATCATCCGTGGCCGACGAGGGCGACCACGGAGACACCGCGATCAAGACCGCCTCGCTGCCAGCCGCATTGCACGATGCCGCACGGGCTCCGTATCGGCGCTGCGGCCGCTTCACCTACGAGTTCGCTGGTCACAAAATCGCCGGCGACCCAATCTATCTCGCAATCCTCGAGCGGGGGCTGCTGCAAGGCCGGCAGAGGATACTCGACTTGGGTTGCGGTCTGGGCCTGCTAGCCGCCACGCTGCGGGCCGCGCAAGACTGCAGCCGGCGCGGGGAATGGCCGGCGAACTGGCCGGCGGCGCCGTGTGCGGCGTCGATCCGCGGCATCGAGCTGAAGGCTGCAACCGCCGAGCGCGCGCGACACGCGCTCGGGAGTTCGGCGGACATCGTCCAGGGTGACATCCGCATCGCTGATTTCGGTACGGCGGACGCGGTGGCTATAGTGGATGTGCTGCAGTATATCGAGGCTGATGCGCATCGCGCGGTGCTTGAGCGCGTGCGCCAAGCGTTGCATCCAGCAGGGTTGCTGCTGCTCCGCGTGGGCGATGCGGACGTCGGTCTACGTTTTCGCATCGGCCAATGCTGGGATCATATCGAGATGCTGGCACGCGGCGGCCGCTTTGGGCGACTCCATTGCAGGAGCGCCACGGAATGGTGCGCACTGCTGTTCCAGTGCGGTTTTCAAACTCGAGTCATGGCGATGAGCAAAGGAACACCATTTGCCAATGTGTTGCTGTGCGCCAGTCCCGACACGTAGCCGAGCTTCGACAGCGAGGTGTGAACCAGGAGCTTGTCGCCGAGCAGGACACCGAGCTCACACAAATCACGAACGATGCGCAGCGGGGTAACCGGCCGCGCCGTTCGCTCGATGATCTCGAATTGCTTCTTGTCCGCCATGATCCGCTTCCGGCGAGACGAGCAAGTCCAGCGTCTGTCCTGCAGAAAGTCAATCCTTTGGTTCTGGGGCTGTCCGCCGGGGCTGCACTGACCGTCCAGTCGCCCTGTATGCGCTCCAGCGGCCGGCACGGGGCGTCCGTCGCATAGGCCCCTGGAGGCGCGGCACATCGCGCACGATCGTCCTCGAAAGCGAACGCCGGCCGCCCCTGGCCTTTACGCTCGCTCGGTGGGGAGAGACGCCATGCACTCGTCCGAGAGGCTGCACGCGCTGGATGCCGTCAGAGCCTTCGCACTGCTCACGGGCATC